>NZ_CP072867.1:0-300000 GCF_017948245.1 Rhizobium sp. NLR16a | reverse complement strand
TCCAGCCCGTCCCAGCTCGTCCAGCCGATCTCGTTGTCCTGGCAATAGGCGTTGTTGTTGCCGCCCTGGCTGTTGCCGAGCTCGTCGCCGGCCAAAATCATCGGCACGCCCTGTGACAGCATCAGCGTCGCCATCATGTTGCGCCGTCGGCGTGCGCGTGCCGCGTTTATCTCGAAATCATCGGTCGCACCCTCGACCCCCATATTGTCGGAATGATTGTCGGAATGCCCGTCGCGGTTATCCTCGCCGTTTGCCTCGTTGTGCTTGCCGTCGAAGGACACCGTATCCATCAGCGTGAAGCCATCATGGGCAGACAAAAGATTGATCGAGGAGGTCGCGCCCCGATCGGAATGATTGAATTGCGGCGCCGAACCGGTGATGCGCGCCGCCAGCTCCGACACCATGCCGCCGTCGCCCTTCCAGAAACGGCGCACGTCATCGCGGAACTTGTCGTTCCACTCGCGGAAGGGATGTGGGAAACCGCCGACCTGATAACCGCCCGCGCCAATATCCCAGGGTTCGGCGATCAGCTTGACGCCGGCAAGGATCGGATCCTGACGGATGGCGCCGAAGAACAGGCCCTGACGGTCGAATTCCAGATCCTGTCGGCCGAGCGTGCTGGCAAGATCGAAACGGAAGCCGTCGATATGCATGACGCCGACCCAATAGCGCAGGCTGTCGAGCACCATGCGCATCACCATCGGATTGGCGACATTCAGCGTGTTGCCGGTCCCCGTCGTATCGAAAGTGTGGCGGGGATCGTCGGGAGAGAGGATGTAATAGCTCGCATTGTCGAGCCCACGGAAGGAGAGCGTCGGCCCTTTCTCGCTGCCTTCGGCCGTATGGTTGTAGACCACGTCCATGATGACCTCGATGCCGGCCGCATGGAACCTCTTCACCATGGTCTTGATTTCGGTGATCTTGTCACTTGAGAGATAGCGCGCCTGCGGCGCGAAGAAGCCGAGCGTCTGATAACCCCAATAATTCCTCAGATTCTTTTCGAGGAGATAGCGGTCGTCGAGGAAATACTGGATCGGCAGCAGCTCGATCGCCGAGACGCCAAGTCCGACGAGATGATCGATGATCGGATCGCTGCACATGCCGAGAAAGGTGCCGCGCAGCCGGTCCGGCACTTTCGGATGCGTCATCATCAGGCCGCGCACATGCGCCTCGTAGATGATCGTATCCGGCCACGGCCGCCGGATCGCCTCTTCGCCTGCCCAGTCGAAGTCGGGATCCTGGACGACGCCCTTGACCATGAAGGGCGCGCTGTCGCGGTCGTCGAAGGAAAGATCGTCCTCGCCGATCCGATAGCCGAAGAGTGCATCGTGCCATTGCAGTTCGCCCGTCACCTGCTTGGCATAGGGGTCGAGCAGCAGCTTGTTCGGATTAAAGCGATGGCCGGCACCCGGATCATAGGGGCCATGGGCGCGATAGCCATAGACGGTGCCCGGTCCGATACCGGCTATATAGCCCGACCAGATGTCGCCCTCGCGTTTGGGCAAGGGCAGCCGGGCGATCTCATCTTTTCCGTCAGGGGAAAACAGGCAGAGCTCGATCTGTTGCGCATGCGCCGAGAAGACGGCGAAATGAGTACCGGAACCCGTATACTCCGCCCCCAGCTCCGGCTTGAGGAAGTCGAGTTCCGAAAAGGAAAAGCTCATGGCGCCCCGCTTGATGAAAAGACCAAGCGGGAAACGTGAAGGTGGTTCGAAAGTTCCGTAGCCCTAGGCAAAAGCGGATGCTGTCGTTTGCCGATCGAAGCGTTTACGGCATCAGTTGGCCGCCGTTGACCTCGATGACCTGGCCGGTGATGTAGCCCGAAAGTGTTGGCGAAGCGAGGAAGAGATAGGCCCCGACGCAATCCTCCGATGTGCCGACGAAGCCCATCGGAATCGATTTGCGTTGCAACTCCATCTGCTCGTCATTGGTATAGCGCTCGTGGAAGGGCGTGGCGATCACGCCCGGCGCCACCGCGTTGACGCGGATCCTGTCGGCGACGAACTCCTTGGCATGGCCGCGGGTGATGGTCGAGACGAAGCCCTTGGAGGCGGCGTAGAGGACCGCGCCATTGCCGCCGCCGTTGCGGGCGGCGATCGAGGTGGTGTTGATGATGAAGCCGCCCTGCTTTTTCAGCCAGGGATGGGCCGCGCGCGTCGCCGCCAGCACCGAGCGGGCGTTGAGGTCCATCACCGCGGCATAATGGGCGTCGGTATATTCGGAGGTTGGCTTGCGCCCCAGCATGCCGCCGGCATTGTTGATCAGCCCGTCGAGATGGCCGAAGGTCTTCGCCGTCTCCTCGACGACACGCTCGGTCTCGCCTTCCCTCGACACGTCGCCCTGGATCAGATGCACCGTACCGCCGGCGGCTCGGATTTCCTCGGCGAGCTTCTCGGCCGGTTCACGGCTGGCGTTGTAATGCACCCCGACCTTGCAGCCTTGAGCCGCAAAGGCGCGGGCGAGCGCCGCGCCGATCCCGGTCGAGGCGCCGGTGATCAGCACGGCCTTGCCGGCGAGATCCGGCAGATTGATGGATGCGAGCAATTGAGCAAGTTCTGTCATGGCCAAGAAGCCTCCCGAAAACCAAGGACATAGGTGATGAAACAGATGGGGGAAGTCTATCAGCCGAAATCGGGGAAGGGCAATGCACGAAAGCCGGAGATTTGCGTCCTGGAAGATGTCATGGCTGGCCGGTTCGGGCCAAAGACCCCTCCCCACAAGGGAAGGGACCAAAGTGCCGCAACTGCGTACCATTTCACCGTTTCATCTGCAGAAAAGTTTCGCTGTTTGGCCCCATACAGCGAGAGCTCAGCCCCTCCCCCTTATCGGGAGGGATTGGGGAGGGTTCTTTCTTGAGACTGGTCTTGCAGACTTCCTTGATTGGAGACTCCTCAAGACGACACACCGAAAACCGCCTCCTGCTCCCGCCGGACAAGCGGCGGAAATGCCAGCGCGATTGCCGCAGCCCCGAGCCCAACCATCGCAGAACCGATGAACAGCCAGGAATAATTAGCGAACGTATCGAAGATCCAGCCGCCGATCAGAGGGCCGAAGGCCATGCCGAGGCTGGAGAGCATCGTCGCCGCGCCCAGCACGGTGCCGATGATGCGCTGGCCGAAATATTCCCGCGCCAGCACCGCATAGAGCGGCATTACGCCGCCATAGGCACTGCCGAAGACGATGGCGAGCGCATAGAACTCCGTCAGCTCGCTGACCAGGAGATAGGTCGCGAGCGCGGCCGCCTGCACGAGGAGGCCGGCGACCAGGACCGGCTTCACGCCGAGCCTGTCGGCGAGGCTGCCATAGAGCAGCCGGCCGCCGAGGCCCGCCAGGCCTTCGACACTGTAGATGCTGACGGCCGCCATCGGCGCGACGCCGCAGATCGTCGCATAGTTGACCATGTGGAAGATCGGCCCGGAATGGGCCGCACAGCAGGCAAAGAAGGTGAGGCCGAGCACGATGAATTGCGGCGACCGGAAGACTTTCGACAGCTGCGGCCGAGCGCCCGCCGCGGCAAACTCCGTGCCGGCATCGACGCTCTCGGCAGGCGGGCGCCTGACCAGCAGCGCGGCCGGCACCAGCAGCACCCAGGTGGCGACGCCGATGATCAACATGGCGGGGCGCCATTCATAGGCCGAGATCAGCCAGCGGGCGAAGGGCGAGATGGTCATCGGCGCCACCCCCATGCCGGCCGATACGAGTGATACGGCAAGACCGCGGTTGACGTCGAACCAGGCGGTGGTCGCGGCGATCATCGGCGCGAAAAAGGCGCTGGCGGCCAGTCCGACCAGGATGCCATAGGTCAGCTGGAATTCGATGAGCGTTGCGGTGCGGCTGGCGAACACCAGCGCCAGGCCGAGCAACACCGAGCCGACCAGCACGACGAGGCGCGGCCCGAAACGGTCGCTTGCCGCCCCCCAGAGGAAACCGCCGAGACCCATGACGAGGAAATTCAGCGTCATGGCGCTGGCAATCCCGACATGCGACCAGCCGGTCGCGGTGGCGATCGGCTCCTGGAAAATCGCCAGCGAGAACATTGCGCCGATGGCGACGCACGACATCAGGGCGCCGACTGCGACGATGACCCAACGATAGGAAACACTCATGGCTTCATACCTCCATGCCGACAGAGTGATCGCGGCGCGTGCAGCCGGTCCGCCGGTTCCGCGCCTTGCGATTAAAGACGTTTGAACCGCTGCGATTTCGACAGCGCGCTTACATCTTTTTTCCACGTGCCGTTTAGAGAGTGCGGAACATCACCAAGGCGTCGACATAGCCCTCGGTCGGATGAAGGAAGACGCCGGGCAGCCGGCCGACGATGTCGAAGCCGAGCGATTGCCACAGCGCGACGGCGCGGCGATTGCTGCTGACGACGAAGTTGAACTGCATGGCCCGAAAACCCCGCAAGCGGGCATGCTGCAGCGAATGTTCATGCATGCGGCGGGCGACGCCGCGGCCTCTTGCGGCGGGATCGGTCATGTAGCCGCAATTGCAGACGTGGCGCCCGCCGCCCGCCTGATTGGCCTTGATGTAATAGGTGCCGAGGATAATGCCATCCTCTTCCGCGACGAAGGTCTCGCGGTCCGCTCCCATCCAGTAGGCGAGCGCATCGACTTCGGAAAGATCGCGATCGAGCGCATAGGTCTCGCCGGCGCGGATCGTCGGGCCGATGATCCGCCAGATCGCGCTTCGGTCGTCGTCGTTTGCGAGTCGGATCAGCATGCCGGGTTTTTATCGAAGGAGATCGCGGCACGCAACGTTCCGCGCGTTTCATAGCGCGGCCGGTTATATCGTGCCGGTTACGATGCGCCCTGCCGGGAGCGAACAGCGCGCTGTCTTCACAAAGCTCCAGGGGCGAATAAGGCGCAAACGTCAGCAACCAGGATCAAGCACCCCTTCAGAGCCCATGGCAGAACAGGCGTACCGGCAGTCCATCCGCAGGAGGTTTATCATGAACGCCAAGGCCCTTTCCGCCCCTTGCGCGGGCAATGATGGCGCGCAGCATTGCAAGCATGAACATTATACAAGGCATTCTGCCTTTAGCGCGCCCGGCCGCCATTCTGCGCTCCTCGACATACTGCCGTCCGATCCGGCCGGCGTTGCCCACACGGCGCAGGCTTTGCTGATCTACGAGCACGCCGCAGAACCATTCTACGGTTACAAGGTTCCCGAAGCGCGCCGCGGCGAAAGCCACGTCCGGCCGTTGGAGAAGATGCTCGATGCGTTGCTGGTGCTCGACGACCGTCCGCTCTCCGTCGCCCGGCCGCCCCAGAAGCGTCTGGTCGGAATCTGCCGCCATTACATGTTGCTGTCCGTCGCAATCCTTCGGCAGCACGGAATTCCCGCCCGTGGCCGCGGAGGCTTCGCCACTTACTTCAATCCGGGCAAGTTCGAGGATCATTGGGTATGTGAGTATTGGAAAGCGGCTGATGGGCGCTGGGCCCTGCTGGACAGCCAGCTCGACGGGGGTTTCATCCGCAATCTCGGAATTCGTTTCGACATCCATGACGTTCCGCGCGCCCAATTCCTGACCGCTTCCGAGGCCTGGCGCAGATGCCGCAGCGGAGAACTCGATCCAAATCTGTTCGGCATCGAGTTTGAGCAGCTTCGTGGTCTGTGGTTCATCGCCGGTAACCTGATCCGAGATCTCGCCACTCTCAACGGTCGCGAAATCCTGCCTTGGGACGTTTGGGGAGCGCAACCCGCGTTAAATGCGACGCTTTCGCATTCCGAACTGGATTTCTTTGACGAGGTCGCTTTGATTACGGCCGATCCAGATGCAGATTTCGATGCGTTGAGCCGGCGTTTTTCCGAGGATCCTAAACTACGGCTCCCGCACACGGTCTTCAACTCATTGCGACGGCGTCAGGAAAGCGTGCTCGAGGGCTGAAGCGCTGCAAGATTGCCCACGCTTTCAGACTGAAAGGACCTGCTTTCCCACTGCCCATGACCCATGCGCGCAACCGGAATCCATCTCCCGTGATAGGATTTCGCGTCTGAAATGATGTGCCGCGGCAACGGAGCACCTTCAGCTGGAGATGCGGCGCCTCTCGATATCAAGCGTCGGTTTTGCGCTCAAACCCTCTCGAGCGCGATCGCAATCCCCTGCCCGACACCGATGCACATGGTCGACAGTGAATACCGTCCGCCGGTTTCGGCAAGCTCCAGCGCCGCCGTGCCGGTGATCCGGGCGCCCGACATGCCGAGCGGATGGCCGAGCGCGATCGCGCCGCCATTGCGGTTCACCCGTTGATCGTCATCGACAATGCCGAGTTCGCGTAGCACCGCCAACCCCTGGCTAGCAAAGGCCTCGTTGAGTTCGATGACGTCGAACTGCTCCTGGATCAGGCCGAGCCGCGCCATCAGCTTGCGCGAGGCCGGGATCGGCCCTACGCCCATCACCCGTGGCGGAACGGCGGCAGATGCGCCGCCGAGGACGCGGGCAATCGGCGTCAGGCCGTATTTTCGCGCCGCCGCTCCCGAGGCGACGATCAGCGCCGCCGCTCCGTCATTGACACCGGAGGCATTGCCCGCCGTCACCGTGCCGCCTTCCTTCTTGAATGGCGTGCCAAGTTTCGCCAGAGCCTCGATCGTCGTCGCGCGCGGATGCTCGTCCTTGTCGACGATGACGGGCTCGCCCTTGCGCTGCGGGATGGTGACCGGGATGATCTCCTTCGCCAGCCGTCCGCTCGCCTGTGCTGCCGCCGCCTTCGTCTGGCTGCGTAGCGCGAAGGCATCCTGGTCCTCACGGCTGACATGGTAGTCCTCGGCGACATTCTCACCGGTCTCTGGCATGGAATCGACGCCGTACTGCTTCTTCATCATCGGGTTGACGAAACGCCAGCCGATCGTCGTGTCGTGGATTTCGGCGGCCCGGGAAAAGGCCGTCTCGGCCTTCGGCATAACGAAGGGCGCGCGCGACATGCTTTCGACGCCGCCCGCGATCATCAGCTCCGCCTCGCCAGCGCGGATGGCGCGCGCCGCAGTGATCACCGCATCCATGCCGGAGCCGCAAAGCCGGTTGATCGTCGTGCCCGGCACCGCGACCGGCAGGCCGGCGAGCAGCGCCGACATGCGCGCGACATTGCGGTTGTCCTCGCCCGCCTGGTTGGCGCAGCCGAAGATCACGTCGTCGACGGCTTCCCAGTCGACGCTGCCGTTGCGCGCCATCAGCGCTTTCAGCGGGATGGCGCCGAGATCGTCGGCCCGCACCCCAGAAAGCGCGCCGGCGAAGCGGCCGATCGGCGTCCTGATATAGTCGCAGATGAAGGCTTCGGTCATGGCGTTTCCTTTAGAGTTTCGGGACGACGAGATCGGCCACCGGCCCCTCGAGATGGAGGGCCGCGCCGGTCATCGCCTGCAATTCCTCTAGCGACATAGCGGCAAGCTTCTCGCGCAGGACGAAACGGCCGTCGACGATGTCGATGACGGCATGGCTGGTATAGACGCGGGTGATGCAGGCCACACCCGTCAGCGGAAAGCTGCATTTCTCCACCAGCTTCGGCTCGCCTGTCTTGGTGACGTGCTCGGTGATGACGCAGACCTGCTTGGCGCCATGCACCAGGTCCATGGCGCCGCCGACCGCCGGCACGCCCTTGCTGCCGACCCGCCAGTTGGCGAGATCGCCGTTCTCCGCCACCTGGTAGGCGCCGAGGATCGCGACATCGAGATGACCGCCGCGCACCATGGCGAAGCTGTCGGCATGGTGGAAGAAGGCGGCTCCCGGCTTCAGCGTCACCGCCTTCTTGCCGGCATTGATCAGATCCCAGTCCTCTTCGCCTTCGGCTGGCGGCTCGCCAAAATTGAGGATGCCGTTTTCGGTGTGGAAGATCGCCTGGCGGCCGGGCGGCTGATAGCGGGCGACCATTTCGGGAAAGCCGATGCCGAGATTGACATAGGCGCCGTCGGCAATGTCCTGGGCGACGCGCCAGGCGATCTGCGCATTGGAAAGTTTGATGTCGTCCCTGATATCGACGGTCATGCGTAGGCCACTCCGGCTCGGATGAGCTCTTCTTCCTGCTGGGGATGGGGGACGGCGACGAGACGGTCGACGAAGATTCCGGGGGTCACCACATGCTCGGGATCGATGCCGCCGGCCGGCACGATCGAGGAGACCTGGGCAATCGTCCTGGCCGCCGCCATGCACATCAGCGGATTAAAATTGCGGCCGGCCTTGTTGTAGGTGAGGTTGCCGTGGACGTCGCCGACCTGAGCCTTGACGATCGCAAAATCGGCCTTCAGCCAGCGCTCCTGCACATAGTGGCGGCCGTCGAATTCGGCGATGACCTTGCCCTCGGCCAGTTCGGTGCCGTAGCCGGTCGGGGTGTAGAAGGCCGGAATGCCGGCGCCGCCGGCGCGGATGCGCTCGGCCAGCGTTCCCTGGGGCACCAGTTCGAGCTCAATCTCGCCGGCCAGATATTTGTCGGTGAAGGCGCGCGGATCCGAGGAGCGCGGGAAGGAGCAGATCATTTTCCGGACCAGGCCGGCATCGATCATTGCGGCGATGCCGATGCGGCCGTTGCCGGCATTGTTGTTGATCACAGTCAAGTTTTTCGGGCCCTTGTCGATCAGGGCATGGATCAGCTCGATCGGTGCGCCGGAGCCGCCGAAACCGCCGATCATGACGGTGGCGCCGTCGCCGATCTCGGAGACGGCCTGCGCCGTGCTCGCGATTGTCTTGTCCATGGGGAACTCTCCTCAGCCCTTCCTTGTCATTAGAATAGAAGGCAGCAGGAGCAGCGGCAAGATCTTTTGTGCGTTATTTGACTTTTGTTCGTATATCGCACACAATAAGAAATTGAATGGAGAAGCGAATTCATGCGCGAAACCGATTTCGTCAGCGGCTTTGCCCGCGGCCTGAAAGTCATCGAAGCCTTCGGCGAGACGCGCCCGCGGCTGTCGATCGCCGAAGCCGCTAAGCTGACCGGGCTCGACCGCGCCACCGTGCGCCGCTCGCTGTTGACGCTCGCCGAGCTCGGTTATGCCGATTACGATGGCAAGTTCTTCACGCTGACGCCGAAGATATTGCGGCTCGGCCATGCCTATCTGGCGGCGACACCGCTGCCGGCGCTGTTGCAGCCGCATCTCGATCATCTCTCGGAACAGGCCGGCCAGAGCGCCTCGGCCTCGGTGCTCGACGGCACCGAGATCGTCTATATCGCCCGGGCCGCGCAGCGCCGGGTCATGTCGATCAATCTCACCCCCGGCAGCCGCCTGCCCGCCTATTGCGCCTCGATGGGCCGGGTGCTGCTGGCAGCCCTTTCCGAAAACGAGGCGCGCGCCATCCTCGCCCGCAGCGAGCTCAAACAAAACACGCCAAAGACCAGGACCGACCCGGAAGAACTGATCGAAGAATTCCGCCGGGTGCGCGCCGAGGGCTACGCCATCATCGACCAGGAGCTGGAAATCGGCCTCTGCTCGATCGCCGTCCCAATCGAAAACGACCGCGGCGAAACGATCGCGGCGATCAATATCGGCGCGCCGGCCGCCCTCGTCCCGGCCGCCGAGATGAAAGCGCGCTATCTCGAACTGCTGAAGGAAACGCAGGCCGCCTTGCGGCCGCTGCTGCGCCGGTGAAGAAGAGCCTGAAGGCGGCGCGGCCCCAGTTAAAACCGGGGCCACGTGCAATCGGTCAATGCGTCAGCTCGAGCGCGGCTGTGAGGTCGCCCAGCGGCGGCTGGCCGTTGGCGCGCAGCGCCGTGTCGCGGGCGGCAGATCGTAGCGCGCGGTGATCAGACGGATGATCGAAGTCGTATCGTGCTGGGTGTGATCGACCGTGCCAGCCCTGGCGAAGGGCGAGATGACGAAGGCCATGCGGTTGCCCGGGCCCCCAGCGGTCGGCTTTCGGCGGCGCGACGTGATCCCAGAAACCGCCATTCTCGTCATAGGTGACGATGACCAGCATATGGCCCCATTGCGGGCTCTTCTCGAGATGCGAGACGATATCGGCAAGATGCTGGTCGCCGCTCGAAACATCGGCATAGCCGCCATGTTCGTTGAGGTTGCCCTGCGGCTTGCAGAAGGAGACGGCCGGCAGCTTGCCGCCGTCGATATCTTTCAGGAAGGCCTCGCCGGCCAGGCCGCCATCCTTCAGATGTTCGGCACGCGCCGGGGTGCCCGGGGGCGAAATTGGCGAAATAGTTGAAGGGCTGGTGGTGGAACTGAAAGTTCGGCACCGGCGTGACGTTCTTGCCGTCAAGGGCCGCCTGCCAGGCGCCGCTTTACCAGGCCCAGCTGACGCCCTTCAGCGACAGGAGATCGCCGATGGTGGTTTCATGTTGCGGCGGCAGGGTCGTTGCCGCATTGGGATCGGCATAGGCTGGATCGCCGTCCTTGGCAGCGCCGAGGCCTTCGCCCGGGCCGAGACGCTGACCGCACTCGGCCGCAAACTTTTCTCGGATCCATCGCTGTCGGCCTCCGGGCTGCAGGCCTGCGCCTCCTGCCATGACCCGGCGCATGCTTTCGGCCCGGCATCGGCCGCGCCGGTCGAATTGGGCGGCGAGCATATGGCCCGGCCGGGCCTGCGCGCCGTTCCGACGCTGCGCTACCTGCAGGCCGTGCCCGCCTTCACCGAGCACTATTACGATTCCGAGGACGAGGGTGACGAAAGCGTCGACAACGGCCCGACCGGCGGCCTGACCTGGGACGGCCGGGTCGATCGCGGCGCCAATCAGGCGAAGATCCCGCTGCCCGCCCTTCGGCCGGAAACCCGGTGATGCGCCCGCGCTGACCGATCCCGAGATCGACGACATCGTCGCCTTCCACGGGACGCTGACGGATGCCGATCTGCAGCCCGAGGCGAACGGGCACTGACGCAATCGCTGAATAGGCTGAAGGTTCTAACAATTTCCGACGTATCGGGGTCGAGCCAAGCATGGATTTCAGCACCAAATGGTGCTATTTAAGCGTCAGAATAGGGAACTGGACGATGCGATCGACTATCAACCTCGACGACGCTCTCATGCAAAAAGCCAAGGCCCTGACCGGCACAAAAGAAACTGCCGCTCTCGTCCGCCAAGCGTTGGAGACACTTGTCCGGGTGGAATCCGGAAAACGCCTCATCGCGCTCGGGGGAACCATGCCGGAGGCAGAGGCAGCCCCACGACGCCGGAGCGCCGTGGCCAAGTGATTCTGGCGGACACTTCGATTTGGATTGATCATTTCCGCCATGCCGATCCAGAGCTGCGCAAGATTATCGAGGATGATCGTCTCCTGTGCCATCCGGCTGTGATTGGCGAGTTGGCTCTTGGCAGCCTTCGCAATCGCGGCAGCGTTATCGCTTTCCTCGCGGCCCAACGCGAAGTCGCCGTCGCCACACACGACGAAGTCATGGTGATGATTGATCGCCACAACATTTTCAGCATGGGCATTGGCTATACGGATGCCCATTTGCTGGCCTCGGTCCTCCTTGATCGGCGAGCAGCCCTCTGGACCAGAGACAAGCGTCTGCAGGGAGCAGCCGGAAAGGCGGGCGTTTCACTATACACCCCGGTCGATAGGCGCAGCTAAATGCCGACACTTAGTTTCGTGCCCGCCTCTGCTTGCGTTTTGATTTTCACCGAGCGCAATCAAGGCAGCCTGCGCCTGCTGGCCAGGGATCGCGCCTAGCGCCCAAATGACTTTGACCGCGAGAGCTCGAGCTTCGTCAAATTCCAGATAAGCTGGAACCCACAAGCAAGCTTGAGACAACGCTTCTATAGCTTCCGGCGCTTTCAATTCAGCCAAAGCGGATACGACATCCTCATGTTTAAAATGAGTATCCTTGCGCAGCAATTGTTTAAGAAGATCCAGACTCTCCTTGGTAAAACCAAATTGAAGCCAACAATCAAAGCGCATTCCGTGTGAAGGATGCCGGACAGGCCCGCATTCTGGCGATTCTCCAGGGCGAGTTTGCTACAGCACAAACCAGACCGCCCTTGGAGCGGCCCTATTGTCTCGAAGACACGATAGCCCAACTGGCTGCGAGTCGTGGACTGATAGACTGAGAATTGAAACGCGTTTCGTGACCGTTGCTTGAGACCATGCAATCAATGATTTATATGCTATCATTGATGAATGGAGGCAAAATGGCCAGCATGACGATCCGCAATCTGGATGAGGGATTGAAGCAGCGGCTGCGCGTTCGCGCCGCGACGCATGGCCGTTCCATGGAAGATGAAGCACGCGATATTCTGCGTACGGCACTTGCGACCCCGAGCCGGCAGCGCGCAACCTGGCCGAGATCATTCGCGCCCGCCTGCAGCCCGGTCGGGGGAGTTGAACTCGAAATTCCACCCCGAGAGCCGATCCGCGACGCGCCGGACTTCGACGCGTGATCATTCTCGATACCAACGTCGTTTCGGAACTGCTCACGCCGGCGCCGACTGCGGCTGTCATCGACTGGCTGGGCGCACAACATCCCTCATCGGTATTTACGACAGCGGTCACCGAAGCGGAAATTCTATATAGCTTGCGCCTCCTCCCTCCCGGTCGGCGCCGGAGTGATCTCGAGGCGGCGGTCCTGCCGATATTCAATGAGGATCTCAGTAGCCGTGTCCTGCCATTCGATCGTGACGCGGCAGATGTCTACGCCATCATTGCCACCGATCGTCGCAAGGCCGGCAGGCCGATCAGCCAGTTTGAGCACAGATCGCGGCGATCACCATCTCGCGCGGCGCTTCACTCGCTACCCGCAATGTGTCCGATTTCGAGGGAAGTGGCTTGCAGATCATCAATCCGTGGAAGTATCGCTGAGCCCGCATCGAATGCAACTCGTATAATCCAGACCTGGTCGGCCGAACTATCCCTTGATGCATCATAATTTCCGATATACATCATTACTTCGGAAATTATGGGGACATGATGGAACGTTCGTTTTTAACGATCGCCGCCGGCGAGAATAGTGAGGCCATTCGAGCGCTTTCGGCGCCGGCGCGGATCGAGATCTTGAAGCTGCTCTGCGCCAAGGGACCGCTCAACATCAACGATATCGCCCAGACGCTTTCCCTGCCGCAATCCACCGTCGCCACCGGCATCCAGATCCTCGAGGATGCCGGGCTGGTCGATTCCAGGCTCGCCAAGGCGCGCAAGGGCAACCAGAAGATCTGCTCGGCGGTCTATAGCGAAATCCTGATCAGCTTCGAGGAAAGTGCGGCGCAGCGGGCCAACAATATCATCGAGGTCGAGATGCCGGTCGGGCTCTATACGAGCTGCGACGTGCATGCGCCCTGCGGCCTCTGCTCGACCGAAAGCGTCATCGGCCCGCTCGATGTGCCCGACTATTTCCTCGATCCGCAGCGCATGCAGGCTGGGCTCGTCTGGTTCGGCCGCGGCTATGTCGAATATAAATTTCCAAACAATGCCAAGGTGTTGAACAAGGAAATCCGGGCGATCGAATTTTCGCTGGAGCTGTCGTCCGAGGTGCCGGGCACCAATCCGGACTGGCCGTCCGACATCACGCTCTGGGTCAACGGCATGGCGATCGGCACCTGGACCTCGCCCGGCGATTACGGCGACAAGCGCGGCGCCTTCACCCCGGCCTGGTGGAAGCTCGAGGGTTCGCAATACGGGACGATGAAAACCTGGCGGATCTCGACGCGCGGCACCTTTATCGACGGTATCGCCGCATCGAATATCACGCTCAGCGATCTGGCGCTTGGCCAGCATTCCTCGATCCGGCTGCGCGTCGGCATCGCCGAGAACGCCGGCCATACCGGCGGCGTCAATATCTTCGGCCGCGGCTTCGGCAATCACGGCCGCGATATCATCATGCGGCTGCATGTGTGAATTTATAATATCGGATATCCTGATTTAAAAATTGCATTTATTTCCTATTTCAGTAGCCGCTAAATTTAGGTAAGTTATTGTAACTTAACATATTTCATCCGGATAGGCATTAGTATGATTAAATCAGCCTCTCGGTTGACATCACCACATTCCTGATATCAAGTTAGAGGCACGAAAACAAAAATCCTGATACATAAACGGGGAGGATCCGTTGAAGACGAATGTCGTTGCCCACCGCGATTTTCGCATCGCGACCATTGACGCCAGGCTCTACAGCTCGTTTCTCGAGCATCTCGGCAGAGCGATCTACGGCGGCATCTACGAGCCCGGACATCCGACGGCCGATGAAGACGGCTTCCGCCGCGACGTGCTCGATCTGGTGCGTGAGCTCGACACGCCCTACTGCCGTTATCCCGGCGGCAATTTCGTCTCGGCCTATAATTGGGAAGACGGCGTCGGCCCGCGTTCGGAGCGCCCGGTGCGCCTCGACCTTGCCTGGCGCACCCGCGAGGCCAACCAGGTCGGCGTCAACGAATTCGTCGACTGGTGCAAGAAGGCCAATACCAAGCCGATGCTCGCCGTCAACCTCGGCTCCCGCGGCCTCGACGCCGCCCGCAATTTCCTCGAATATTGCAATCATCCCGGCGGCACCTACTGGTCGGACCTGCGCCGCAAGCACGGCTGGTCCGATCCGCATGATGTCAAACTCTGGTGCCTCGGCAACGAGATGGACGGCCCCTGGCAGGTCGGCCACAAATCGGCCTATGAATATGGCCGGCTGGCGGACGAGACGGCGAAAGCCATGCGCGGCTTCGACAAGTCGCTCGAGCTCGTCGTCTGCGGCTCGTCGAATTCCGACATGAAGACCTATCCGCAATGGGAGGCCGAGGTTCTCGACCAGTGCTATGACAGCGCCGACTACATCTCGCTGCACATGTATTTCGCCAACCGCGAGAAGAACACGCTGAACTATCTCGCCCGAGCGACCAAGCTCGACCGCTACATCACCACGATCGGCGGCGTCATCGATTACATCAAGGCGAAGAAGCGCTCGAAGAAGACGATCGGCATTTCCTTCGACGAATGGAACGTCTGGTATCATTCCAACCAGCAGGACAAGGAGATCCTGGCGCGCGACGAATGGCCGGATGCGCCGCATCTGCTTGAGGACGTCTATAATTTCGAGGACGTGCTGCAGGTCGGCGGCATCCTCAACACCTTCATCCGCCGCTCCGACCGGGTCCGCATCGCCTGCATCGCCCAGCTCGTCAACGTCATCGCCCCGATCATGACCGAGGATGGTGGTGCGGCCTGGCGCCAGACGATCTATTATCCCTTCTATTACGCCTCGCGATATGGCCGCGGATCGGCGCTGCAGCTCGTCGTCGACGGCCCGACCTATGACAGCGACGAGGAGAACGAGGTTCCCTATCTCGACGTCTCGGCCGTGCATTCCGAGGATGGCCGGTCGCTGACCTTCTTTGCCGTCAACCGCCACCCCGATACGGCGCTCGATCTCGACGTGCGGCTGGAAGGTTTCGGCGGCGCCCGGCTGATCGAGCAGGTGGAAATGACCCATGGCGATCTCGAAGCGGTCAACACCGCGCGGCGGCCGGAGACGGTGGTGCCCGCCAAGGTCGACAGCGCCAAGATCGAAGACGGACGGGTGCGGGCGGCGCTGAAACCGCTGTCCTACAACGTCATCCGGCTGTCGGTGTGACAGCCGCCGCCGGTGCCGATCGGCCCGGCTGAGAAATCGGCCCCCTGCGAGGAGGCAGGCGGCCGGAGGATGGTTCGCCGAAGCGTCAGGCTCACAAGCCCGCTTCTGCGAACCGACAACCGCGACATGCCCCTGCGTGCCTCGAAGGCCGCCGCATCGTCGCTTACAAGGGAGGAGTTCATGCAAAAGTGGAAGAGGTTTGCATTCGGCTTCGTGCTGGCCACGCTCGGCCTGACCGCGGTGGCCGGAGCCCAAGACTATACCTCCTTGCCGCGCAAGGAGACGCTCATCGTTGAAAATCCGGAAGGGACGATCAAGAATCCCGGCTGGTTCAATATCTGGGTCAATGGCGGCGGCGGTGTTTCGACCGGCCTGCAGCAGCTGACCATGGATACGCTCTGGTATATCGACCCCGAACAGGGGCTTGGCGGCGCGGCCTGGGACAATTCGCTCGCCGCCGACAAGCCGCAATATAATGCCGACTTCACCGAAATGACCGTGAAACTGCGCAAGGGGCTCTATTGGAGCGACGGCGTGGAATTCACCGCCGATGACGTCGTCTATACCGTCAAGACCCAGATGGACCATCCCGGCATGGTCTGGAGCGCGGCCTTCTCGGTGCAGGTGGCAAGCGTCGAGGCAACCGATCCCCAGACCGTGGTGTTCAAACTGAAGAAGCCGAATTCGCGCTTTCATGCGATCTTCACCGTGCGCTGGAACGGCGCCTGGATCATGCCGAAACACGTCTTCGAGAAGGTCGAAGATCCGCTGCGCTACGATTTCGCCAATCCCGTCTCGCTCGGCGCCTACAAGCTCAAGGCCTACGACCCGCAGGGCAAATGGTATACCTGGGAAAAGCGCGACGACTGGCAGCGCACCTCGCTTGCCCGTTTCGGCGAGCCGGCCCCGAAATATGTGACCTATACCGATCCCGGCCCGCCGGATAAGCGCACGATCGCCCAGCTCGAGCACAATCTCGATATCATCCACGACAATACGCCGGAGGGCATGTTCACCCTCAAGGAGAAGTCGAAGACTGTCGATACCTGGTTCCCGGGCTTCCCCTTCGCCCATCCGGATCCGACGCTGCCGGCCGTGATCTTCAACACCCAGGAAGCGCCCTTCGACAAAGCCGACGTGCGCTGGGCGCTGGCTCTGCTGATTGACATCAAGGCCGTCGACATGGCGAGCTACCGCGGCGCGGCGACGCTTTCGGCACTCGGCGTGCCGCCGACGGCGGCGACGATGAAAGACTATCAGGCGCCGATGCAGGACTGGCTGAAGGATTTCGAGATCGATACCGGCAAGAGCAAGATCAAGCCTTATGACCCGACAGTCGGGCAACAGATCGCCGATATCCTGCGCAAACAGCCGAAGTTCAAGGACCAGATCCCGACCGATCCGGAAGCGATCAGCGGTGCCTTCGGCTATGGCTGGTGGAAACCGAACCCGAAAGCGGCCGGCGAACTGCTGGAGAAGGCCGGCTTCAAAAAGTCAGGCGGCAAGTGGCTGACCCCTGATGGACAGCCCTTCAAGATCCGGATGACGGTCGAAGGCGACACACGCTCGGTCTTCACCCGCGCCGGCACGCTGATTGCGCAGCAATGGGCGGCCTTCGGCATTGACGCCAAAGCCGTGCCGGCCGCGAAGCTCTGGCAGACGGCGCTGCAGCCCGGCGATTTCCAGGTGGCGATCGCCTGGAGCGTCGAGACCTGGGGCGGCGATCCCGACCTCTCCTTCTTCCTCGACAGCTGGCACTCTCAGTTCGTCGCCAAGAAGGGTGAGGTGCAGCCGCCGCGCAACTGGCAGCGCTGGTCCAATCCGGAGCTCGACAAGATCATCGAGAGCATCCGCGGCATCAGCGCCGACGATCCGAAGGGCATGGAGCTTGGCAAGGACTATCTGAAGCTGGTCGCCCGCGAAATGCCGACGATCCCGCTGATGTCCTATAACGTCTTCACCTCGATGGATACGACCTATTGGACCGGCTATCCCACCATCAAGGACCCCTATACGGATCCGGTGCCGAACTGGGCGAATTCGCGGCTGATGATGGTCAAGCTGAAGCCGGCTCAGCCGAAATAACCCTCCCAACGCCGGCGCGTAAGCCACCGCGCCGGCCCCCTTATCGGCGGGCATGTGCCTCGGTTGCCATGCTCGTCGATCCTTTCAAGAAAGGAACCAGAGAGGAACTTCCGCCTTATGACGCCCTATCTGATCTTTGTGCTGAAGCGGTTTGGTCAGTTTCTGCTCGTCGTCTTTCTCGGCGTGACGATCACCTTCTTCGTCACCCACCTGACCCCGATCGATCCGGTCGAAGAAAGCATAGGCGCCATCACCCAGATGGGTCAGTCCGATCCCAATGCGATCGAGCTGATGCGCCAGTCGCTGCGTGAGCTCTACGGCATGCAGGGCTCGATCTGGGAGCAATATCTGCATTTCTGGCTTCGGCTGGCGACCGGCGATCTCGGCCCCTCGCTCTCGGCCTTTCCGACCCCCGTCTCCACCATCATCCTGCGCTCGCTGCCCTGGACGATCGGGCTGATGACGGTCTCGACGCTGATCACCTTCGTGCTTGGCAATGCGATCGGCGCGCTTGCCGGCTATTATCGCAAGGACATGGTGCTGAAGGCCGTCAGCCTCGTCTTCATCGCGATGCTGCCCATCCCCTATTATATCCTCGCCTTCGTGCTGCTCATCGTCTTCGGCTTCATCTGGCCGGTGCTGCCGATCAATGGCGGCTATGAGATGAACGCCAATCTGGACCTCTCCTTTGCTCTCGTCATCGATATCCTCAAACACTCGATCCTGCCGGCCTTGTCGCTGATCCTGGTCGGCGCCGGCAGCTGGCTGATCGGCATGCGGGCGCTGGTTTCCAACATCATCACCGACGACTATGTCGTCTTTGCCGAGCTCGGCGGCGTGCCGAAGGGCAAGATCCTGCGCTCCTACATCGCCCGCAACGCCATGGTGCCGCAATTCACCGGGCTTGCCATGTCGCTCGGCGCGATCTTCAACGGCACCGTCATCACCGAAATCGTCTTCGGTTATCCCGGCATCGGCAATCTCTTGATCGAAGCGGTGCATGCCGGCGATTACAGCCTGGTGCTCGGCCTCAGCGCGCTGTCGATCGTCGGCGTCGCCGCCGCCGTCTTCATCATCGACGTGCTGAGCCCGCTGATCGACCCGCGCATCAAGGTGGAATAGGCCATGTTTACCATCATCCGCGACCTCGCCCGCCAGAATATGGAATTCCTCTGCGGCCTGCTTCTCTTTGCCGTCATCGTCGGCCTCGTCATCCTGTCGTATTTCTCGCCCTATGGCGCGACCGACATCTATCTCCTGCCGCCCGACATGCCGCCGGACGGCGAATATTGGCTCGGCACCACATCGCGCGGCCAGGACGTTTTCTGGCAGCTGACGATCGGCCTTCGCAACACGCTCTATTTCGGCATCGGCGTCGCCTTTCTCTCGCGCATCATCTCGCTCGTGGTCGGGCTGGTCGCCGGTTACGCCGGCGGCGCTGTCGACCGGGTGCTGATGGCGATCAACGACAGCGTCATGGTGATCCCGCAGTTTCCGCTGCTGATCCTTTTCTACTTCGTGCTGAAGGACAACATGACCTGGGTGGCGCTGATCGTCATCATGGCCTCGCTCGGCTGGTCCTATGACGCGCGGCTGATCCGCTCGGTGGCGCTCGGCCTGAAGAGCCGGCCCTTCACCACCCAGAGCGTTTATTCCGGCATGACGATGCGCAAGATCCTGGTCGAGGAGCACCTGCCCTATGTGCTGCCGATCGTCTTCGCCACGACGATGAACAACATGATCTGGTCGATCGGCATGGAGATCACCCTTTCGGTCCTCGGCTTCACCGATATCGAGACGCCGACCATGGGCATGATGATCTACTGGGCCAATGCGCATTCGGCCCTGATTTCGGGCATCTGGTGGTGGGTGGCCGCCCCCGTCGCCGTCATCGTCATTCTCTTCCTGGCGCTCTTCCTGCTCTCCATGTCGATGAACGAATACAATGATCCGCGCAGCCGGCTGAACCGGATGGGAAGTTAGCATGGAGAATCTCGTCGAAATCGACAACTTGAAAGCCTATTACCGCGCCTTCCTCTATGGCGTCGATCGCGAGGTGCGGGCCGTCGACGACATCAGCCTGACGATCCGCCGCGGCGAGGTCTATGGCGTCGCCGGTGAATCGAGCAGCGGCAAGACGACGCTGATCAAGACCATTGCCGGCGCCATCCGGCCACCGCTCCGGGTGGTCTCCGGCTGCGTCAAATTCCATTTCGGCGGCGGCACCCAGGATCTCTATGCGATGACGCCGGAGGAGCGCGTGGCGCTGCGCTGGAAGCATCTCTCCTATATCATGCAGGGCTCGATGAATGTGCTCAATCCGGTGCGCCGGATCCGCCATTCCTTCACCGATTTCGCCTTCCGCCACATGAAGGTGAGCAAGCCGGTGTTTTTCGAGAAGGTCGCCAACCACCTGCAGCGGCTGAAGCTCGACCCGCAGCTGCTCGACGCTTATCCGCACGAACTCTCCGGCGGCATGCGCCAGCGCATGACGATTGCGCTCGCCACCATCCTGACGCCGGAATTCATCATCGCCGACGAGCCGACAACGGCGCTCGACGTCATCGTGCAGCGCGACGTCTTGTCGATGATCCGCGACATCCAGCGCGAGATGGGTTCCTCCTTCCTGTTCGTCACCCATGATATGGGCGTGCATGCGACGGTCTCCGACCGCATCGGCATCGTCTATGCCGGCCGGCTGGTCGAGGAGGCGCCGACGGCGAAGCTCTTCAGCGCGCCGCTGCACCCCTATACGCAGCACCTCGTCGGCAGCCTGCCGAAGATCGGCGACCCCACCACCCGGCCCTCGCTGGAGGGGCGGCCGCCGAACCTTGCCATGCCGCCGGAAGGCTGCCGCTTTCACCCGCGCTGCCCGAAGCGCATGGAGATCTGCTCACAGAAGGTTCCGCCCTTGGTCACCGTCGCGCCAGAGCGGCGGGTGGCGTGTTTTGCGGTTACGGGGGATCATGTTTGACTCTGCTTAGCCTCTCGCATGTGACGAAAATCTACCGCCAGGGCGGCATGCTCGGCCGGCGGCTGATCACCGCCGTCAAGGAC
Source organism: Rhizobium sp. NLR16a (assembly GCF_017948245.1). Taxonomy (NCBI): domain Bacteria; kingdom Pseudomonadati; phylum Pseudomonadota; class Alphaproteobacteria; order Hyphomicrobiales; family Rhizobiaceae; genus Rhizobium; species Rhizobium sp. NLR16a. The sequence continues at coordinate 279,374 of NZ_CP072867.1, read as the reverse complement.
GTCAGCTTCGAAATCGGCGACGAGCCGGAGATCCTCTCGATCGTCGGCGAATCCGGCTCGGGCAAATCGACGGTGGCGGCGATGATCCTCGGCCAGACGGAACCGACCGAGGGCGAGCTGCAATTTGCCGGCAAGACCGTCGCCATCCACAGCCGGGCCGAACGCAAGGCCTTCATGAAGGAGGTGCAGCCGGTGCTGCAGAACCCCTTCGAAGCCTTCAACCCGCTGAAGCGGGTGGACCGCTACCTCTTCGAGACCGCCCGCAATTTCTCCGCCTCCGGTGAGCGGCCGGACCGACGGGAGGTGGAAAAGATGGCCGATACCGCCCTCCACCACGTCGGCCTGACGCTGGAAGAGGTGAAGGGCCGCTTCCCCCACGAACTCTCCGGCGGCCAGCTGCAGCGCGTCGCCATCGCCCGGGCGCTGATCCCTGAGCCGCGCCTGCTGGTGGCCGACGAACCGGTCTCGATGGTCGACGCATCGCTGCGCATGGCGATCGTCAACCTGTTCGGGCGGCTGAAAAACGAACTCGGCCTTTCGATCATCTATATCACGCATGATCTGGCGACGGCTTATTATGTCAGTGACAATATTATCATTATGCGCAAGGGTGAGATTGTTGAGCGGGGGCGGGCGCGGGCGGTGTTGGACAATCCGCAGCATGCGTATTCGCGGGCGCTGAAGGATGCGGTGCTGGCGGCGGATTTTGGGGCGGTGGGATGAGGAGGTGGAACGGAGTATCGCGGACGGTGTCTACTGACGCGATTTCTTCGCTCAGTTTCATGATCGAGACGAGAACTAAGCAGCGACGATCTAATCGGTCTCTAAGCCGAAACTTTCTGCCGTGCTGTCGCCCTGTACGGATCTCCACCGTTACCAGCTAGGTCGAGATGATACCGTCGTGCATCCAAAATCTCGAGTAATTTGGCATGGTCCTGCACGCGGCACTGAAGGCGACCGTCAGGGAGGGTCTTGAAAACAACCCCATGGAGGTTTGCGATTTCTTCGATTTTAGCCTTTTGAAAATTTCCAAGGCCTGGATTGGCTGCAATCGAGGCGGCATGTCTTGCCATTTGCGGGTGTTTGGCTATCGCGGTGGCAATGCGCGACATATCCAAGAACGCAAGCGTATTATGTATTATCTGGAGTTTTGCTGCGGCGGTCGCCGCTACTCTTTCAGAAATTCTCGCTACAAGCTCGACATTGCGTGGATGAAGAATGAAAACATTGGCGGCGGTGACGATCACGTCAAATTGCGTGTCAAGTTTAAGTGTCTCCTCATCGATCATTACGACCGTGTCGTTTACCAGCCTGACCAGCCGATGACGGGCGGAAAGCGTTCCCTTGAGCTGTGTTGCCTTGCGTATGCCAACAGCTTTTCTGCCCTGGGTGTCAGTGAATTCTCCGAAGTAAAACTCAATATCAGACACATGCTGATGAATGTTTGTCAAATCCGGCATGACGCCCGCTTCAAAGACTTCGGACAGGGCTGTCATGTATTCACTGTTTCGTGGACTATATATCTTGCGTTTGCTTCCATAATCTTCGGAAAGATCATACATCTCCCAAGGCGTTGCGATGTCGCTGAAGGAGTTAGCCGTATCGTTGAGAATGTCCACGAGCGCATCTTTTGTGCCGCCATCGGAAGGTACAAAGTAGCGTCGTCCGTCTTTCAAGCTTACGCCCAGGTTCACCGACGCGACGCTTTCGATACTGAACTCTTGGTCAATCATCGTTTTTCTCGTCTACCAAGACATTTCCACCCAAGCGATATCCCGATAAAGGCGACTGTTCAGGCAAATAGTGCCTTCGTGAGATGACTGCATAGGTCGCCAGCTGATCCGCCACTCCAGAGCCGGCGCTCAGCTTCACCTCAACCGTATAAATTCGGTAGCCAGCAATCGCGAAAATAAGGTTCATGTAGTGTAGGCGCATGTGCCAGAATAAGAACGCAACAAAAATAAAAGCGATGAATATAGATGCTATGTCTCGACGCTCATCTAGGTTTGCATCAAACAGCGGTATCAGCATTGCAAATAAATAAGTTAAAAGATGCTCCCTCTGATCCTTAGATGTCACCACCGTTATCGTCTTAAGATTATGATAGTACATAGAAATTTTTAGAAAAATGCAGAGAAGGAACGTTGGAAGAACAAAAAGCGCCAAACAGACGGGAATCCAGATTCGGTCGCCGATTGCATCTACGCCGCGAACCGCCCATAGAAGGAAGACGGGGCTAAGGCTGGACCATACTAAGATAAAGCGGACGAGACCGAGACCTTCTTCTAATTTTTCACCGTTCATGCGCCCCCCCCTGACTTAGTATTAGAAATTTAGAGAACGATTTCAATTAATTTTGCAACTCAGCGGATAATTAAACGACGAAGCACGCTCCAAAGGCGGCAAAGAAGGCGAAACAGAAACTATTCACCTACCACCCGCGAACTTCGCACGGCCTACCTCACCATGATCAGCTTCTTCGAAAGTAGCGGTGAACTTGAATCAGTTCGCTTGCAATTCGGCAAATCTGGACAGAAACCGATTACGAGCAGTAATCGGTGAGAGGAATTCAACTTGGATTGCCGCTCTCTCCACTCCGGATGAATTAGCCCAGAAGTCGGCACCCGCGGGCATCAATTGTGCTTGCTCGGCAGCCAAGACACTTAGGTCAGCCGCTTTAACGGTTGCCTTCGCTTTCGCATCCAAACCAAAGCGCTGCAAAATAGCATCTTCCACCGAAGCTTCGATTTCTTTGTATTGGGGAAGGAGCTGCTTCAACGGTCTAGTAATGTCGCCGAGAAAAGCTTCAGCTGCATCGTGTAGGAGAGCTTCAAGTTTGTATTCCTCGACGGTATCAGCGACGTGGATTGAATGCTCTGCTACAGAGTAAAAGCTTTTGCATTGTCCGGCATACCGACAGATGTTCGACAATCCTTGCGCTATGTCACTTATGGTAAACTCGCTGCCCCAAGGGTCTAGTAGATCAAACCAGACTCCGCTAGCAAGCATGATGCTCGGACCAGATTTTATCTTTATAGCGACTTGAGCGTTCATCGTTATCTTTCTTGAGCGAATCGGTTCAATACTGCTACTTATAGGTGATTCTGATACACACGTTTGGCAGGAGCAAGTGTTGAAGCAGATTGTCGTCCTTTCAGGTCCCATCGCCGTGGGAAAAACAGCATTTTCAGATGAGCTGATGCGCCGCTACCCCTGCGAAAAAGTTTCCACTCAAAAATATATTATCAAGGTTAAGCAAGTTCCGAATGAGCGCGGACCGCTTCAAGTCGCCGGCGCTGAACTGGATCGAGAGACAGGTGGAGCTTGGGTTTCAGACGCTGTCGATGAAGTTAGCGCTAATACCAATAAAGATTTCCTCCTACTCGATAGTGCACGCATACCGGCACAGGTGGAACTTTTGAGGGAACGTTTCGGAAGGGAAAATGTTCATCACATCCATTTGACGGCTCCTCCAGAGGTGCTTGAGGAGAGATTTAAGCTTCGGCCGACACACTTAGAAGAATTGCCCACCTATCAGGAAGCGAAAACCGATGCTGTCGAGGCTGATATTGATCGCCTTGCGGAGATTGCGGATGTTGTCGTTTCAACAGAGAAATCGGATGTACGATCATGCGTGACCTTTGCGACCGCCGGCCGACTTTCAGTGACCGCTCCGAGAGCTTACGTCGATCTTTTTGTAGGGGGACAGTGGGGCAGTGAGGGCAAGGGTAATATCTGCGCTTTGCTGGCAAAAGAATACGATGTCCTAGTTCGCGTCGGCGGGCCGAACGCGGGACACAAAGTCCATGAGCCTAAATATACATATCGGCAACTCCCATCCGGTACGGGGTCAAACCAGGCGGCGGAGATTTACATTGCTGCAGGGTCAACGATCTCTCTAGCTACACTTAGCCGAGAATTGGATGATCATCCTTGGCTCAAGGAGGCGGGGTTCACCATTGATAGGCAAGCGATGATCATCGAGGAAGGAGACATTGCCTTTGAGGAAAGGCTCCTCGATGGCATTTCCTCTACAAAGCAGGGGGTAGGAGCTGCATCTGCTCGAAAAATTTTAGGTCGCGGCTGTGACTTGGGTTGGATGCCGAAAGTCAGATTGGCTCAAGACATTCCTGAACTTGAAAAATATCTTGGGAACGTTCGCGAGAAGATAGAAATAGCTCTGACGTCAGGCAAAAAGGTTATGCTCGAGGGTACCCAAGGTACAGATCTCAGCATACATCATGGTTCCTACCCACATGTCACATCTCGAGAGACATCGGCGGTTGGCTGCCTGTCCGATGCGGGAATACCTTTCACAAAACTGAGGAAAGTCGTCGTAGTGGCCAGGACATATCCGATTCGCGTTGGAGGTCCCTCGGGTCCCATGGGGATCACAGTAACATTCGATGAAATCTCGCAGCGTTCAGGTCTCCCTATTGAAGCAATAAGCAAAACCGAGATTGGTAGCGTTTCAGGAAAATCTCGAAGAATAGCGGAATTCGACTGGGAGCAAATTAGACGATCCGCATATTGGAACGGCGCAAGCGACATCGCTCTTACGTTTGTCGACTATCTCGGCGCCGAAAACGTATCGGCCTTGACTTTCGAAGAATTGAACGACGCGGCTCGACAGTTCATTGCCGATGTCGAGCGCGTGTGTGGCGTGCGGGTCTCGCTGGTTTCGAAGGGGTTCGGCCGCAATGGTTTAATTGATCGAAGGGTTTGGAATGACTGAAGAAGAGCTGATCGCAAACTATCCGCGCCTCTATCACATGGCTCATGATGGAGCTTGGCCTGCTATTCAGCAGCATGGGCTGCTGAGTGCGAGTGCTCTGCTTGACCTCTATAAGATCGGCGGAGAGCAACGTTTCGCGTTAGAATCTCAAAGACGCCCCGAATCGGTTCCGTTGAGAGCAGAAAGGCTACCGGGGGCGGTTATTCGTGACCAAAAGCCAATGAGAGATCACCTTTTGGCAAAATGCCTGGAAGATGGACTAACACCTAAAGACTGGTACGAACTTCTAAATTCAAGAAGCTTCTTTTGGCTATCAGCCTCTCGGATTTGGCGATTGCTGAAAGCAAGGGCGTACCGAGATAAACCGCAGACGGTACTCACTATTGACGCGGCAGGCTTAATTTCGAGCCACAGGGAGCGGATTTGGCTGAGCACTTTGAATAGCGGCTCCACGCTGTTCAATCCTCAACCGAGAGGTCTTCAAACATTTAAGCGAATTGCTGATTTTCCCTTCCAAGAGCGCTCAAAGCGCCGAAAAGAAGACAACGTTGTTGAGCTTGTCGTCGATCATTCCGTGCCGGACCTGACCAAATATGTCCTCGCGGTTCACAAGGTAGAGGGTGACCGCGTCTTAGAAGAGATATGGCGAAGCGACCGTGCTACAGACAGCGATCGCCCTTAATGATTGTCTGGTTTCGACGTTAACCGCGCTGGCAGTTTCGCCTTTCTCAGCAAGTCCGCGACGTGACTGGTAAGTCCTACCTCGCCGACAATCAGGACACCTTGATTGACTTCAATAGTTGACAATAGTTGCCGCAAGGCATCAAGCCCTGCCACAATGTCAAATTCGATCCATGATGTAGCTTCCCCTGGGACGATCACATCAGCCTCGGACCCCGTGGCCCCGCAATGCAATTGCACGACCCATACCACATCTCCGTCGTGCACCCATTCAAACCGAACTGGACCTAGTCGGTTCGCAAGAACCTTGTACGTTGCTTGGACATTTTCGACAACAAAGGACGGCAGGTTTTCAGGTGGCTGATGACCAAGCATGAACAGGTCACCTTCGCCTCGTCGGCCTTCGATTATTAGGCTACCTTTCGGACCTGCCACGGCTGCGCCAGAGAATTTCGCCCTTACCGCAGCCTGAGACAAGACTGCTTGCAGATGCTTTCCTTCCGGATCTTCTTTGCTCAGCAGAGCAAATGGATCGAGCCAGCCCTTCACGGTCGTATAAAGGCCCGGCTGAGCCTCTCTCGGTGCCGTTCGTGTCCAAACCTCGAATGAACCGGTTTCCCTGCCAAAGGTGAATGGCGCTGTCCTTCTTGCAACGACCGTCGTCCTGGGAACAGGCAATCCCAAACTGTCTGCAACCAACAGGCCGTATACCTTGTCCCCAAGATGCCGGCTAAAGCGATTTGGCCAATGAACCACGGCTGGCAGGAACTCGGGAACATCCGGTTCAAACTCCCAGATAATTGTATGTCTGCCGTGGTAGCCCCTGGCTTTGGGATGAATGCTGAACTCTACGCGAGCATTAGCAGGAAAATTCAGTTCTGGCGTAAAGCCATACACCGTATGCAATATCCGCTCTCCCAAATGAAAGGGAAGAGAGGCCACGCCAGCCTTTTCCACGCATCGGGGCGTATCATCAGGTGCGAACTCGATCAGTTGTCCTTGCACTACCCCAGAAACACCGCCGTCATTAATGTCAATGGTTTCGTTGACAATGAGATGCAGTCTATCTTCAGACAACCGCGCAAGCACATTTAGCACTTCATCGACGCCCTTTAGACCGTACACAAACTCTCTGCTCCGAGGACTGTTAGGCTCGTAGCTTCTGACGTTGACCATCCTGTCTGAACTGGCTGCAAGAAGGGCCTCAACAGCAGATTGCGTATCGGCAAAACGGTGGTTCTCCGGATACTCTGCCACGCGGCAATAGCTCTGAACGATCGAACTATTCATCGCCGGACGGAAACTGACGAATTGCGCTACGTTCGCCGTCGCCGCCAAAGAGTTGAGGACCTCGTCCTTATGCATAGCCATACACATCACCCACTATCGACCAGCTGTCGCTATTAGCGAAAAAGCATTCTCACTGGAACCAAGAAATGGAGCTAACTTCGACTCACTCGACAAACCGGCGGCGTATGAAAGCTGGGTTCGTTCTCCCTGTACGATCTCCGATATTGATGCGGAGCTTTACCCGACTTCTTATCTTTCTATTTCTTGAAGCAATTTTCGCGATGCCAGCTGAGAAAATGAGGATGGGGCCGCTCGAACGGTCGTGAAGGCACAATCGCCCTTCCCGACTTGTTAATCAGACTTCGAATGCTTTCTGGATCGTTGGCTTGCCGCGAGATCAGGACATCGAGATCATCCGAGAGGCTGATCAGCCCGCGGTCAAACATCCAGTGCGCGGTGCCAGAAAGAGCAATGCCGTTGGTGAGAACATCAGGCCCATTTGCCTCCACGGGACGGATATGTGCGGCATCAACTTCCGCACGTCCGCCACCGTTAATGAGCTTTAGGCCAGTGATCGCGCACCTCTTGTCATAGGCCTGCAGAACCAGCCGGCGAAACAGCCGATCGCGAACGATCCGCGACGAAAGCTGTATAACCCGGTCGCGCTCGTGCTCGAAGAGGAAAGGCGCCTGGGCTCCATCTTCAAACCCATCAGCGGGGTGCGTTGCTGCGGGTTCACCCAGCCGAGGCAGTTCAGGCTCGTGCTCGTCCAGGCCAATCGACACAATGTGATTGAAGTCCGCCGCGGATATCGGGCGCACCGCGGCCTGCGCTCTGCCGGAGATCCGCCCCTCCTCGTTCAACACGCCTCGCTCAATGACGCCGTCCGGCCCACTGAACGGAACGGCATTGATGAAATCGAGGTAGCTGCCTGGCTCGATGAGTGCCAGATACATGCCGGATTCCTCCGGATCAGGAATGACTTGGGCTACCTTGGCGACTGCAAAATAGCCGCGAGTCGCCGCGATCTTGCGCGGCTGGTAGTATATGATCCAATCTCCAAGGCAGGCTTGCACGCGACCAAGATACTGGCGCGGGAACTGATATTGCTCTGCCGGCCTGTCTTTGTAGATTGAATCTGTGCGGTGAATGAAAACCCCGAATCCCATGTACAATGCGTAGCACGACGAGGTCGGCTGAGATACGGCGCTTGCATCCCTCATTCAAGGAGAGTCGATCACAATCACCCGTCAGCACCCTACGCCGCCCGCACCCTATCCCGTCCACTCATCTTCGCATCATACAACGCCTGATCCGCCCGCCGGTAAAGCTCCGACGCGCTGTCCGTCGGCACACAGGCGGCGATGCCGGCAGAACACGTGTAGCTGAAGTCGGGCGAGTCCGGCAGCGGCCTGGAGAAGCGGATCACCGTCAGCATGCGCTCGACCATGGCAAGCGCGTCTTCCGGGCCGGTGGCCGGCATGACGAGGAGGAATTCTTCGCCGCCGACCCGGCCGAAGCAATCGTTGCGGCGGACATTCTGGTGGATGCGGTGGGCGAAATCGCGCAGCACCAGATCGCCGGCGTGGTGGCCGAGCCGGTCGTTGATGTGCTTGAAATTGTCGATGTCGAAAACGGCGAGGCAGCCGCTGCTGCCATGCCGGGCGGCTTCAAGCATGTCTTCGACGCGCGCCATGACGAAGCGGCGGTTGGCGACGCCGGTGAGTTCGTCGGTGTAGGAGGCCTTGATCGCCTGGTCGCGATCCTGCCGGACGGTGCGGCCATGGACCTTGAGACGGGTGATGTCGCTGGCGATGCAGAGCATCCAGCCGTTCTTCTGCACCGCCTCGGTCATCCACAGCCAGCGGCCGTCGGCAAGATCGGTCTCGAAGGCGCGATAGCCAATCTTGCCGCGGCGCGACTGGGTGGAGCGCAGCCATTCCTCGAAATTATCCGTGCGGATGACGGTGCCACGGCCGAGATGAAAATTGCGCCGCTCGGCTCGATGAAATAGGCCGACACTCATCTTGAAGGTCGCGCTGCGAGCCTAAACCACGCTGGCGACGCGTCTTTTGGGCACCGCGGCCGCCTCATGGCAGTGGCAACCACGCCTCAGCGGCCGGGCTTCAATTCGGAGATGTAGCGGACGATCGGGTTGACCGGCCGGTTCTCGATTTCGGCATCGTTGCGAAGGCGGATCGCCTTGCGGACGAGCCTGGCGCCGAGATAGCGGATCGGCTCCGGCGGCAGCGTCTTGCGCTTGCCAAGTCCGACAAGACCGCTGCGGCTCCATTGATCATCCCGGCCGAGCACCAGACTCGCGAGGATGCGGCCGGCGACGGGCGTCTGGGCGATGCCGGTGCCGTTGAAGCCGAGGCCGAAGAAGATATTGGGCTGGCCCGCGAGATGGCCGAAGATCGGCAGGTGATCGGCGGTGCAGTCGATCGGCCCCGACCAGTCGTGCTCGATCTTCACGGTTCTCAGTTCGGGATAGACCCGGTCCAGCTCGCGCCTGTTATCGGCGCCCTTTTCCGTGCCGCGGTTGAAGGAGGGACCGATCCGGTCGCCGTAGGCGATCTTGCCGCTGCCGCGGCCGAAGATCACCCGCCCCTCCGGCGTGCGCTGGTAATAGAGCACATGCGCCTGCGCGTCGCAGATCGATTCGCCGCCCGTCCACCCCAGGCGCTGAAGCAGATCCGGCACAGGTTGCGTGGCGACGATCTGGCTTTCGACCACATAGGTGTAGCGCAGGAGCTCGGGAACGGATGCAAGCCAGGCATTCGCCGCCAGCACGACGCGGCCGGCGCGAAGGCGGCCCTGCGGCGTGTGCAGGGTGGCGACGGCGCCCGGCTCGATCGCGGTGACGGGCGTCTTTTCGTGGATGATCACATGGCGCGCGAGAGCGAGCCGGCGCAGGCCTGCGGCGAGCTTTGCCGGCTGCACCGTTCCTGCCCGCATCTCGGCAATGCCCATATAGGAGGCGCGGGAGCCGGTGCGGCGGGCAATCTCGCCGGCATCGAGCCGGCTGAAGCGCGCTTCGCCCTGGGCCTCCGCCATGTCAAGCGCCTTCTGCCATGCGCCTTCCTGTGCCTTGGCGCTTGCCGTCCACAGCCATCCGTCGAGCCTGAGATTCATGTCGATCGCGCCGCTTGCCTGCAGGGCCTCCAGCTCCTTGATTGCATCGGCGGTGGCCCGGCAGAGCGAAAGCGCCTCAGTCTCTCCCACCACGGCGGCGAGGAGATCAATCTCGGCAAACCAGGAGTGGACCTGGCCGCCATTGCGGCCGGATGCCCCTGCCCCGCAGCAATCCGCCTCGAGCAGCACGATCTTGAGCCCGGGATCCTGGTCCTTCAGGCGCAGCGCCGTCCACAGGCCGGTATAGCCGCCGCCGACAATGGCGACATCGGCGGCCTGATCGCCCGCGAGCGGCGTGGTGACCGGGGCGGCACCAGCGTCCTGCAGCCAGAAGGAGCGATCCGGGCCGCGCGCCAGGACCGGCGGTCTCAAGGTGTAGCCCATGATGTCAGCCCTCCGCGGCAGAGATTTCGGCGGCATATTTCCGCAGGAGCCATGGCGGAATGGCACCCAGCCTCTGCGGGAAGCCGCCTTCGTGCAGGCAGGTCCCGGCAGCCGCATCGGTTGCAAGGCGCATGGCCGCCCCGGCATCCATGCCCTTCAGAAGATGCGCGACAACAAAGCTGGCGATGAAACTGTCGCCGGCGCCGCAGGTATCGACGACATCGACTGCTTGCGCCGGCACATGGACGAGCTCCGCACCGTCGTCAAAGAAGGCGCCGCGCGGGCCGCAGGTCAGGACGATCCTGGCGGCGCCACGCTCCTTCAAGGCTCCGATGACCGGCTCGACCGGGACCTTCGGCTCATCCGGCCCGGATGCGAAGACCAGCGGCACGCCCTTGAGATCCAGTGACTGGTGCGCCGTCGAGACGTCTATGCTGAAGCGAATGCGGTCCTCGATCAGCCGCTCGATGAGCTCGGCGCTGGAATTGGTGCCGAGGTGAACCCAATCGGCCCGCCGCAGTGCTGCATAGCGTTCCGGAGACGGAACGAAATTGCGCCCGACCCCAAGATCCTCAAGCAGGAACCTGCGGTCGCCATCCTGCTCCAGGAGCAGGGTAACGGCGGTGGCGCCGTCGCGCCGCTCGAGGTCCGCCCCAGGCAGACCGACGGCTTCGATCGCCGTGGCGATCACGTCGCCCTCGGCATCCTTGCCGACAACGCCGAAGTAGCGGGCATCGCAGCCTTGCCGATGCCATTGCGCCGCCACATTAAGCGCATTGCCGCCGACAGCCATGCTGTTCTTGCTGAGGTAAACGTCCAGGCAGTTGTCACCAACCGCAATCAGCCGCGTCGCTGCCATCACGCGACTTCCCCTGCCCGCTGGAGACAAGGCGCGATCCCCCAGAGCTCGATTTCGGCGAAGCCGAAGCCGCGCATGATTTTCGCAACCTTTTCGAAGGGATAGTGCTGAAAGCTGAAATTGGCGCCGATCAGCTGCCTGGCCGAGAGTTTTGGCACTTCCGGTTTCCTCATGAAATCACTTGCCGATGCCTTCGGTGAGGCCGCGGATGAAATAACGCTGGGTGAAGAAGAAGATGACGACGATCGGCAGCGCCGAGATGGTCATGGCGGCGAAGACCTCGGCGAAATTGGTGCCATGCTTGGCCATCAGCGAGGTCAGGCCAACCGGCAGGGTCTGCACGTCGATCTGGTTGGTGAAGATCATCGCGAAGATATATTCGTTCCAGGCAAACAGGATGTGCAGGATGATGCAGGAGACGATGATCGACCGGCAGAGCGGCAGCATGATCTTGCGAAAGATCTGCCCTTCGCTCGCGCCATCGATCATGGCCGCCTCGTCGAGATCACGCGGCAGATCGAGCATATAGGCGCGGATCAGGAAGGTGGTGAAGGGCACGCGGAAGGCCGTGTAAAGGATGATCAGCGCCCAATGCGTGTTGTAGAGGCCAAGGCTCTGCATCATCTGCACGAGCGGCACCAGCGCGACCGTCGGGCTGAGCATCATGCCGCCGAGCACGAAACCGACGATGACAGGCTTGCCGAACATCTGCGTCCGGGTCAGGCCATAGGCGGTCCAAGCACTGATGAAGACCGTGGTGATGGTCGATACGACCGTCACCAGCAGGCTCGAGAACAGGAAGTTGCGCACACCCTGGTTCCAGGCCGCGACATAATTGTCGAAGGACCAGCGGTCGGGAAGCGCGAAGGGATCGCTGAAGATCTGGCTGTTCGACTTGAAGCCGCCGAGCGCCATCCAGACCAGCGGGTAGACGACGAGAATGCCCGCCGCCACCAGCAGCGCCATCAGCACGCCCTTGCCGATGACCAGCCAGGGGTTGCGCAGCGGCGCGCCCGCAGGAATGACCACCGTGCTCATGCCTCCACCCTCCGCCGCTTGGTGTACCAGAGCTGGAGCAGGCCTGTCGTCAGGGTGGCGAGGAAGATGACCACGCCGATTGCGGCCGCATAGCCCATATCGTTCTGGTTGAAGCCCTGCTCGTAAAGCCATGTCCCCAGCACCTGGCTCGAATTGTTCGGCCCGCCGCCGGTCATCACCATGACTTCGTTGAAAACCTGGAAGGCGCCGGCAATGGTGACGATGATCATCATGCCGGTCATTTCGCGGGTGAGCGGAAAGGTGATGCAGAAGAGCTGGCGGAGCGGCCCGGCCCCATCGACCGTGGCGGCATCGTAGAGTTCGCGCGGGATCTTCTGGATGGCGATGGTGAAGAGCAGCGTCGAATAGCCGAAGCCCTGCCACTGGCTCATGGCGATGATCGCATAGATCGCCGTGCGCTCGTCACCCAGCCAGGTGTAAGACAGGTTCTGCAGCCCGAGCAGATGCAGCAGGGCGTCGAGAAGGCCGATATCCGGCTGGTAGATGAAATAGAACAGCAGGCCGGTGACCGTGGTGGAGATCGCCGAGGGAATGAAATAGACGGCCCGCCAGAAATTCCGCCAGGCGCGGCTCCTGAGCCCCTCGATGATGGCAGCAAGCACGAAGGCCGCGAAGACCTGGAAGACGACGGAGAGCACGGCATAGAGGCCGTTATTGGTCAGCGCCCGCCAGACGACCGGATCGTCCAGCAGCCGGCGGTAATTGTCGAGCCCGACATAATCGACCTCGCCGGTGAAGATGTCCTGGGTGGTTGTGCTGACAAAGAGGTTGTCGACGATCGGATAATAGACGAACCAGCCGACGATGATCAGCGCCACGATGCCCCAGCGCAATGCCGCCAGCTGCTGCAGCAGGCCGTGCCGCAGCCATCTCCTGCGGTTGGAGACGGCGCCGCGCAGGGCGGCACCGTTGCTTGTCGGGGTTGCCGTCACGCTCGCCATCGTCATTGCCCGGCGGCAGCCGCGGCAGCTTTGCGGACAGAGGCGAGAAGATCTTCCGCCGACATGGAGCCGCCGGCGAAGGCCTGCACGCCGGAAAGCCAGGCAGCGGCGACACGCGGATGGTTGACCGTGTCGAGCCATGGCATGAGGTAGCTTGCCTTGGCGATCTCCTCCATGCCTTCGGCGACATTGGGATTGATCCTGGTCTTGTCCGCGCCGCCGATCACCGCGCTCGGCTGGCCATAGGGCGGCGCCGACAGCGTCCTGCCGTTTTCCTGGCTGGTGAGGAACTTCAGGAAGTCGATCGCCAGGGGAAGGTTCTTCGCCTTGGCATTGACCATGTAACCCTCGGGCGCGCCTTCGAGCGCCGTGGCCGAGCCCTTGCCATCGCTCGGAGCCGGCAGCTTGAAAAAGCCGAACTCCTCCGGCTTCAGGGCGGTTTCCTTGGTCGCGGCCTGATCGAACTCGATGATCTCCTGGTAGTACATGGCCGCCTTCCTGTCGCTCATCGACTGGAGTGCGGTCTGGTAGGAGAGGCCGTTGACCTGGGCGCCGCCGGCGCAGCGCTCCTGAAGCGAGCGGTACTGCCCGAGCGCCGCGATATAGCCGGGATGGTCGAAGATCGCCGTCTTCGGCTTGAAATCGCGCTCCAGCGTCTCGGTCGGCACGTTATAGGCCAGCAACTGCCCGAGATAATGGACGAGCGGCCAGGATTCCTTGTTGCCGATCGCGATCGGAACGACGCCCGAACCCTTCAGCGCATCGCACGCCTTCAACAGCGCGTCGAAATCCTTCGGCGGCTCGATGCCAAGATCGGCGAACATCTTCTTGTTGTAGCCCATGAATTTCGCATCGAGATAAAGCGGCACACCGAAATACTTGCCGTTATACGAAAAGGCTTTCACGGCGGCCGGGCTCAGCGTCTTGCCCCATTCGGTCTCCGGCCCGATGACCTTGGACAGATCGACGGCGCGATTGCCGCGGATGAAGTTCTCGCCCCAGGTCCCCGTCCAGGAGAAATAAATGTCCGGCAGCGAGTTCGAGGCGACCAGCGTCTTGGTCTTGCCCTTGATGCTGTCGTCGTTCTCCTGGATGAGCTCGATCTTCACGTCGGGATGCTGCGCCTCATAGGCCTTGGCGACATTGACGAAATAGGGGGAAAGCTGCTGCAGGCCGAACTTGGTCAGGATCGTCAGCTTGCCGCTGTAGTCGACCTTGGCGGCCGGATCGGCAACCGGCGCATCGCCGGCCGCAGAGGCCGTTGCCGGGAAGGCTCCCCAGGAAATCGAGATGACCGATACTGCCGCAATCATCGCAGCAGTGGAGTGGATGGACCGTTGCATTTTCATTCCCCTTTTGCTTGTTGATCGTGCGGCAGATCGCGGTGTCCTACCGTCCGCCATCCGCCGGTCAGAAGCGGCAAGCCTCTTTCGCCGCTGCGGCGAAGAGGCTCGCGGCATGCATCAATACTCGACCCGCTTGTAGTAGCGGCGGGTCGTCAGCGGGTGCTGGCGCAGCACTTCGAGATGGGCGCTCAGCCGCTCCAGCAGCGTGGCGAGGACCACCGGCGAGATCAGGCTGCGGACCTCCGGCGAAATGCCGGGAAGGGCGACGGATGCGGAATCGAGGATCCAGACCTTGTCGGTATAGCGATGGACGAAGCGCTCGACCCGCTCGCCGAGCGGCCGCAGCGCATCCTCGCCCTTGAACAGGAACACGCTGACGCCCGGCTCGACCAGTTCCAGCGTGCCGTGGAAGAAATCGGCGGCATGAACGGGCCGCGTGCGGATCCACTGCATTTCTTCCAGGATGCACATTCCGTAATAATGCGCCTCCGGCCAGACCGAGCCGGCGCCGGTGAAGATATGGTATGGCTCGTCCTTGATGGACTGGGCGAGCTTCGCCGCCTCGTCTTCATAGGCGGCCTTGGCCTCTGCGAGCAGCCCGGGCAGCCTCTTCAGCTCGGAAACGATTGCGTCGAAATTCGCGATCCTGCCTGTTTCGGCGAGCAGCGCGAGGACGATGATCATGGTCTGCAGGTAGAAGGACTCCGACGACGTGTCGTCTTCGGCGAAGTTGGTATAGGTGTGATCGGCCTGCTGGGCGAGCGGCGTGTCGGCATGGCCGGTGAGCGTCAACAGGCGCACGCCGCGTTCCTTGAGGAAGGGCAGAAGCGCGACGCTCTCCTTGGTCGTGCCCGACAATGACGGCATCACCACCAGCGCCTTTTCGTCGAGGCCGGCCGGCGGATCGAGGATCACCTGGGCCGGGAAGCAGGCCGAGACCGGAAAGGTCGTATGGCGGGCGGCGAGCTCGATCGCAGGAAGGGTCAGGAGCTGCACGCCGCCGGTGCCCATGAAGTAAAGCCGCTCGATCCCCGCATCGAGCAGTTCGCGCATCAGCGGGCGGATCCAGTCTGCAATCGCAACGGCGCCCGTCTGGATCTTCAGGAAGCGGGCTTGGTCAAAGTTCAACATTCGGGTCCCTTGTCTGTCAGTAGTAAGCACGCACACGTCCCCACTTCAGGCGGCGGATTGCGGCGCGCCGGCATCAGTCGCCAATTCAATGTGATATCGATCTCACACATGGATCAAAAGAAAGACCGGCCGCTCTTCGGGAATGATGAGAGACCGATCTCACACGCGGATTAATGCATGGTCCGGCCGGCATGGCAAGCCACTTTTTGCAGAAATTTCACGTGATGTTGGAAAGAGCCTGTCGCGGACAGACCGGGAGAGGCGCGAGCGGATCAGCGTCCCGGCGTTCGGGATGGCCGGGAGACGGAGCCGCGCACGACCAGGCGCGTCGGGAACTGCTCCCTGTGCGGCGGCTCGCGGCTGCCGTTGATCCGCTGCATCAGCAGCTTCACCGCAAGCGGGCCGATCTGCGCGATCGGCTGCGCCACGACGGTGATCTGCGGGTCGGTGAACGTCGCGAGGTTGAAGTCGTCGAAGCCGACCAGGGAAACGGCATGCGGCACGGCAAGCCCCATCGAGCGCAGCCCGAGAAGCGCCCCTTGCGTCATCAGGCTGTCGACGGTGAAGACCGCTGTCGGGCGCGACGGCCGGCTGAACAGGCGGATGGTGGCATCGATTGCATATTCCACCGTCGATCGCGAGACGATGATCAGCGATTCGTCCACCTCGATGCCATGGCTCTGCAGCGCCTGGATATAGCCGGCGAGACGGCCGCGGGCAGTCGTGATGCGGGAATCGTCCTGAATGAGGCCGATGCGGCGATGGCCGTTGGCGATCAGATAGCTCACGGCCTCGCGGGCGCCGCCTTCATTGTCGACGGTAACGCTGTCACAGGCAACCTGCGGCAAGGCGCGGTCGATGAGGACGAGGGGCGTTCCGTCCCGGACCAGCCCGACCAGGTGCTCCTTGTTGTCGGCCGAGGTCGGCGCGACGATGAAGCCGCGCACATTGAGGGACCTCAGGCTTTCGAGCAGTTCCACCTCCTGCTCCGGATCCTCTTCGCTGCTGGCGATCAGCAGGTTGTGGCGAAAGGCGCGCAGATCGACATCGACATCATGAGCGATCCGGGCAAAAAACGGGTTCTGGATGTCGCCCGGCATGAAACCGATGAGCGGCAACTGCCCTCGCCGCAAGGCTTGCGCCACGCGATTGCTGCGATAGCCGAGCCGATCAGCCGCTGCCAGCACCCGCTCTGCCGCGTCTCCGCCGACATAGCCGTAACCGTTCAATGCGCGGGCGGCGGTCGCGCGCGACACGTTCGCGGCGCGCGCAACGTCTATCAGCGTCACTGCCTTTGGCGCCACTTCCCTCGGTCCCCGCTGGATCCTGTCCGGCCTTCAAAGCCAGGATGACGCCTAGCAGAGGTCGCCCGACCAATTCAAGAGCGGCATCTGGAAAGCGCGCCGACCGGACCCGCTCGGCCGGACCTCGGCGTCTTTTCTAAGCCGCCCTTACCCGATCCCGGCCGCTCATCTTGGCATCATAAAGCGCCTGATCGGCACGCCTGTAAAGCTCGGACGCGCTGTCTGTGGGCACACACGCGGCGATACCGGCAGAACACGTGTAGCTGAAATCGGGTGAGTCCGGCAGCGGCCGGGAGAAGCGGATCACCGTCAGCATGCGCTCGACCATGGCAAGCGCGTCTTCCGGGCCGGTGGCCGGCATGACGAGGAGGAATTCTTCGCCGCCGACCCGGCCGAAACAATCGTTGCGGCGGACATTCTGGTGGATGCGGTGGGCGAAATCTCGCAGCACGAGATCGCCGGCGTGGTGGCCGAGCCGGTCGTTGATGCGTTTGAAATTGTCGATGTCGAAAACGGCGAGGCAGCCGCTGCTGCCATGCCGGGCGGCTTCAAGCATGTCTTCGACGCGCGCCATGACGAAGCGGCGGTTGGCGACGCCGGTGAGTTCGTCGGTGTAGGAGGCCTTGATCGCCTGGTCGCGATCCTGCCGGACGGTGCGGCCATGGACCTTGAGACGGGTGATGTCGCTGGCGATGCAGAGCATCCAGCCGTTCTTCTGCACCGCCTCGGTCATCCACAGCCAGCGGCCGTCGGCAAGATCGGTCTCGAAGGCGCGATAGCCAATCTTGCCGCGGCGCGACTGGGTCGAGCGCAGCCATTCCTCGAAATTCTCCGTGCGGATGACAGTGCCGCGGCCGAGCTCGAAATTGCGCCGCATCAGATCCGGCCAGAGCGGCGTTTCCTCCGGCTCGATGAAATAGGCCGAGCGGAAGGCGCTGTTGGCATAGCGCAGCCGGTCATCGCCATCATAGACCGCCATCAGCGTTTCCGTCTGTGCGGAAAGATGGAGAAGCTGTTCGATTGTCTCGTCCATAAAGCACCCTGTCTGGTTGCCCCGGCAAGAGATGGCGCAGAAATCCTATGAGAAAAGAGCCGCCCGGCAAAGCAAAGGCGCTTGCCGTGATTACGGAAGCGTCAACATTCCCGCTGGTGATCGGACATCGACTGCCGCGGGATCGGGCGAAGGGTATCCGTGCCTGATGTGTGCAGGCTCGCGCGGGCGCAACCCTTCGCCCTCTCCCTCGCGCTGCTGGCGCTGGCGGTCAGGGCGCGCTTTTTGCTGTCGCCCGCCGGAGGACGCGTCATTGCGCCGGCCGCGCCGGGGATGCGGCACCATGGCCCGGAAAGCCTCCCTGGAAATATTGTCCGGGAGAGACACCGAAGGCCGTCCGGAACACCGCAATGAAGGCGCTGGGGCCTGAGTAGCCGAGCGAGAAGGCGATATCGCCGACGCTTCGGCCGGCGGCGAGCCACTCTACGGCTTTAAGCAGTTTCGCCTGCTGCCGCCAGGCGCGGAAACTCATGCCTGTCTCGGTTTGGAAATGGCGCTGAAAGCTGCGGGGGGACATGGCCGCACGCGAGGCAAGTTCATCGAGTGGCCAATCGGCACCCGGTTCGTTGCGGATGTCCGAAGCGATGCTGCGGAGGCGTTCGGATGCCGGCGAGGGAAGCGACAGCGGCGCGACCGTACTCGTCTGAAGCTGGTCGAGAATGACGGCGGCGAGTCGTTCGGCAGGGGCACTGCCGGCGTCGGCGCGCGGTATTTCCAGGAAGGCCAGGATCAGTTCGCGCAGGAGCGGCGTCGTACCAATCACTGAGACCTGGGCGGGCAGGTTCACGACCGCATCGGGCCGGAAGAAGAGATAGCTGCGCTCCGTCTCCTGCAGGTATGTCACTTCGTGAAGGACACCTGACGGCACGAATACGGCACGTTCAGGCGGAACGATGAAGTAGCCCCGCTCGGTCTCCAGTCTTAGCGAACCGCGCACGATCTGGAAAAGCTGGGCGCGGTGGTGCACGTGGAAAGAATAGGTCCGCCCGGCGGGCTCTGCTCCACCCTGGGCGACAGCGGTGTGCGGATAATCTCCAAATTCGTCTTCCGGCAAATGAACGTTGGTCAGGTTGTCGCGGGCGATCATGGCGTCTCACAGACATAATTTGACAGACTGCCGATAACACGTCGGCCGGCATTTCACTAGATTGATATCACCGCAACACAACTTGGACGTAGGTTATGACATTCGAACTCCGGCACATTGAACTTTCGGATCGTTTTGCTCCCAGCCTTCTGACGAAGATGGCAGCTTTGCGGTTTGCAGCGCCCGCCCTCCTCCTCTGGTGGCAAAGGCGCGAAACGGAACAGGCACTGCAGTGGCTGTCGGACCGCGATCTGGAAGACATCGGCGTCGCCCGCCACGAGATTGGCGAGCTGGCGCGATCGCTAGGACCAATTGACGCGTTGCCCGCGAAGCGGCGGGCAAGGTGATCGCCACCACCGGTCCTCCGCTATCAGAGAGGTAAGCAAGATGCATGACGACGGTTTTTTTGACGATGAGGTCGCGGCTACCTACGATGACGCTGACGGGATCTCGGCCCCGGAGGTCGTCGATCCGGCGGTCGATCTCCTGGCCGAATACGCAGGCGGCGGGCGCGTGCTGGAATTCGCGATCGGGACCGGGCGCCTGGCGCTGCCGCTCGCGCGGAAAGGGGTGGAGGTAGAAGGCATCGAGCTGTCGCGCGCGATGGTGTCTCGCCTTCGCGCCAAAGAGGGCGGCGCGGACATTCCGGTGGTAATCGGCGACATGGCGACAACCCGTGTCGAGAGGCGCTTTTCCCTCGTTTATCTGGCTTTCAACACGATCAACAACCTGACGTCACAGGAAGCCCAGGTCGCCTGCTTTCAGAACGCCGCCGCGCACCTTGAAACTGGCGGGCACTTCCTGATCGAGGTTGGCGTCCCGCCGCTTCAGCGGCTTCCGCTCGGCGAGACGATCCTGGCGTTCGACCGCAGCGAGACGCATTGGGGCGTCGACGAGTACGACGTGGTAAGCCAGAACTTCACGTCCCACCACATCCGGATCCGGGACGGGAACTGCAGGCAGTTCTCGGTCCCGTTTCGTTATGCATGGCCAGCGGAATTCGACCTTATGGCGCGGCTGGCCGGCCTGAAGCTCAAAGCCCGATGGGGCGGCTGGAAAAAGGAGCCGTTCACAAAGGTCAGCGATCGGCATGTCTCGGCCTGGCAGAAGATCGCAGCTTAGGCCCAAGGAGATGGACGGCGAGGTCGGTCGCGATCGTGTCAAGATAGGCCAGACCGATCCCGCCTTTTACTCCGGCCGGTGAGGGGTCGCCGCGGGCTTCATCCAGCTCGGCAGCTCCGTCAGGCCGGTTCCCAACTCCTCGAAGGCTTCCGTGGCGAAACTCGGCACGGCGCCTGTCCAGCGCAACTCGCCATCC
Organism: Rhizobium sp. NLR16a; assembly: GCF_017948245.1. Classification (NCBI taxonomy): domain Bacteria; kingdom Pseudomonadati; phylum Pseudomonadota; class Alphaproteobacteria; order Hyphomicrobiales; family Rhizobiaceae; genus Rhizobium; species Rhizobium sp. NLR16a. Next base: position 259,053 of record NZ_CP072867.1, on the reverse strand, counting down.
GAATTGGAATGGCCGCCGCCGTCGAGCTTGTAGATGCTCTCGACGACATACTGGCCGTCATCATTCAGCCCCTTGATCTCGGAAATTTCGATGACCCGTCGCCGCCCGGTGCGCTTGAACCGGGCAATCTGGACGACGACGTCGACGGCCGAAGCGATCTGCGAGCGCAGCGGTCGCAGCGGCATGTCGATATCCGACATCAGCGCCAGGGTTTCCAGCCGGTGCAGCGCGTCATAGGGCGTATTGGCATGCACGGTCGAAAGGCTGCCGCTGTGGCCCGATGTCATCGCCTGGATCATATCGAGCGCTTCTCCGCCGCGGCACTCGCCGACGATGATGCGGTCCGGCCGCATTCGCAGCGAAGAGCGGAACAGCTCGCGAATGCTGGCGCCGCCGCGACCGAACCTGTCGGGCTTGGTGACTTCGAGATAGACGACATGCTCCTTGCGGATCTGCAGTTCCGAGGTGTCCTCGATGACGATGACCCGCTCATGATCGGCGAAGGCTTCCGACAGCGCGTTCAGCATCGTCGTCTTGCCGGTGCCGGTGCCGCCGGAGATGATGACATTCTTCTGCAGCCCGACCGCCGCCTGTAGCAAGGACAGCGACTCCTCCGTCAGGCTTCCCTGGGTGACGAGGTCGCGAATGCTGCGATGTTCTCTCAAAAAGCGGCGGATGGAGATGCAGAGCCCGGTGCGGGCGGCCGGCGGCTGGATCATCTGCACGCGGGAGCCGTCCGGCAGACGGGCTTCGACGCTCGGTTCCTCCGGCGTCAGGCGCTTGCCTGAGAATTGCGCGATGCTGCGCGCCGCCGATTCCAGATCCTCGCGGCTGGCGAAGCGCGTATCGGCGCGTTCGAGCTTGCCTCGCCGTTCGACGAAGATGTCGGAGGTTCCATTGATCAGGATTTCGGAAACGCTCGGATCCTCGAGCAGGAAGCGGATGGGCGCCAGGAGCTTGTCCAGCGCCCGGGTCAGAACCTGGAAGGTCGCCTGTTCGGCAGCGTCGTCGGAAACGGCTTTCATCAGAGCGGCATCCCGACAAGAACGGAGCTCATGCCGAACAGCGTCACCATCATCTGGACCGCAGTCGGAAAGAACAACATCAGTGGAATGAGGACCAATGCAAGTATCAAGACGCTGCTCATCGTTTCCATGATTTTGCCTCCGGAACGACTGACGGGCCACAGCCAATATTGAAGACGAGCTTAATCCAGATCGGCAAGCAACGCCATGGGGACGCCCTCGCCCGCCCGCCACTATGCGTGCGTGGCTTCCGCCTGTTCTATCGCTTTGAAACAATTGACCAATAATGGAGCAGCTGACGCTGTTCGCGAAAACCGCTTCACAACATGCCTCACCGGAGAAAATTACAGCGTAATCAGCCAGTTAGCGTGAAAACACCACCGTCAACCGCATGTCTGCAGCCGACGCCTCCAAGACAATTGGAACCCTGCCTTCCGTTTGCTTGACGGAGGGCTGGCCTTGGGCGCACTCTTGGGTCTTAATGATGTTGCTCAACAAGCGTTGGCGACCGGGGAAGAAAAGCAGAAGCAGAAAACATCATTGGAATGAGCAACGTGCTGGTTCTGATCGATAGCGTATGCTTGCTTCTTTTCACCAAGGTCTTCGATCCGAAACAAACTTGGGAACGAGGAATACGCAGATGTTTGCAAAACTCAAGACTCTCGCAATTGCACTTCACAAGGACGAACGCGGCGACATGGCCCAGATCGTCCTCGCAGTCGCCCTGATCGTCATTCCGCTGATGCTGCTGCTGCTCGCATTCGGCAAACAGATCGGCGAATGGTTCAACGAAAAGAACACGGCTCTCTCCGACGCCGAGAGAATTCCTGAGCCGGGTCAATAAGCGGGATCGGTGTCATGGACATGACCTACGATCTGACCCTGATGCCAGCGGCGGCGGCTCTTGCCGTCGCCTGCGCCACGACCGCGGCGGTGTTCGATCACCGCCATGGTCAGATCCCGAACGCCATCACCTACCCCTGCCTGCTTGCCGGCTTCATGCTGGCAGCGATCAGCGGCGGCCTTGCGGGGATCGGCCTGGCTTTCGCCGGCCTCCTTGCCTCAGGCCTGATCTTCATCATCGCCTTCGCAGCCGGAGGCTGCGGCGGCGGTGATGTCAAGCTGATGGCGGCGCTCGGCGCCGTTCTCGGCCTCTGGCCCGCCATCGACGTGACGCTCGCATCGCTGATGATCGGCGGCACGATTGCCGTCTTCTCGATGGCGCGGCGGGTTCAATGGGGCGCGCTGGCGCGAAGCCTCGGACTGTTCGCCCTGCTGCTGCCCGCCGGTTTCCGCGATGCCGCTTCCGTGCTGAAGCCGCGCGAAACCCATCATACCGTCCGCTTCGGCGTCGCCGCCGCTCTCGGACTTCTCTGGTGCCTGTTCATGCCTGATTTCACCCCTCTTTCATTCGTGAGGTAACGGCAATGCGCGCGGAACTCGAACACCCCACTTTCGACGGTGCGTTCTGGAGTTCGATCCTGCACTCGCGGACCTTCTGGATCCCTCAGGATCACGGCGCGCTTCTCGGCACCTTCGCGATCGCCATGCTGTTGCTAACCTCGATGCTGTTGCTGCCGCGGCTGTCCGCCCGCCGGCGCCGGATGTCGGAGCTTCACGGCGATATCTCAGGCAGCACGACGATGATGGATTTCGTGCTGGTCACGCCGATCTTCGTCTTCTTCATGTTCGTGGTCTTTCAGTTCACGATCCTGGCGAAGAACCACCTGTTCACCCACTATGCCGCTTATGCGGCGGCCCGCAGCGCCCGCGTCTATTTCTGCCCGGCCCTGCCGATCACCATCCACAGCTTCATCGGCCCCAAGACCTGCGATAACGACGCCGCAGAGGGCAAGGCCGATCTTGCCGCCCGCCTGGCGCTGATCCCGGCGGCGCCCTACGACCAGCTGAAATGCGTCGGCGCCTGCCAGCCGCCGGAAGAGGCGCTGAAGAGCCTGGCCGACGCCTCGGGCCTCTCGAAGAACTGGCGCGCGATGCGCAACCAGGCCCGCTACATGTTCGACCCGCAGAACGTCACGGTCACCGTCGACCGCGCCCCGATGGCGCTCTTTGCCGCCATCAACCGCTCGCCGCATGTGCCCGTCACCGCCAGGGTCGAAGCGCGTTTCCTGCTGCTCGAATATGCCGGCTGGGTCTTTGCCCGCGGCCAGCGGAAGGACGGGCGCTACTACACGATTTCGACGGCGGAGGTGAACCTGCTATGACACCGTCCTTCATCCATCGCCTGCACCGCGACCAGCGCGGCTTCCTGTCTCCGATCATCCTCTACATGACGATCGCGCTGGCGCTGATGATCGTCTGGATCCTGAACACCGGGCAGATGATCTACGACAAGCAGCGCACCCAGGACACCGCCGATGCCGCCGCCCTCGTCCATGCCGACTGGGAGGCGCGCTATCTCAACATCATGGCGATGAACAATGTCGCCTCCTCGCAGGCCACCGTGGTCATGGCGACGTCGGTCGCCTATCAGCTGACCACCGCGGAACTGGCCCTGCGCTCGGCCGCCATTCTGGCGAAACTCGCCGAATATTCCTTCACCGAGGGCTTCGGGCCGGCGTCGCTCCTGCCGCCGCTGCCGCCGATGCCCTATTGCCCCGGCTGGCAGAAGGTCCCGATCGTCGGCGGCATCATCTACGGCGCTTGCCTGGCGTTCCAGGGGTTCCGGGCAACCGAAGCCACCAAGGCGATCGCCTATACGGTGGCGGCGCAGATCAAATATGATCCCCTGGGTCTGATCAACAAATCGAGCGACATCATCGACGCGATGAATGACCTGAACGATTACCTCGTCGAAAGCTTTCCCGAGCGGGTCGGCAACGACGCCTTGCATCTGGTTCGTTTAAACAAGTCGGATCATGTCGTCTTCCATCCGCCCTGCGAATCCTGCGGCCAGGCCGGGGAAGGCGCCGGAGGCAACCTGCCGGTCGACCGTGACGGCATCAATCCAGCCGCTGCCTATACCGAAATGTGCCTTGCCATGTCCTATGGCACCCAGGGACAGGATCCATTCCTGATGCGCGGCGAGTTCGCCAATCGCGGCTTCCCCAACGGCAAGGGTCCGTTGACGGCAGGCGGCGTCGACGGCAGCCATATCCGCGACTGGGTCAACCATGAGAGCGGCATCGACGATCAGCTGGTCGAGTTCTACATCTTCTATGAGGCGTTCGGCCCGAAATACCTGAGCAAGATCCCGTTCAAGGCGATTATCGAGCAATATGCCGATCTCAGCTGGTGGCAGGAACTGCTGCTCGATGGCAGCTTCTTTGTGGCGGAGGAATTCTTCGGCATCAAATTCGGGGTTGTGAACCCCTTCCAGCTGCCGATCGACGTGCCGCCACGTTATTCCGACAAACAGACGAAGGACGAGAACGACTTCACCCGCAAGTTCGACATGATCTGGAACCAGGTCTGTGGTCCGGCGGGCGGGGCGATCTCGGTGACCGGCGTCAGCCTGCCGCTCCTCTCCTTCCCGAAGCCCTACTGGCTGAAGGGACGCATCCCCTTCAACTTCACGCCCTTCGGCGGCGACCAGCTCTCCGACTACCAGACGCTGGCGATTGTTTCCCGGGCGCCCCGCGCCAGGCTCCAGGTCCGGCTGTTCAAGGACAGGACGCCGTCCGCTTATGCCCTGGCGCAGAGCTGGGTCCACAACTACACCGCCTTCGACCTCTACACGCAGGACTGGCTTGCCTCGCTGGCGCCGGCGACGCTCGCCGACGATATCGGCGCGGTTTCCGGCACGATCAAACAAAGCCCGGCTGCCGACAGTTTCACCGGCCTGACACGCGTCTTCGACAATGGAGGAGCCAATGCCTGGGCTGCCGTCAACACACACTGAGCAAGCGGTCGGCGCTCCGGCCGGCGGCCTCATGATGCGGCTGCATCGCGACCGGCGCGGTCTGGCCTCGATCGAATTCGTGCTCGCCGCGCCGGTCATCCTGCTGATCGTGATCTTCGTCATTCACGCGAACAGGATTTCCACCAAGAAGGTCGCGACCATGCTTGCCATGCGCAACGCCGCCTTCGCCGAGGCGTCCGGCCTCAACTGCACCTCGGATTTCTCGAAGGTTTTCCCGATTCCGGCCTTGCCGGCCCTGCCCGGAGGCGACGCGATCAACTGTTCGCGCACGCCCTCGCATGAAGGCGGCGGCGATCCGCAGCGGACCTTTATCTGGGACGACGTGCAGAACACTCTCAAGGGCAATGGTCGCGACTTCGGCGACATGGTCGGCGAACTCGCCGACGAGAAGCCGCAACTCGTGACCGCGACCGCCGACCGCGTCTACAAGTTCAGGGATTCCGACGATCTCGACACCATCCGCAGCATCCGCTGGAAGGATGCGTTCACGGTCGACGACTCGACGCTGTTCATCTCGCACAACAACGACACCACGCGCCGCGGCTACGATCCGACGCTGCGCCGGGAAATCCGCGATGTGGCAAGCGATTCCGGCGATCTCTTCGACGGCGTCTTTCCGGGGGCGAAGTGACATGGCACAGCGATCACGCATCTCACTTCATCTCCTCTCTACGGCCCTGGTCGTCGGGCTCGCCGTGATCGCCAGTCCGGGCCGCGCCGAGATCTACAAGGATATTCGGGTGACGCTGAATTCGATGCTGGCCGGCATCCTCGGCGCTCCGGAACGCGCGCCGCGCGATCTCGTCATCAACGGCCAGCCGCTCGAGTTCACCCCCTACCAGAGCGATCGCAGCATTTCCGATATCACCGACGAGTGGCTGCGGGTGCTGGCCGCCAATACCCGGCCCGCCATGCCGAAAAGCAGCGACCGGGAGGAACTGACCGCCGTCATCGCCGCCAACATGATGGTCGTCCCGAAGGTCAGCCGCATCCGCGACGATCTTGCCGTTGTCGTGCGCTTCTTCGACGGCGACGGCGAGGCTGCGCTCGCCTACATGAGACGGCAGGATCCGAACAATCCGTCGGCGAGAGCGCCGATCCCGGGTGTCTCGATCATGATCCGCCGGCCTGCAAATGCGCCGATGACCGAAGTGCTGATGAGCCGCTTCGACGATGTCGCCGCGACGCTCCCGGCTTTCGCCGCCCCTGCCGATGTCGCCAAGCTGCCGACGTCGCTGCGTCCGCCGGCCGGCGTCGAGGTGCTGAGCGATATCGGCGACCATGACAAGGGCCATATGTCGCGCACCGTGGTGTCGAAGGGCACGCTTGCCGCCGCGCGCTGGTCCGATCAGCGCGCCGACCTGCTCGTCCGCGACGGCTTCACCATCGAAACGCCGCCGGCCGAGCGCGGCGGGGTCATCGCACTTTACGGCCGGCGCGGCAGTGTCGAAGCCAATGTTCTCTACACCAGAAGCAAAACCGACGGCAGGACCGTTGAGGTCATTCAAATCAGGCAACCCTTCTTAGAGGGAATAACACCATGAACTGGAAGCTCATTGCCGCCGTGATCGTCGGGCTGATCACCGGCGTCCTCCTCTACTTCTGGACCGAGAGCGTCAAGAACGAGCAGGTGGCCTATGCCTTCATGCGGCTCCAGCCCGACAAGAAGGTGACGAGAGGACAGGCGATCACCCCGGACATGCTCGCCGAACCGGTGATGCTGCCGGAAAGCTTCGGGGCGCTTGCCAAGCTCGCGGTTCCGGCCGCCAGCGCCTATCAGGAATGGCTGAAGGACCGGACGGCCGCCGCCGACATTCCGGCCGGCTCGGTGCTGCTCTTCCAGTATTTCGACGATACCGACGGCGGCCGCCTGACGACGATGATCGCCCCCGGCAAGCGGGCGCTCACCCTGCCGGTCAACGCCGCCGAGGCGGTCGGCCATTTCGTCGAGCCGGGCAGCTATGTCGACATTCTCGGCACCGTCGACGAACCGGTCGAGCCGGTGGCGCCGCCCGCCGCGACGCAGCCGGGAACGCCCGGGCAGACGCCGGCCGCACCCGGCCAGACGCCCGCCGCGCCGGTCCAGCCGCCCTCGCCGGTCGAGCAGATGCTGAAGAACTATCTCACCCAATATCCCGGCGCCGACGAGAACGACATCAACGCCTACCGGAAGCAGGCGCAGGACTACAAGCTCGGCATCAGCTCGCGCACCCGCGTCGTCACCCGCACCTTCCTCCAGAACGTCAAGGTGCTCGCCGTCGGCGCGGCGACCACGCCGGAAGGTGCGGTCACCAAGGCCAATAGCAGCTATAATCACGTGACGGTCGAAGTGACGCCGTCGGAAGCCGAGATGCTGATCTTCGCCATGGGCCAGGCGAACGGCAGCCTCAACCTCGTGCTGCGCAATCCGACGGACAATAGCGTCGAAGACCTGCCGAGCATCAACTGGACGCGCATGTGATCGTTTCGGGGATTGAGCCATGCTGTTGAAGATTTCCTATGAGGACGGCAGCGGGCGGGAGGTGATCCCGCTCTCGGCGAACGAGACCTATTTCGTCGGCGAAAGCAGCACGCTTTCGCTGCCCGCCGGCGCCGGCGTCGTGCGGCTGCGCGGCAGCCATGTCTCCTCGCCGCAATTCGTGCTGCGCAAGTCAGGCCAGGGCTGGTCGGTGCAGCATCATGGCCGCAACCCGACGCGGGTCGACGACCAGCCGCTGAGGGCCGGCACGCCGGTGGCGGTTTCGGCCGGCATGTCGATCTGGGTGCCGAATGTCACCATCGAACTCGTCGAGCCGGCGGCGGCGCCGGAAGCGGTGACGCAGTTTCCGGACCAGGAGCGGGTGCTGGCGCTGCAGATGGAAATACATGAGCGATTGCTAAAAGACACGCAATATGACCGGCTGGTGAAATCCTCCGATTTCGGCCGCGAGGAGACGCGCGGCCGCATCCGCGAGCGCCTCGACCTGTTCATCAAGGAGGCGCTTGATGCAGCGCCGCAGGATCTCGTCATCCTCGTCATCAAGAACGCCGTCTACCGGTGGCTGGCAAAACGCATCGCCCGCACCGGACGGCGCGACGGCACGTCGAATGCGGCAAGCCTCGCCCGCGAAGAGCAGGACAACCGCCGGCTCTTCGATGTCGGCAAGGCGCTGATCTCGGCGCTGCAACTGAAGCTGAACTTCGAATCCACCCGTTCCGACTTCGCCCAGCTCGACACCAAGTTCGGCGCCGCCTTCCAGGCCCGGCAGGCCCTGTTCAACGCCGGCGACCGCTACGAGATCGCCCATATGCACCTGCGCTCGAATATCGAGGAGCTGATGTATCGCTGGGGCACGATCTCGGAACTGATGGATCTCGACGTCATCTCGGAAATCATGGTGACGCGGTATGACGAGATCTATGTCGAAAAATTTGGCCTGCTCGAGCGCTATCCCTTCGCCTTCGCCAATGAGCGGCAGCTGATGAAGGTGATCGAGCGCATCGCCGTCGATTCCAACCGCTCGATCAACGAGAGCGAGGCGATGGCCGACTTCCGCATGCCGGACGGTTCGCGCGTCAACGCCGTCATCCCGCCGCTCGCCGTCAAGGGCGCCTGCCTCACCATCCGCAAGTTCGGCGGCAAGTCGCGGCTCGACATCAGCAAACTGGTCGCCGCTGGCGCGCTCAGCGAGCCGATGCGCGCCTTCCTCGAGGCGGCGGTGCGGGCCCGCAAGAACATCGTCGTCTCCGGCGGCACCGGCTCCGGCAAGACGACGCTGCTGAACAGCCTGTCGCAATTCATTCCGGTCGGCGAGCGCGTCGTTGCCGTCGAGGACACGTCCGAACTGCAGCTCGACGGCATTCACGTCGTCTACCTGCAATCGCGGCCGAAGACGGCGGAGAGCGAGACCAGCGTCACCATCCGCGACCTGGTGCGCAACGCGCTGCGCATGCGTCCCGACCGCATCATCGTCGGCGAGTGCCGCGGCGCGGAGGCGATCGACATGCTGCAGGCGATGAACACCGGCCATGCCGGCTCGATGACGACGGCGCATGCCAACACGCCGCAGGACATGATGACCCGGCTTGAGGTGATGGTGCTGCAGGGCCAGAGCTCGCTGCCGGTGACGGCGATCCGCCAGCAGATCGTCGCCGCCGTCGAGCTCGTCGTGCAGCTCAACCGCCTGGAAAGCGGCCGGCGCGCCGTCACCGAGATATCGGAGGTCATCGGCATCGATCCGGACACCGGCCTGATCATCGTCGAGCCGATCTTCAATCTCGTCGGCCGCGCCGGCGGCCAGGCGGTGCATGCCTTCACCGGCTATCTGCCGAGCTTCGTCGCCGAGCTCGTCGCCTTCGGCGAAGACGGCGAGATCAAGAACCTGGATATGTTTGTTTGAGGGTGGAACCATGGACATCAGCATTCTGCAGATCCTGACGATCGCCCTCGGCGCGGTGACGGCGGGACTGCTCGTCTGGGGCGCACCGGTGCAATGGCCGGCGCCGCTGCTGCGCGCCACCGAACGGGATATCGCGCTCGCCAGCGAAGCGGCCCAGGTCTTCGGCCGCGATGCCGTGCCGCCCTATACGATGATCCTCGCCTATGCCATCACCGCCATCGTCGTCTTTGCCCTGATCTCGCTAATCTTCGGGCCGATCGTCGGCATCGTCGTCGCCGTTCCCGTCGCCTTCTTCCTGCCCAAGGCGACGATCCGCTATTTCCTGCAGCGCCGCTGGCTGCAGATCGAATCGCAGCTTCCCTATGCCGTCGACCAGATCGTCTCGGCGGTGCGCACCGGCAAGCCGCTCGCCGTCGCCGTCAATGCGGTCGCCGACACCGGCCAGATGCCGTCCTCGCGCGAGTTCGAGCGCATCGCCCGCGAGCAGAAGCTCGGCATCGGCCTGGTCGAGGCGCTCGACCGCCACGGCCGCACCGTGCCGAGCCTGCATTTCAAGATGGTCGACGCCGCCCTCGGCCTGTTTGCCCGCCAGGGCGGCGACATATCCGAGCCGCTGACGGAAATGTCGAAATCCTTCAAGGAGATCTGGAAGCTCGACCAGAAGATCAGCACCTCGTCGTCGCAGGCGCGGATGAACTTCCGCGTCGTCAATGGCGGCGCGCTGTTCATGATCCTGATGATCTTCTTCGGCCAGCCGGAGCTGATCGACAAGGTGTTCGGCAACGCCATCGGCATCGTTATCGCGATCGTCGGCGCCATTCTCTACGCCACCGGCTTCTTCTGGATGCGCTCGATGATGAAGGTGTCGGTATGATGTCGCAAATCCCGCTCGCCCCGATCATCATCGTCCTTGCCGGCATCACCGCGGCGCTCATCGTCTGGTGGCTCGGCGACCTGCTCGGCAGCATCCAGGTGGTGCGGCGAAAGGCCGGCGGCGACGGGCCGCCGCCGAATATCGTCGACAGCATCGGCATGCGCACGCCCGTCGAATTCGTGCTGAGACACTTCGAGCCGCTCCTCGCCGATTTCGGCGCGCAGCTCGAAAAGAAGCTGATCTATGGCGGCCGGCCCTTCGGCGGCGTGACGGGGCGTGAATATATCGCCCTTCTCATCGTCTTGAGCCTGTTCGGCTTCATCCTGCTCGGTGTGCTGTTCGGCATCGCGAGCGGCAGCATCATCGGCGGGCTGGTCGCCGGCCTGATCCTCGGCTTCATCCCCGCCATCTATTTCTGGGTCGTCGCCGACGACAAGATGCAGGACCGCAAGGAACGCATCTCGCGCGAATTTCCCTATTTCCTCGATCTCGTCGTCATGACGCAGCAGGCGCAGGCGACCCTGCCGGAAAGCCTGCGGCTCTATGCCGAGGCAGCACCCGGCACCGTGATGAGCGAGGAGATCGAGCAGACACTGAAGGACGTGGCGCTCGGCACCGGCATGATCGAGGCGCTGCAGCGCCTGGAAGCACGCGTGACGGCCGAGGAGGTGGTGCGCGTCATCCGCGCCGTCATCCAGGGCGAGGTCGAGGGCAGCAACCGCGTCGAGCTGCTGCGCGAGCATGCGCGCGACCTGCGCTTCCGCCGCTGGGAGAAGGCCGACAGGGCCAGTGAAAAGCTGAAAGCCAAGATCGTCATGCCGGCGATGATGATCGTCGTCTCGATCCTGCTTCTGGTGCTGGCGCCGGCTATCGTCGAGATGATGTCGAGTGGGATGTTCTGATCATGGTGTTTTCCTTCTTTCGCGGCAACAAACCCAGCCTTCTGCAGACCGGCCCCGGCGGCCAGAGCCGCAGCCATGTGCTCGACCGGGCGGAAATGTCGATCGGCCGGGCAGCCAATGCCGATATCGTCGTCGACGATCCCTTCCTGGCGCCGATCCATGCGCGCATCGAAAAGCAGAGCGACGGCGGCTTCATCATCCGCCGCATGGGGCTGAACCCGATCATGCTGCGCGGCGAGGCGCTGCTGCAGACGGCCTCACTGAAAACAGGCGACAGCTTCCGCCTCGGCAAGGATGTCGAATTCCAGTTCGTGGAGAAGGCGCCGACCAAGGAGGCGCCGAAAAAGGAGGCTGCTGCCAAGGCAGACGACGGCAAGCCGAAAAAGCCGCTCTTCAAGCAGCCGGCCTTCCTCGCCGGCATGGGCCTCGTCTACCTCGCGGTCGTCGGCATCATCGGCTATGTGATCCTTTCCGGCGGCGGCAGCACGGAGGCCGGTCCGACGGCCGAGCGCATCAATGCCGAAGCCGCCCGCATTCCGACCTGCATCAAGAACGCCCGGCGGATGCGCCAGGTTTCCGAGCAGAGTTTCAACGGTGCCGTCGGCGGCCGCGTCGGTAGGGACGGCGATGTCACCTATGCCGCACTGGCGCTTAGCACCGAACCCGCCGACGACGCGGCGCTGGCAAAGGCGGCGGAGCCGATCGTCGAGGCCTACAAGCGCACGGCGCTCGCCGCCCTCGCCTCTGAAAACCGCGGCAACAACACGCTGGCCCAGAGCCTCTACCAGCAGACCTACGATCTCGTTCCCGACGTCAACTGCTCGGCCGCGCGTTTCGCGCTGCAACGGCGCGCCGCTACCAAGCCGCCGGCGCGGCGGTGATTGGCGGTTCGGGGCGCCTCAGGATGAGGCTCTCTTGAAACCCGGCGCTACATTCTCCCACCGCGTGATTTGTAATGCATCTCCAAGAGCCTGTTATCGGAGCGCGGCATCCTCCAACGTCCCTCACGCCGAGGTGCAAAGCCCGAAGGGGCGAAGCCCCGAAGCGCGCCGCAACGCTGCGGCATTATGGAGCAAGTGCCACAAGTTTCCGATGAAGGCCGATGTTATCTCCTAAGGGTGCCTCGGGAGCGTCGCGTATGGTCGAAGTCGTAGACGAATTGGAAGCGAACCTGGGTGAGATCGATGCCCGGATCGAGGATCTGCTCAGCACGCCACGCCAGTGGGTTCCAAATTCCGAAACGGACCTTCCTTCGAATAAAGCCGTTCTTCCATGGGGCGGCAACAGACCTTTGCGTTGACCGCTTCGCGGCTCCAGTTCCGTTGCAGGCGGCACCCTTGTGAATCGTCGCCATATGAGCGTCTCAGTGGTATCATGAACCGGCACGGTCGCGGTGTCGGGCAGCCGGATGGTGCATGTCGCGTCAATCGCCTGGGCTTCATTCGGCGCATCTCCTGAGGGGAGACAGCCATGGCAACCGCAAGAGCAGAGCGGCGGCTGGCCGCGATCCTGGCCGCTGACGTCGTCGGCTATTCCCGCCTCGTCGAACATGACGAGACTGGGACGTTGTCGGCCCTCAAGGTTCTGCGTCGGGAGGTGATCGATCCGCTGCTGACCGAGCATCAGGGCCGTATCGTCAAGCTGATGGGCGACGGTGCGCTCGTGGAGTTCGGCTCGGTCGTCGATGCCGTCGCGTGCGCGGTCGCGATCCAGAAGGGGGTTGCCGAGAACCAGGCCGATATCCCGACGGAGCGACGCATCGTCTTCCGGATCGGCGTCAATCTGGGTGATGTGGTCCACGAGCTCGATGGGGATCTCTACGGCGATGGCGTGAACATCGCGGCCCGCCTCCAGACCTTGGCGGATCCGGGCGGCATTTGCATTTCCGGCACGGCCTACGATCACCTCCCGGGCAAGCTTGACTGCGACTACGAATACCTCGGCGAGCGCGCGCTGAAGAATATGGAAAGGCCGGTGCGACTGTACCGCCCCCTTCAGGAAAGGACGGCCGCAGGAACGGCATCGTTGAGGTCTGCACTTCCGGAGCGGCCATCCATTGCCGTGCTGCCGTTCAACGCCCTGAGCGCCGAACCGGAGCAGGACTTCTTCAGCGATGGGCTGACCGAGGACATCACCACCGCGCTATCCAAGCTCAAGGGCTTCTTCGTGATCGCCCGCAACACGATGTTCACCTACAAGGGAAAGCCCGTGGATGTGCGCGCAATCGGGCACGAACTCGGGGTCCGCTATGTTCTCGAGGGGAGTGTCCGCAAGTCCGGCAGCCGGATGAGGGTGACCGCGCAGCTCATCGATGCGGCCTCCGACGTCCATCTCTGGGCCGAGAGGTACGACGGCGACCTCGGCGACATCTTCGCCATTCAGGACGAAATTACCGCAAGCGTCGTCGGCCGCATCGGGCCGGAACTCCTGGCGGCGGAGCATGCTCGCGAAAGCCCCAAGCCGCATCATGGCCTTGATGCCTGGGAATGTGTCGTGCGGGCGGTGTTCCTGTGTTCCCAACTATCTGAGGAGAGCAGCAGGAAGATGCTCCCGCTGCTCGATCGGGCAATCGAACTGGCCCCCGGCTATGCCCAGGCGCTCGCCATGAAAGGTTGGATTACCATGTGGCGCGCGTTCCAGGGGTGGGAGGACATGGGATATGCCTTGGGCCTTGCCAGGGATGTCGTTCAACAAGCCATGGCCGCGGACGATAAGGAACCGTGGACTTACCTTGCGCAGGCGATGATAGCCTTTGGGACGCGCGACAATGTCCTGGCGGTGGCAGCGATCAGCCAGGCTGTCGCGATCAACCCCAACTCCGCGTTTGCACACGGCCAGTTGGGACTTGCGCATGCCAACGGGGGCCGCGCGGCGGACGCCATTCGTTGCATCGACTACGCCCTCAGACTGAGCCCGCGCGAGGCCTTTCTCGGCGACTTTCAGTTTTACTACGCCATGGCTCATTTCCAGGGCGCGAATTACGAACTTGGATTGAGTTACGCACGGGAGGCGCATCGATTGCGGTCCGGCCATGCGGTTCCGCTGATCATTGGCACGGCCTGTGCCGGACTTCTCGACAACCGGGAGGCTGCCATGGACTTGCTCGGACGGCTTAAATCGCTGGTTCCTGATATCTCACGGGACGCGGTCGGAGCAACATCTTCTTTCGTCCGCGCCGAGGATCGGGCGCGTCTGATCGAAGGACTTACCCGTGCCGGCCTGAATTGACGGGTCGGATTGTCCTCGAGAACCGATGGTGGCGTTTGCTACCGAATGCCGCAACGCTGCTTCTTGCAGGTAACAATGGCTGAGCACCCGCCTCGTCCTTCGAGGCCCCCTGCGGGGCAACTCATGATGAGGCTCTCTTGAACCCCGGCGCTGCGGTCCGGCGGGGAGGCCGCTGCACATGCGCAGAGTATCTGGCAGCCGCGCCGACTCTGGCATAAATTGATTTCATCAAGGGAGGCACCATGATGCAGAGGAACGCGCCGGACTTCAGCCTTGAGGGCAAAGTGACTTTGGTAACAGGCGCGAGCCGTGGCATCGGGCGAGCTTGCGCGCTTGCCTGTGCCGCGGCAGGCTCCGATATTGTCTTGGGGGTCCGTGACGTCGCAGCCTCGGCGGACCTGGTCGCCGAGCTCGAGGGCACGGGACGAAAAGTCCTCGCTGTTGAACTGGAAATTCCCAACAAAGCCCATATCGCACAAGCCGTCGACGCGGCGTTGACGACGTTTGATCGGATCGACGTCCTCGTCAACAATGTCGGCGTGGCTCCCGGCAATCTCGCCGAGCTCGTCGAGGAGAAGGACCTCGACGAGATCCTCGATGTCAACGTCAAGGGCACCTTCCTGATGACCCAGGCGGTCGGGCGCCAGATGATCAAGCAGAATGGCGGCCGGATCATCAGCATCAGCTCACAGGCCGGCACCGTGGCCCTGCGCGGCGAGGCCATCTATTGCATGAGCAAGGCGGCCATCAATCACCTCTCGCGCTGCCTTGCGGCCGAGTGGGCACGCTACAATATCACCGTCAACACCGTATCGCCGACCTTCATCCATACGGATGGCACGGCACCCTTTCTATCCGACGCCGCCAATCGCCAAGCGACGCTCGATCACATTCCCCTCGGCCGGATCGGTGAAACCGATGATGTCGTGGGCGCCGTCGTCTTCCTGGCATCGCCGGCTGCGAGCCTGATCACCGGCGCGAACCTGCTGGTGGACGGTGGCTGGTCCGTCGCCTGAGGCAAGGCCACATCGCCGGCAATTGTAATGCGACTTATGGCGCTTTTGGAAGCCGCTGAAGATGCCCGGTAAAAGCCTCCGAGCCGATCCTCGCAGCGGCATCTAGCTGACGATTTCGAAGCAAAAATCAATAAAGGCGCGAACCTTGGCCGGCACATGATGGCGGGAGGTGTAGAAGCAGTGCAACGGAAAGGTCTCATCGGGCCAATCGGGATAGAGAGCGACCAACTGGCCACTGTCAAGATAGGGCTTCATTCCGAGCGAGAAGACCTGGGCAATCCCGATCCCGGCGAGACAGGTGGCAAGGGCCGTACCGGCATCATTGACGAGGATGCGCCCATGCGTTTGGATCGGCACCACCTTCTTTCCGCGCCGCAACTCCCATTCGAAAGGCCTGCCCGTCAAGGGGTCCTCATACTGGATGCAGGTATGATCGGTCAGGTCGGCAGGCAGCGTCGGCGTGCCATGCCGTGCGAGATAGGACGGCGCGGCAACCGTGATCACCCTCGTGCGAAAGAGTTGCCGGGCAATCAGCGAGCTCTTGGCCGGGATTTCGCCGAAGCGCACCGCCACATCCATGCCGTCGGCGACAAGATCGCCGATCTCGTTCCTTGTAACCACCTCGAGCTGAAGATCGGGATAGCGGTCGAGAAAGGTGCCGAGCTTCGGCGCGAGGATCAGCCGCGAAAAATAGGGATCTACATTGATCCGCAGCCTCCCGCGCACCGTCTGCGTCGTCCCGGCCGCATAGGCAGCGGCTTCTTCGATGCCACCGAGTAACGGCACGACCTGCTCGTAGAAACGCGTGCCGTCATCGGTGAGCCTCAGGGAACGGGTCGTCCGCTCGAGCAGCCGCACGCCGATACGGCTCTCAAGTCGCGCCACCGCCCGGCTGACTCCGGAAGGTGTCAGCCCCAGCGCCTCGCCTGCCCTCACGAAACTGCCGCTCTCAACGACGGCGGCAAGCACGCTGACCCCATTCAGCAATCGTCCGTCGAACATCATTCGGTTCCTGATATTTTGTCATGAGTTATCTGACAAAAGGGCAATTCAGTCAAAGGCGACTTTGGCGCATCATTCACTCGGCGCGGCGAAAGCCGCTGACAAAAGGAGTCCGATAATGTTTGCTGTCACTGGAATAACAGGTCAGGTCGGCGCCGTGGTCGGCGCGAAACTGATAGATCAGGGTCTTGCTGTCCGTGCAGTCCTGCGCAACGCGGAAAAAGCAGGCGCCTGGCGGGATCGAGGTGCGGAAGTCGCCATTGCCGACATGACGGACGCGGCGGGTCTCGCCCAAGCCTTCGAAGGCGCCGAGGGCGTCTTCCTGCTTCTGCCGCCAAGCTTCGATCCTGCGCCGGGTTTCCCGGAGGTGAAAGCAATCATAGAAGTGCTCAAGACGGCGCTCACAAAGGCGTCACCGAAGAAGGTGGTGTGCCTGTCGACGATCGGCGCGCAGGCAAAGCAGGAGAATCTGCTGAGCCAGCTCGGCCTCGTCGAGCGGGCAATGTCGACACTCCCGATGCCGGTAGCGTTCTTGCGCGCCTGCTGGTTCATGGAGAATTCAGCCTGGGACATCGCGCCGGCAAGGGAGAGCGGCATCATGCCAAGCTTTCTGCAGCCGGTCACCAAACCGGTGCCAATGGTTTCCGTGCGCGATGTCGGCGCAACTGCGGCTGAAATGCTGCAGGAGGACTGGACCGGTAAACGCATCGTCGAGCTTGAGGGTCCGCTCCGCATCACGCCGCTGCAGATGGCGGAGGCCTTCTCTGCCGTGCTCGGCAAGAGGGTCCGTGCCGAGCCGGTGGCAAGGGAGACATGGGAAGCGCTGTTTTTGAACCAGGGCATGCAGAACCCCCGACCCCGTATGCGCATGCTTGACGGCTTCAACGAAGGCTGGATCGAGTTCGAAGATGGCGAGGCCCGATCGCGCAAGGGCACAACGACCTTTGAGACCGCTATCCGCAAACTGGTCGAACGCGGTTGATGAAAACGCCGTGGCGGCTTCAGCGATCCCATGGAGGTCGCCACCTGAAGACGAGGCGCCTGCCCCGGCACAAGTCCCATACGAAGGCGCGTCAGGACGAGTCCCGAACGAGCCCATCTATGTATGTCTGGAGCGAGATCGATCCGCGAATTGAGTCCTCGGGATATTCGGGGCCATCGGCGGTGAGCGCCGTCATCCTGGCATATGAGTGCGCCGCCGCGTCGGAGAAGCCCAAATTGCGGTATGCGTCTTCCCAGGTTTCGCGCGGGATCACCTCGACGCGAACGGCCCGGCCGAGGGCGGCGGCGAAGGCTGCGGCAACGTCATTGGGAGAGTATCGTTCCGGCCCTTCGACTGGGTATATGCCGATCCGGTCGATCGGCTCCCGCAGGAGCTGTGCAGCCACACTTCCCAGATCCTCGGGCGCGACCATCGGCAGCGTGAGGTCGGCCGGGAGCATGGTTGATAGCACCCCGTCCTTCGCGACAGGTCCCACCATCGTGTCCCAGTTGCTGTAGTAATAGGCTGCGCGGATGACACTGGCGGGAATCGGCTGGCCTCTCAGGCCCGTCTCCAGTTCGTAAAGGACATTGAGATCGCCGCATTGCTCGCCCGGCTGCGCGCCCATGGTTGATTGCGCCACCACCTTCTCCAGCCCGGACCCTTCGATCGCCTCGAGCAGGCAGCGCACGGTCTCGCGCTCCTCCCGGTCCGTATCGCTCGCGATGTCAGCGTTCGGGTTCAGCAGGAAGGCCCGCTTCCCGCGGCGGAACACGGTCCGCAGCGAGGTGACGTCGTGGACGTCGGCGATCGCAACCTCTGCGCCCCGCTGTCGCCATGCGCCCGCCTTCTCAGGGTTTCGGGTGACGATGGTGACGGCTTCGCCCCCGTCGAGCAGCGTCTTCGCCACTGCTGAGCCAACGCGCCCCGTCCCGCCAACAATGATGTACATCGGTCATGCCTCCCGCAATCATGCCGAGCACAACACTTCGGCGCTGCCGAAGGTTCCATTGCCGTTAGGCGCGCGCAAACCAGAGCGTCAAGCAGCGGCGCTATCTTCGCTGCGTATCGAATGGACGGGAGGGCGGCTCCGCAAGGGTGATGCGATTGCCGTCGGGGTCCGCGATCTGGGCAATCCTTCCGTAGTCACCCTCGGATTCACCTGTGAGCGTCACCCCAATCTCTTCGAGCGCTCTGCGGGCTTCATCCATTTTCGGCACCACAATGGTCAGCCTGCCGAACCCGGCATTCTGCTTGTCGAGGAAGATTTGAATGTTCCCCCGGGCGACATTGCGCCATTGGATCAACGCCTCCATCGGACGATCATCAGGCTCCCGGTCAAACAGCTGCGTGTAAAACTGCTCCGCTTTATCCATGTCTGCCGTTGCGAGCGCGGCGTAGATTCCCTGGATCAGCATTGCCATAACTCCCCTTGCTTACCGCCTCCACGGTAATGAAACAGGACGAGGTGCGTTCCAAACCTGCGTGGATGGCGGCAAGGGCGGTCTGAAGGGCCGTCCGCTACTCGGTCAGGCTGGAAAGCAATTGGTCGAGCTGTTCCAACTGCTCCGGCAATGCGACAGCCGAGCCCTGGAGTGCTTCCTCAAGCGCCTCCCTGGACGGATAGACTTCGTGGAAAACCACAAGTGTCTTCCCGCCCTGGTCTTCGAAGGTCACGGTCGTGATCGCGCCCTCTTCGCCCTCATCATTGGTCCAGACGATGCGCTCGTTCGGCGCCACCTCGAGATACTTGCCATAGAAGGCCATGGTATCCGAACCGCCGGCGCCGAATTCCAGCCGATATTTGCCGCCGGTGCGGACGTCCATTTCGCATGATACCAGCGAAATGCCGGGCCCCGATTTCGGCACCCACCAGCGCTGGAACAGCTCGGGCTGGCTCCACGCCCTGTAAACCGTGCTCGGCGGCGCATCGAATGTCCTGGTTACGACGAGTTCGCGATCTCCTCTGCGCTCGACCGACGTGCGGTTCTGCGCGTCACCTGTCCTCTCAACTTGCTCAGTCATCGCTTCCCTCCCGTTTCATTTCGCTGATGATTTCATCCAATGCTTCGAAGCGGGCCTCAAACAGCTGGCGATGCGCCTCGATCCACTCGGCCTCCGCCTTGAGGCCGCGTTTCCCAAGCTTGCAGGTTCTCACCCGTCCGACCTTCTGCGTGACGACGAGCCCCGCCCGCTCGAGAACCTGGACGTGCTTCTTCATGCCGGTCAGCGTCATCTGGAACTTATCCGCCAGACTGGTGATCGACGCGTCCCCTCGCCCAAGCTGATCGATGATCCCGCGTCGGGTCGCATCGGACAGCGCCGCGAATGAGAGATCGAGAGGAGGACTTTCATACTGAACCATATGGTTCAGTGTATAACCTGCTCGCGCAGGTAGCGCAAGCGTCCCCGAACTTTCCCCGCCGAAGACCGGCCACTCGAGGTCATGCACCGCGGCGGCTGCCGGTGCCTACGAACGGAAATCCAGCTGATCAGCTTTCACGCGGCTTAGCGCACTTCGAACAATGATCGAGCGCTTCGCATCCGATTCAGCTTCAGGACTTTAGGTGAGCTGAGCGAGGATATCGTCGACGACACCTGTAATGCTACCCGCCGTGTCGATATTGATGCCGACGGGAAGATACTCCCGGGTCTTATGGTAACGGAGCACCAGAGCCCGCTCGGCCGGCTCGAAGCCAGGCTCATCGGGCCGCCCATCCAATCGCCGGTTCAAAGTCTCAACGTCGATGTCGAGCACGAAAACCTTATCGAACAGGTGCAAGAACTTGTGGAAATTGCGCGAGCCGCCACAGAAGAAAGTGACAGGGTGGGTGGTGTCGGCAGCAATGGCCCGGACCTTTTCGGCAGGCCAGATCCAATGCGCGTATCCCCAGACAAGGCGATCGGCGCCTTCAGGTGGTCCCGCGAGTGGCTGGCCTGTCTCGGGGTCGCCCACATATGCCAGGACGCGGTCGCCATGGACAACATGGTAGCCCCGCCGCTCCAGTTCGGAAGCGACAGAGGTTTTTCCAGTGCCCGAACTGCCTTCGATCAAATAGTTCTTGATGCCCATGAGCGCTCTTATCACGGGCTTTGATCCGGTGAGAAGAGTCTCACCGGACGGAGGATGAGCCGGCACGCCCGTCACTATGTCGACATCGATCGGCTTAGCCGAATCGTTCCACCAGGAAATCGATCACCGTCCGCAGCATCGCTGTCGGACGCCGGTTTGGGGCATAGATGAGGTACATCGGCACAGGTCTGTAGGACCATTCCGGCAGCACCTGCTCAAGCCGCCCGTCGGCGATATCGGCAGCCAGCAGCAGTTCTGGCTGAAGCACGATTCCGGCGCCGCTGAGCGCTGCGATGCGCAGTGCTGCGCCCTGATTGGTGGAAAATTTTCCGGAGATCGGCACATCGCGCATTTCGCCGCCCGGCCCGACCAGGTGCCAGCGGTCATGCATGCGCCAATAGGAATGGCCGAGGCAGAGATGGTTGGTCAGATCCTCCGGCGCGGCCGGCCGACCATGGCGGGCAAGATAATCCGGCGAGGCCGCGAGAATGCGCCGATAGGGCGTGAGCGGTCGAGCGACGAGGTTGCTGTCTGAGAGCGGGCCGATGTGGATGCCGAGCTCGAACCCCTCGCCGACGAGATCATGGACATTGTTGTCGAGCGACAGCTCGATGCTGACGTCGGGATAGGCGTTCTGGTATTCGATCAGCGCCGGCACCAGGACTTGCGTGCCGAAGCTGACGGGTGCCACCAGCCGGAGCCGGCCGCGCGGCGCCGATTGCAGCTCGCTTGCCGAAGCTTCGGCCAGCGCCACTTCGGCAAGCGCCCGCTTGCAGCGCTCGTAATAGAGCTGGCCGACCTCCGTTAGCTGATGGCGCCGCGTGGTGCGATGGATGAGCTTCGCCCCGAGCCGGGTCTCGATCGTCTTGATGTGCTTGGCAACCATGGCCGGCGACACCCGCGCGATCTCCCCGGCGGCCGCGAAACTGCCATTGTCGATGACCCTGACGAACATCGCCATGCCGGCCAGCTTGTCCATGATTGCCTACTCACAGGTTTCGAATGACGATACCGGCAGCTTATTTATCAACCTCAGCATTTACAACATAGTCGTGATGCCCGCCGCAAGGCGAAGGACATTGCCAAAAACGAAGGAAAAAACATGCCCATTCTTCACCTGCAGATGCATCCCGGCCGCACCGACGAGCAGAAACGCGCCTTCGTGCGCGAAGCAACCAAGGCCGCCGTCGAAACCCTGGCCTGCCCGCCGGAATCGCTGGAAATCCTGATCACGGAGATTGCCAAGGATTCCTGGGGGGTCGGCGGCAAGCTGAAATCCGAGGGCTGAGAGGCCGAAGGAGCGATCGGCGGGCGGCGGGCCATAGCCAGGACCTCGGCTCCGGCCCTGACCGGAACCTTATCGGCTGCCGCATACAACACCTGCAAGCCTCCGGGTAGCCGGCTTCGCCGGCGATTCTGGCTTCTCTTGCATCTGAACCGACCGAGTCTGTCCTAAGAGGGACTCTTCGTTGATGTGGGAGATGGCGGCTTTGCGCCCCATAACGGACGTTCAGATAGAATTCGTTTCCACCCAGAGGCGGACGCTCAAGACACCCCTAGATTGTAGTCCCTCTCTGAGGTTATTGTCGATCCATACCGGGGTAGGAGGCGCTAGTTGTGCATATTGAATTCTTGGAGATCACCAATTTCCGGAAGTTGTTGTCGACGCGGGTCGATCTTTCGACCACGACCACACTTTTCGTCGGAGCGAACAATAGCGGCAAGACGTCGGCGATGCTTGCGCTACGACGCTTCCTGTCGCCGCGCCGCTGCCCGTTCGAGATGCACGATTTCACGTTGTGCCATTGGCCCACGATCATCGCTTTGGGTGAGGCGTGGATTGCTGCCCGGAACGCGGAGGAAATCGTCGACCTAGTCGTTGATCCCTGGGTTAGCGCATTGCCGACTCTGGATCTGTGGCTGCATGTCGAAGCGGGAGAAATGCACCACGTTCGCGACCTCATCCCGACCTTGGATTGGGAGGGGGGACGACTCGGTGTCCGACTGCGCTACGAGCCGAAGGACCTTGCGCTCTTGTACAAGGAGTACATGGGTGCGGTGAGCGATGCCGAGACGATGAGGGCGGCGGCCGTCGCGGCCGCTGAGGCGGAGAATCCTGACGCTGATCCGCCTGCCACTCCGCACAAACTGACGATCTGGCCTGAGAGTCTGATCGATTTCCTGAGCAAGCGTTTGTCGACGCACTTCACCATCCGGGCCTATTCGCTGGATCCGGGTCAGCTTATCGCTCCTGCGAAATCTCTGGCGCGCCCGCAGGTCCTTCCGGGCAGTTCTCGGCCGATCGATGGCGACCCGCTGAGCGGCCTGATTCGTGTCCACGACATACCGGCGCAGAGGGGCTTCGGTGAGGAGCAGCAGGCGGCGGAGGAGGACGATGCCCCTGTGTCGGCAAGTGGCAGTCGGCTGTCCGATCAGCTCAGAAGCTACTACGCTAAACACCTCGACCCGACGAAGGGACCTGACCCGAAGGACCTCGGCGCGTTGCAGGCGATAGAAGCCGCCCAGGACGCGTTCGACAAGCGGCTGACCGAGAGTTTCAAGGTGGCGTTCACAGAAGTCGAGGGTATGGGATACCCTGGCGTGACCGATCCGCGTCCGCGCGTCTCGACGCGCTTGAAGGCTATCGACGGTCTCAACCACAATGCGGCGATCAGCTTCGAGGTGGACGTCATTGCCGAGGACGGCGCGACGACGCCCGTTTTGCGGTTGCCCGAGGCAAATAACGGCCTCGGCTATCAAAACCTGATCTCGATGATATTCCGGTTGATGAGCTTTCGAGACGCCTGGATGCGCGTCGGGAAGGCATCAACCGGTGCGACGGTGGCCACGACCGAGCCCCTCCATCTCGTCCTGGTCGAGGAACCGGAAGCGCATTTGCACGCGCAGGTCCAGCAAGTCTTCATCAAGAAGGCTTATGCAGTGCTGCGTGCGCACGAGGACCTAGGTGACAGCCAAAAGCTGCGCACCCAATTGGTTGTTAGCACCCATTCGAGTCATGTCGCGCATGAGACGTCGTTCTCTTGCCTGCGCTACTTCCGGCGGCTGCCTGCGGGTATGGCCGCGAAAGTGCCGGTCTCCACTGTTATCAATCTGTCGGAGGTTTTTGGTCCGGGCAGTGAGACCGAGCGTTTCGTGACCCGATATCTTCGGGCACAGCACGCGGATCTGTTCTTCGCCGACGCGGCCATTTTGGTGGAGGGGCCAGCGGAGCGCATGCTCGTCCCCAATTTCATCCGAGCGCACTACGACGAGCTCAACCAGTGCTACATCACCCTACTTGAGATCGGAGGAAGCCACGCGCATCGTCTCAAGCCTTTGATTGATCACCTCGGCTTGCTGACGCTGATCATCACTGACCTGGATACGCTGGATAAAACGGGCGGCGCCTCGGTCCAACCCGCAAAAGGCGCTGGTCAGAAGACCAATAATGCGACGTTGAAGACATGGGTGCCAAAGCTCGACGACGTCGATGAGCTGATGCGAGCTGATGCCGCGACGAAGACGCTGCATGAGGACGGCGATCCGCTATTTGCTGTGCGAGCCGCGTATCAGATCCCGATGGGTCTGACGTCACCGGGTATTGTCGGGCCGGAGATCGCATATCCGTATACGTTTGAGGACGCGCTGGCGTTCGACAACCTCAGCTTCTTCGCCGAACTGGATGGGACCGGCCTGGTCCGCAAGTTTCGCGATGCGATCGCTGATGGTGGCGGGGTGGCCGCGATCAGTGGGAAGATGTACCTCGCCCTCAAGAACGGTAAGAAGGCTGAGTTTGCGCTTGACGTGATGGAGGTTGAGAATTTCGACACGATTGTCGTGCCGCGCTACATCGCCGAGGGACTTGAGTGGCTACTCGCGCAGCTCAAGAAAAAGCAGGTTGAGATTCTGCCTCTGGTCAAGGAGGCACCGCCCGAGGAGGAGGTCGAGGCTGGCCCGCTGGTCGAAGAGCATGTCGTCGCCGAAATCGAGGAGGTCGACGCATGAGCGCGGTCGACGACAAATTCGATTCCGAAGCCGATGAGATGATCCTCGCCTGCCTGAACGTCGAGAAGCCGAGGAGCTTCTTTCTCTATGCTGGCGCCGGATCGGGCAAGACCCGGTCGCTCGTCGAGGCGATCCGGACAGTGTGCAAGGAGCAGGGCCGGCGGTTGTCGCTATCCGGTCAGAAGATCGGGGTGATTACCTACACCAATGCCGCCTGCGACGAGATCAAGCAACGCCTCGAGTTCGATCCTCGCGTGGAAGTATCGACCATTCACGCGTTCGCGTGGTCGTTGATTGCCGGCTACGACGCTGATATTAGAGGGTGGCTGTCGACCCGGCTCCTGGCGGATATCGCGGAGTTGGAAGAAGCACAGGCGAAGGGTCGGGCAACCAGCAAAGCCGCGTCGGACCGCGCTCGCTCGATAGAAAGCAAGCGGCGTCGCCGCGAGAACCTCGCCGAAATTACGCGATTCGTTTACAGTCCGACGGGCGACAACCGCACGAGGGACTCTCTGAGCCACGCGGAGGTCATCGCCATGACCGCCGATTTTCTCTGCTCGAAGCCTGGTTTGCGCCGGCTGCTAGTGACCCGTTTCCCAATCCTGCTGATCGACGAGAGTCAGGATACGAGCCGAAGGCTCATGGACGCGCTGCTCGATGTCGAGGCGGGATACCGCGAGGCCTTTTGCCTGGGACTCTTTGGCGACACGATGCAGCGAATCTACGCCGACGGTAAGGAGCGTTTAGCGGAGGCGATCCCGCAGGCCTGGGCCAGGCCGAGGAAGCGGATGAACCATCGTTGCCCCACGCGCGTCATCACGCTCATCAACAAAATTAGACGGGATGAGGATGGTGAGGAACAGCAGCCGCGGAGCGATGCTGAACAGGGCGTTGTTCGGCTGTTCGTCGTCTCGCACGCGGTAGCCGACAAGAGCGCGGCCGAGGCCACCGTAGCTGCACGGATGGCGGAGATCACGGGCGATCCGAGTTGGGCGGAGGGAGCCGAAGCGGTCAAGACGCTGGCGCTGGAGCACCTGATGTCCGCGCGCAGGTTTGGCTTCGAACAATTCTTCGAGCCTCTCTACGCTGTCGAGCGCATCCGCACGAGCTTTCTGCAAGGGACCGGAGCGGGCATCGGACTTTTCACGCGCGAGATACTGCCGCTGGTCACAGCCCTGCGCACGGGAGATCGGTTTGCTGTCGCCGCAGTCGTTCGGCGCACGTCGCCACTCCTCGAGCGCGAAGCGCTTGAAGCTGCAGACCAGAAGCAGGTCGAGATTCTCAGCAAGGTAAAGGCCGCCTGCGATGGCCTGCTGGCTCTGGTGAATGCGGATGAGAAGCCGACCGCGCGCACGGTCTTGCGCTACGTCGCCGAAACTAACCTCTTCACCATACCCGAGGTGTTAGTCCCGTTTTCCGCCGCCGATGCCGTAGTCGCGGAAGGCGAGATTGACGCTGCAGGCGACGCCGACGACCGGGAAGAAGAAATCGATGTCAAAAGCGAGTTGGGCGGTTGGCGGTTGGCGCTTGAGGCGCCCTTCGATCAGATCGAGCGATATGATCGCTACGTTCGCGGCGTCTCGCAGTTCGACACGCACCAGGGGGTGAAGGGGCTGGAATTTCCAAGGGTAATGGTTGTCGTTAGTGACGATGAAGCCCGTGGCTTCATGTTCGCTTATGACAAGCTTTTCGCGACGAAGGCGAAGAGCAAGACGGATCTTGAGAATGAAGCGGCCGGGAAGGAGACGACCATCGATCGGACGCGGCGACTATTTTACGTGACCTGCAGCCGTGCCGAGCAAAGCCTTGCCGTCGTTTACTACACTGCTGATCCGACGTTGGCACGCGACGCAATGATTAGGCAGGAGTGGTTCGAGCCAGGTGAGATAGAACTGATCGTCTAGGAGCGACGACTAGCTTTAAGAACGTCGGCTTTGCCACCTGTAAGCTGATGAGCCGACTTCCTCTAGCGGCCCCGTCACAGAACCGAGAGCGTGACTTGGGGGGACCGTCCGCTACTGAAGGGCGGGGCGACAAGGCTACCAGAGAGCACGGAAACTATTCTAGCTGCAACACCCGGATAAGCTGTTTACGACCGTGAGTGCCGCGTGTAATCCCAATAAGAATATTGATTGTCCGCTCTCTTTTTCGGTGATTGCACATGGTTGACTTCAAGAAGAAACTTGGCGGCAAGGCCGTCGAGAAACCGACGGACCCCGTCAAGCTTTACGACACTTTGGATCGCGAAGCGGACAAAGGCCCTTTGCGCCCTGCACAGATTGCCGTGCTCACAAAATGGTTCGAGATCGACACTGACAAGCGCGACACGATCGTCAAGTTGCATACGGGTCAAGGCAAGACGCTGATCGGCCTTCTCATGCTGCAGTCGCGTTTGAACGCCGGCCATGGACCAGTGGTCTATATCTGTCCGAACAACTTCCTGGTCGACCAGACATGTGAGCAGGCACGCCAATTTGGAATACGGACGTGTACTTCGGACGGTGATCTGCCAGAGGATTTCATCGACGGCCGATCCATCTTCGTCACATCGGTGCAGAAGGTATTCAATGGCCTGACTAAGTTCGGACTCAACAAGCAGTCGGTACCGGTCGACACCATGTTGATGGACGACGCGCATGCCTGTTCGGACACGATTCGCAACCAGTGCCGAATCCACATCCCCCGCGAGGAGGAAGCCTACAGCCTATTGAAGGCATTGTTTTCCGCCGATCTGGAACAGCAGGGTATGGGCACCTACGCCGATATAGAGAACGAGAAACGAGACGCGTTCCTGCCTGTGCCTTACTGGGCATGGATCCCGCGAGAAGCAGAGGTAGCCGGCATCCTTTCGAAGAATTCCGACCGCAAGTCGATCAAGTTCGCCTGGCCCCTGCTCAAAAATCTTTTGACCCATTGCCAGTGCGTCATTTCAGGGAATGCCGTCGAGATCGAGCCCTACATCCCGCCGCTCGACGCCTTCGGTTCTTACGACAAGGCCAGACATCGCATCTTCATGTCCGCCACCGTCACCGACGACGCATTCCTAGTCAAAGGCTTACGGCTTTCGCCGGAAACGATCGTCAAACCGCTGACGTACGACGGGGAAAAGTGGTCGGGCGAAAAGATGGTCCTGTTGCCGTCGCTCATCCACGAGGATTTGGACCACGGTTTCATCGTCGAGAAATTTGCCAAAAGCAGCAAGAGGCGAACTTACGGACGCGTGGCGCTCGTGCCCAGCTTTGAAAAGGCGAAACCTTGGGAAAGCGGTGGCGCCTTAGTCCCGAAGACAGAGACTATCGGCACGGCGATCGACGCGCTTTCTCGAGGAGAGTTCGACGAGACCGTCGTCCTCGCGAACCGCTATGATGGGGTTGATCTACCCGACAAGACGTGCCGCATCCTCGTCTTCGATTCGAAGCCATACGCCGAAAGTCTCACGGACCTCTACGAAGAGCAATGCCGTCCGCATAGCGCCGCGACCCTAATGCGTACCGTGCGGACCGTTGAGCAGGGCATGGGTAGAAGCGTGCGCGGCGAGAAGGACTACTCGGTCGTAGTTGTCATCGGTTCCGATCTCGTCCGACTGCTTCGGGATAAGTCTTCGCGTCGGTTTCTTTCGTCGCAAATGGCCACGCAGATCGAGATCGGCCTCGAAATCACCAATATGGCCAAGCAGGATATCGAAGACGGCATGGAGCCATTGCAGGCCTTTGTCGATCTCGCGAACAAATGTATCAAGCGAGACGACGACTGGAAGGCGTTCTATGCCGAGCAAATGGAGAAGGTTTCAGTGGCCGGCTCCGATCAAACGGCTTTGAAGCTCTATAAATCTGAGTTGGACGCCGAACTAGCACACATCAGGGGCGACTACGCCGGTGCCGTTAAGATGGTTCAGGCCATCATCGATAAGGGTACCCTAGACGATGATGAGAAGGGTTGGCATTTGCAAACCCAGGCCCGATACAATTTCATGTCCAATCGCGCCGAAGCAGATGTTCTTCAGATCGCCGCGCACAAACGGAACAGGCTCCTGCTTAAACCCGCGTCCGGCGTTACTGTCACCAAACTCACGGTGGTGAGCCAAGGCCGCGCAGAGCGCGTCAAGAAATGGATAAGAGCCCACAACGATTATGCAGACCTTAATGTCGTGGTCACCGAAATGCTGGGCAGACTGGTTTTCGGAACGAAGGCAGACAAGTTTGAGGCCGCGCTTAACGAGTTGAGCTTTGCTCTTGGTTTCGTCGGAGAACGGCCGGATGCAGAGTGGAAGGAGGGCCCGGACAACCTTTGGGCATTGGACGACAGCCAGTACATCTTGTTCGAATGCAAGAGCGAAGTCGGCGTGACTCGTGCCGAGATAAATAAGCGGGAAGCCGAGCAGATGAACCGGTCGAGCGCCTGGTTCGCCAAGCATTACAAGGAAATGAAGGTCAAGCGTCTCATTATCCATCCGGCAGGAAAGATCGAAAGCGCTGCGGCGTTTACCCACTACGTGGAAGGCGTCCGGGAGCCGGACCTTAAGAAACTAATAAAAGCCACGCGCGAGTTCTTCAAGTCGTTCGAAAACCAGAACCTTGACGATCTCACCGCAACCCATATTCAAAAGGTACTCGAAGCCCACGGATTGTCGGTTCCGGACCTTCTCTCGAAATACTCTCGCCAGCTCAAGGACATGAAGTAATGCGAGGCGGTGCGCCACCGCCGATTTGGCAATGCCCTGCACCGAGCGATCGGACTGTCCACGTGCTGGCATCCGCCTAGCTGGATATTCAAGCCCAAACATGTCGAGCGGCTGCTTCGGGGAAATCCCTGCGGCCTATGTGAACGACCGGAACGCGGACGCAAAGCTGGCTTTAGTGTTCATACTATTATGTCCGCAACGGCCCGAACTCGGACAGCAGTACCAGTAGACCGACTGTCGGCTTTCGCCTTACGGCACCCCAACAGCGGACAGGCCTCTCCCGGCCCCGAATCTGCCGTTCCTCACGCCGAGCCCAGTGAGCGCTCTGTAGGCTCAGCGGTGACGTCTAAAAGGTTGGGCGCTCGATGTACGGCCTACGATCGCATCATCGGCGGCAGGCCCGGCCGCGGCCCTCCCATTCCCAGCGGAACCAGCGATAGCGTACGGATACCCGCCTCGTCGGCCGCACGCAAAAGCACTTCGCGGAATTGTTCCGGGGCAATTTTGCCGGTGATGGCGTCGACGCAGGCTTTGACGGCAGCCATATATTCCTCGCCGTCATCGCAAGGCCAGTCGTTCATCAGGAGACGCGCCGCGTCGCCCAATGTCCACACGATTTTGCGAGATTTCGGACCCCGCAAAGCAAAACCGACAGGCGTGAATGCTGTTGATGTATTCCAGCACATTTTCCCCGACCCCTCAACGCACGGATACTACAGTCCCCATGTTCAATGTACGCGCGTATTTAAAAATTTGGAATTGAAATTTGTCGTTAGACACGGCTTGAACGCGAATTTGTGAATGAAAGTTCGCCGTAATTCGGCGCTTACGCTGACGAGGCCGCCGCCGAAGCAGAGGGAGCGACAATCCAAATCATATCGAAACGCAAACCCTCGCGGGATCTGAGATCCAATCAGCGTTATCTGCCGATGCGTTAGGTTGCCGGCTTCACCCTGCTTTTTGTTGGCGCAGGTTTCAGGCGGATACGAAATTGCCCGCCTTCGGCATGATCGACCTCGAAGGAGTTCGTCTTCTTAATCAGATCGCTCAACTTCTTGAATCCGAACGTCCGTGGGTCGAAGTCGGATGCGAGATTGGCAAGTTGGGTTCCGACCGCGCCGAGCGGGATCCATCCATCCTCGGTTTCCATCTGCGCGATTACTCTTTTGATGATCGGTGTTGCGGCGCTCGGCGGCCGTAGGGAAGACGCAACCTGTGCGGCGTCCGTTCCGTTCGACACGACCGAAGGCGTCAGATTTTCCGTGTAGATGAACCGCCGGCATGCCTGGCGGAAGCTCTCCGGCGTCTTCTGCTCCCCGAAGCCGAAGACATCGATCCCTTGTTCCCGAATGCGTGAGGCGAGACGCGTGAAATCGCTATCTGATGACACCAGGCAGAAACCGTCGAAGCGGCCACTATGCAGCAAGTCCATCGCATCGATGACCAGCGTGATGTCTGATGCGTTCTTGCCCGTGGTGTAGGCAAACTGTTGTTGAGGGATGATCGCGTGTCTTGCGAGGACGTCGATCCATGCCTTGGAGCGAGCATTGGCGAAGTCGCCATAGATGCGCCGCACGCTCGCTTCGCCGATCTTGGCTATTTCCTCGAATAGACCGTCAACGATCTTTGCGGAGGCGTTGTCAGCGTCGATTAGAACAGCAAGACGTGGCGAGCGTGGTTCAGGCATGTCAAAGCTCCGTGGTGATTGATAGGCCCCAAATTCAAGCTGGCTAACTCTGTAGTTCCTTCAACCATGCGGTTGCATCACGTTTCGCCTATCGCGAATGAGAGCAGCTAAAGGGACTATGAATGGCGTGCCGTGTGGCCCCCTCATCCGCCCTAGGGCCACCGACCGGGGTTGAGCCACGGGTCTCAACCCGTCCTTCGGACCCCCGAGGGGAGAAGAGGGAGCGAGGGGCGCCGATACTGTCAAAACGAACGAGCCTTTCCCTCCATAGAATTCCCGAGTGGGGAGAAGATGGGGCACACAGCTCACCCGCTCAGTCCCACCCTTCTGCCTGCTCACTTCAATTCGGCGCTCACCCGAAAAATCCCGCCGGCCGAAGCATCCGAGCAGACGACGAAAGTGGAGCCCTCCTGGGCCATGAAGGCGACGTTGCCGCCGGCTTCGCAGGGGGTGGCGCTCCATTGCAGGATGATGTCGCCGTTGTCGGGCAGTTTTTCCGTCGTCAGCTTGACGGCGCTGGCCATCCATTCGGTCGCCGACGGCAGGTGGACGGGGGCGTTCAGCTGTTTCGACAGCCAGGCGGTATAGTTCTGCGCCTCGGCGAGCGGCACGTCGTCGGCCGGCTGCTCGGGATTGCCGGCATAGGCCTGGGCGGAGGCCGGGTCTGAGTTGGCGGTGTAATACTCGGCCATCTCGGCGCGGGTGACCGCCTTGGCCTGCATGCAGAAGGATTTTTCGACCTTCACGGCGCCATTGGCGACGCCGAGCATGCCGCCGAGCTCCTTCAGCGACGAGGTCATCAGCCGGACGTTGTCGAGCGGATAGCTGCCGGCAGGGATGGTCTCGAAGGCGACATTGGGTGCAACCGGGCAGAAGCCGCGCGCCGAGAGCGCTTGGAGATCGGTCAGGATCGGCTGATAGGCTGCGATGGCGAGCTTGTAGGCCTCGGCGGTGTAGCGGCCATCGGCCTCGGTGAGCTTCGGCGCCAGCGCGGCAAGTGTCGGATCAGTGGGGCCGGCGCGCGTCGTCAGCGAGGCGTGGAGATCGGTGACTTTCTGCCTCAGCGCCGTCGCCTCGTCCTTGGCCGCCATCACATCCGATATCAGTGCGGCGAAGAGCTTGGCGGCGTCGCCGTAGCCGGAGGTCGCGGCCGGCAGCTGCCATTGCTCGGCCTTGGCCTTGGCCTCGGTCATCAGGCCGCTCGCCTTGGCGACGTCGGGGCTGTCGCCGGCGCCGATGCGGGTGACGGTTTCGCGTTTTGCCGTGGCGTCCTTTTCGGCTGCCGACAGCGCGGTCAGCCCCTTGGCGAGATCGTCGTAAGCCGTTTTCGCTGCTTCATAGTTGTCGACCGCGCCATGCATCTGCTGGGCGGCGGCGCTGTCGGCGGCGGCCTTCATCTTGCTGTCGGCCTCGGCAAAACTCGGGGCCTTGTCGCCGCCGGCGGCGGCAGCGGCCGATTTGGCCTTTTCAGCGTTTTCTTTCGAGATTGAGATCAGCGATTTGCCAAGGCTGATGGCGGCCTTCTGATAGCCCGGAAGCGCCTTCTTGTAGTCCTCATCCTTGAGGGCGGCATTAGCCTCGGTCAGTGCGGCGGCGCCGGCATCATAGGAGAGCTTCGCCTCGTCGCCGGAGGGGCGTTCCGGCGCCTTGGCGGCGACGGCTTTGTCCCTGCGGCTTTCGGCCTCCTTCTTCCAGGTGCCGACATCGGCGACGAGCTTGGGATCGGGGCGCAGCAGCTTCGGGATCGTGACGACGCCGACACCGATGCAGATCAGGAGCAGCGCACCGATCATCGAGAAATGCGCCAGCGTCCATTTCTTCCGCTTCGGCGCTTCCGGCTGTTGCGGCATGCCGCCGCGCGGGTCCCAGGCCATCGGCTGGATGCCCGTGGTGACGCGGCTGAATTCGCCGAGCGCATCGGCGCCCATGCGCGGTCGCTGGGCCGGATCGCGGCTCAGCATTCTCTCGATCAGGCTGGCCAGGCCCTCGGGAAATCCGGGGATCAGCACGTCGAGGCGCGGGAAGATGTTGGAGGGGTCGAGATGGATGTTCTTCCAGCTCTGCTCGCGCTGGTGCTCGTCCTCCCAGACCATGACGCTGTCGAAGACGCTGGCATAGGTCTGCCGCGGCAGGAAGAGCTTGTAGGCGATCATGCCCATCGCATAGATGTCGAGTGCGGCGGAGGCCGAGAATGTGCCGCTGGCATAGATCTCCGGCGCGCCGAATTCCGGCGCATAGGGCGGGATGATGTGCTCGCCGATCTTGGAGATCAGGTGCAGGTTGCCGATCCGGACCGAGAGGCCGGAATAATCCTCCGACACGTAGATGCACTGGTCGGTCAGGGCATTGTGGGCGTAACCGGCCCCGTGCAGCGTCGCCAGCCCTTCGAGGATATGGCGGCCGATCTCGATGGCGCGGTCATAGGCGACCATCTCGGTTTCCTCGAGATACTGGTGCAGCGTCTTCGACGGCCGCTTCTCGACGATATAAAAGTTGTCGTCTTCCGGCGATGGCGGGATCAGATCCTCGATCTCGACGAAGCGCCGCGCCGTCAGCGATTTGGCCTCGTTGACCGAGGTCCAGACCCGCTCGAAGCGGGCCTTGTCCAGTTTCAGCGCCACATCGGGCGCGACGATGAAGACCGAACGATCCATCCGCTTGTCCTGAGCCGGATAGACGATGAACTCGTTTTCATAGACCGGCTCGCCGATCGTGTAGCGGGCGATCAGATCACTTCTCATGCACGTGTCCCCCTGCCATTTTGTCTTCATCAAAGCGCATGTCATTCACCCGCCAGAAGCGGATCGCCGATCAGGCCGGCGGCGAGAAACAGGCCGGTCTTCGTATCGCGAAGCGCGAAGGCGAAACGGGCGTCGGCGCTCACGCGCACCAGTTTCGGATCGATGCTGCGCTCGGTGACCACGGCCGTTGCCGCCGCCGCTTCCGTGCCATTCTCATCGACCTTGATCATCGTCTTCTGCAGAACGCGCGACAAGCTGATGTTTTCCGTGGTGAACCTGGGAAAAGCCGCATCGCTCGCCTTATCAGGCGAAAGGCCCATGGCATGGAGTGTCGGCATCAAATCACGCCCGTCATTGAGGGAAAAGCGGGGCAGGAAGATTTCCCCCTTGGCGGCTTCGAATTTCTCGCCCTGGAGCCAGGAGGCAAGGGTTTTGAGATCGGAACCGCCGACACCCTTTTCCGAGCGCGCCGCGATCACCACCATGCGGTAGGTTTCACCAGAATAGGCGAGGTCGACGGCTGCGAAACGATCGTCGACGCGGAATTTCTGGCCGTCGCCGGCAAGATGCATCATCGGCACCGAGACCGTCGAGCCGTCCGGCCGCCGAAACGGGGCGGCCGGGCTCTGAGCCTCGAAGGCGGTTTTCCAGCGCGCCTTGAAGGAGAGCGCGCCGAGGCTGATGAAGCCGCCGCCGGGCGGCGTTTCCAGGATCGCCGGAATGGCGTCGCGCGTCGCCTGCCTGACCCAGCCGTTGATGTGCTCGACGGATTGGGGCTGATCGAGATCCTCGATCGACGGCTTGATACGGTGACCGGCCAGCATGGGGAGGGCATCGGGGAGGAGCGCCAGCTTGTCGTCGAAGACGATCGCAACACCTGAGGCCAGCGGCGCATCCGCCGCCGGCGGCGTCTTCGGGTTCATCTCGTCGAGCACCTTCTCCGGCCCCTTGACCGCATCGCCGAAACCCAGCCCCCGTGCGATGGCCGCCTTGCCCGCATCCGAGGCGCCGAGGCTCGCGAGACCCAGCGCGGCGGCAAGGCTTGCCGGCGACACCATGATGTTGGCCGCCCCCTCTTTCGCCAGCGTGCGGTCGATCAGGTCGACGGCAAGCCCGGCCTGGGCGGCAAGGACCGCCCTGGTGTCGGTGGCATCGCCCGCATGGGCGGGCGCCAGCGCCATCAGGGAAGCGGAAAGGCCCGCCAGCAGAATGGATCTCGACATCATTCGCCTCCCTTTCAGCGGATGCGATAGAATTTGGAATCGAACGACCATTTGCCCTGGACGCCGGTCTCGTCGTCGCCGACGATCCTGAGGCTGCGGGCGAGGTCGTAGACATAGTTGAAGGCGGCGCGCTGGCCGACGAGCGGTGTCGGCACGTCAGGCAGGTCGAGCACTTCGATCGGCTTGTCGCTGAGAATGGCGACGACCATGCCGACGCCGGCCGGCCCCTCCACCACATATTCGAAACCGATATAGGGATTGCGGGCATCCGGCACGACCACCGGCCGGGCCGGATCGAGCCGGTTGTCGCCGCCCTTCGCCGTCGGCTTCAGGCCCATCGAGCGCTTGTTGGGATAGAGCTGCGTCAGCTTGCCGGCGGCGTCGATATCGACGAGGATCAGGTAGCCTGATTTCTTGGTGGAGACGCGCATCGCCACCTTGTCGCCGATGCTGACCGAGGTGCCGGGCAGCACGTCGACGGCCACGCCCGCCTCATTGTCGGTCTTCAGCGTGTTTTCGACGGCGGCGACCGGGGTCTTCGCCTCCTCTCCGGTGACGACGTCGCGGCCAAGCGCATCCGGGAGGCCGTAGAATTGCGGCACCGGCGTGAAGCGGCAGTCCTCGGAATGGGCCCGGCAATATTCGTCCGATTTGCGCCTGACATAATCAAGCAGGGCGGCGTTGCTGACGTCAGGCTTGTCGGAAGCGCGCGCCACCCCTTCCTGCACGCCTTCGATGAAGCGGCGGGTGAAGACGCCGAGCGGCGGTTTGGCCCCGGTATCGACCAGCGCCCATTGCCCGGCATTGACCGCCGACCAGACCATCGCCGTTTCGCCGCCGAAGGAGAATTTCGCTTCCTTGCCAGAGCGGTTCGGCGGCTGCAGCGACGCCAGAGCCGGGCCGAGGCAGCGCACCGTGCCGCCGGCGGGCGCGGCCACCGCGCTGCGGCTGCCGGGGCCGACATGGCAGGCATCGATCAGCAGCGTGACGCGGCGGTCCCTGAGGCTGTTCAGCCGTGCGGCGATTTCGGTCTCGCGGATCTGGTTGGTGACGGTCACCTTGGCCCCCTCGCGCACCAGCTTGGCATCGGCGGCAACCAGTGTCGGGCTCGTCGTCGCCTCGGCGCCCATTTCCTCGGAGCCCTGGCCGCTGAAATAGAGGAAGACGCGGCTGCCGGCTTGAGACTGGCGCACCAGCCAGTCGTCGATCTCGGCAAGGATCGCCGCGCGGGTGGCCTTGCGATTGGTGAGCGTGTGGATCTGTTCCGGACGGTAGCCGACCGTCTTGACGAGGAAGAGCTGCATCGCCTTCACATCGTCGACCGAGCCGGTCAGCTTCGCCTCGCGCATCTCATAATCGTCGATGCCGATCAGAAGCGCGCGGTCGCCGGGAGAACGCACTGCCATGGGCAGCTCGGCGGCCGGCGCCTGAACCTCGGGCTGGCTGCCTTCGGGCGAAGGCGATGCTGGAGTCTCCGTCGTTTCCGCAGGCGCGGTCGTGCTGCCGGGCGGCGTCGTAATTGCAAGGTTGGCCTCGAGCTGTGCAGCCGGCGTCTGCTTCTGCTTGGTGCCGGCCGTCGTCTCGCTTGCAGCAGGCCGGCGCTTGGTGTCGATTGCCGCCACCTGATCCTCGGCGGCAGCAGCCGAAGTGTCGGGCGCGTTCGGCACGTCACCGTCCGTCCTGGCGGCGATCCAGTCGCGGAAGGCGGCGACGCGGGTATAGACCCCGTAATGTTCGGCCTCGGCGCAGCCGGCGCCCCAGCTGACGATGCCGAGCTGGATCCAGCGCTTGTCGGGGCGCTGCGCGACCAGCGGCCCGCCGCTGTCGCCCTGGCAGGCATCCTTGCCGCCCTCGGCGTAACCGGCGCAGACATTGCGCTCGTCGATCGGGTTCATGCGCATCGAGCTCTCGCGATAGGCGGCGCGGCAATCCTCGCGCGAGACGAGCGGCAGCTCGACCTCCTGCAGTTCGGTCGGCAGGTATTTGTCATCCCAGCCGTGATCGGCCTTGGTGTAACCCCAGCCGGTGACGACGGCGGTGTGGCCGGGGCTTTCCACGGCCTCGTCGGCGGCGGAGGCGAGGATTGCCGGCTTCGAGACGGCAGGTTCGGCAAGCTTGATGAGGGCAATGTCGTTGGCGAAGACCTTGCGGTCGAAATCCTCGTGAATGATCACGTCCTCGACGGACAGCCCCGGCTTATCAGGGCCGTCAACCGAGATCACCTTGTCGATCTTCTGCTTTCCCTCGACGATCAGGAGGTCGCGGGCGAAGAGATCCTGCTTGCCGGAACGGCCGCTGGTGACGCAATGGGCGGCGGTCAGGATCCAGCGCGGCGAAATCAGCGAGCCGCCGCAATGGCCGCCGAAGCGGCCGCGCTGCTCGGGATCGGGCGCCAGGATCTTCACCTGCCAGGGCCATTCGCCCTTCTTCGCCGCCTGGCCGCCGATCACCCGCCCGCCATCCTCACCGGCAAAATCGGTATCCTGCTGCGCAAACGTCGGCGCGGCCAGCAGCAGAAGGACGGCCGCAATGTTGAAGACCTTGCTGATCGACGTGCTCATAGCCTGGCTCCGGCGGAGGTATAGAGGACCGTAAATCCGACGCGCGCGCCCTCGGGCAGAAGCTCGCCGAGCTGTCTGGCGATGTTGCCGGCGGTGCGGCGCCGGTCGTTCTGTTTCAGGAATTCTACCAGACCAGGCATCGCCTGATCGGAGGTGACCGCGACGAGCAGGTCCGTGCCGAAGGGAGCGACGACGGAAAGATCGAGATCGAAGGTCGCAGACATCTCGGCATCGGCTTCCCTGTCGCCGGGATAGAGAAACTGCACCGTGCCATCGCCGGTGACGTCGAACAGCACGAGCTTGCGCCCGGCAAGCTCGGACACCGTGACGCCGACGCGCTCGCCGTCGCGATGAACCTTGTCGGATGGTGTCACCCGCACGGTTTGCGGGTTGATCTCCGACAGCCGCTTCAGCGTGTCGAGCGCGGCCATCCGGTCGACGACGAAGGGCATGTCGCCGGCGCCGACTTCGGAGGCGACGACATCGCCGCCGGCGATCGCCTCGCGCTTTTGCGGATCGAAGACGAGTTCGGCATTGGCATCGTCCGTCAGCTTGAACGGCGTGACGGCGGGAGCGACAGCCTCCAGCACCGGCTCCGAACCGAGGGCGGCAAGGGTGATCGGGGCGGGTTCGGGCGGCGGGGGCGGCACATTCGATTTCTGCCCTTCCGCCGGGCCGGCTTTGTCATAGGCATAGACGACGGCGCGGTCGAGATCCGCCCCGGGCGGGCTTTGCGTGAAGATGTTCTGCCGCTGGTCGGTGAACTGATAGACCGACTGGCGCACATATTCGAACAGCTCGCGGCGGGTCACAGTGCCGTCGCCGTTGCGGTCGGCCGCCCCTTCGAAGGCGCGGGCGGTGGCATAACTCAGCGCCCCGCGCTTCTGAGCTATGCCGGGAATCGATATTTCCGGCGATTTGGTATGGTCGTCGACGGCGGCAAGAAAGGTCAACCGCTTGTAATCGAAGCCGGTGGAGAGGGCATCGGCCGTGGTCGAAATCGGCGCCAGGTCATCCTCCTCGATCGTATAGGACGGCGCCTGGCGCCAGGTGATCTCGGCGCCGCGCGGGTCGACATCGCGAGTGAGGCCGCCGGCATGGCAGGTGTCGGCGATAAACA
Source organism: Rhizobium sp. NLR16a (assembly GCF_017948245.1). Lineage (NCBI taxonomy): Bacteria > Pseudomonadati > Pseudomonadota > Alphaproteobacteria > Hyphomicrobiales > Rhizobiaceae > Rhizobium > Rhizobium sp. NLR16a. The sequence goes on along the minus strand of NZ_CP072867.1, from coordinate 220,671 downwards.
GCACCTCGGCGCCTTTTTCCTCCAGCTTGTGGATCAGCACCTTGAATTCGTCGCCGAAGATGCGCTCGCGCGATCCCGGCAGCCTCGTATCGAAGCCGGCCAGCACATAGACCTCGTCGCGGCCGCTGGGTTTCGAGCCCTTGACGCGCTCCGGCTCGCTCGATCCGTGGCCGGCGATGCCGAGCACGACGAGATCGCCCTCGCCTGCCCTTTGCGTGACGGCGCCGATCGCATCGAAGATGCCCTGGCGGTCGGCCGCGCCGTTCTTCAAGAGCGTCATGTCCTCGACCCCGAGCGAGCGCAGCGACAGGGAAAGATCCTCGGCATCGGCGACGGCGCCGTGCAGCGGCGGGACATTGCGATAGAGATCGATGCCGATCAGAACGGCTCTGACCGTGCCGCGCTCGGGAGCTTCGATCGTCCTGGCGAGACTGTTCGTGCCCGCCAGAACAAGAAGGGCGAGTGCGGCGGCCATGGGAGCGAATGTGGACATGGCCGGTTCCCCCTCGCCCCTCTATTCGCGGCGCCATTCGACGCGGCGGTTGAGCGCGTCGATATCGTCTTCGGTGAGGTTGGCGGTGGCGGTCACGTCAACCGGTTCGGAGGCGCCGCGGCCTTCCGCGTCGATCGTGGCGTCGATGCCGTTTTTCTTCAGGAAATCGGCAACGGCCTGGGCGCGGCGCTCGGAGAGCTTCTTATTGTAATCGTCGCCGCCTTTGCGATCGGTATGGCCGATCAGGATGACGCGGCCGGGCTTCTGCTCCTTCAGCGCTTGCAGCAATTCCTGGGCAGCCTCGGTGCCAATCGAGGTGAAGGTCGACTTGTCGAAATCGAAGGTGATCGGCACCGGGATGGAGACCGGCACGATGCCGCGCACATTTTCTGAATAGATGCCGCCGAGCACGCCGCTGCGGTGATCCTTCTCGGCCGGCACGAAACTGCCCTGCGGGTTGTCGCTGGTGGGATTGGCGGCCAGAATGCGGGCCTGGGCGGCGCGCTGGATGAGATCGGAGATGGTCTCGGCCGGCGGCGCCTTCGGCGTGCGGGTCTCGTTCTTGATGATCTCGATCGCCTGTTGGTAATCGGCGGCGGCATCGGCGAAGCGGCGGGCGGAGAAATAGATCTCGCCGAGCGTGGCGGAGGCCTGCCAGAGCACCTGCGGGCTGTCGGCGGCGACGAGCAGCGGTTCATACTCGGCGACCGGCTTGTCGGCGGCCATCATTTCCTGGGCGGCGGCGAGCCTCAGGGCTGCGACGCGACGTTGGGCGTTGATCTGGAACTGTCCGCATTCGGCGCTGACGGCAATGGCATCAGCCTCGGAGGCGGCAGCCGTGATATCCTTGGCGGCAACGGCGGTGTTCAGCTTGTCGAGCAGGGCGTTGCAGGCCGGGCTATCGGCATTGGCGACCTCGATCTCCTCGCCGGACTGGCCGGGTTCGGCCGACCGGCCAAAGCTCATCGGCGGCATCTTGATGCTGAAACCGCCGGGAAGCTTGAATTGCGGCATCTTGATCTGCGGCATCGGCAGTTTCGGCATCTTGGTCTGGGCAGACTGGGACGGCTGCTGATATTGGCTCGGTTGTTTATATTGGCTGGGCCGGGTGGAGGCGGTGGTGTCGGCGGGGCCGATCAGCTGCAGCTCATCGGCGGCAAGCTGCTGGCCGGGCGCCAGGTTGGTGACGATCTTGTATTTCTTCGGCGGCTGCGTCACGGCCTGTTCGACCGGTTTGGGCGCGGGCTTCGGCTTTTCGATCGCCTCGGGCTTCTTGGCGACTTCAGGTTTGACGACCGGTTTCGGCTTCGGGGCGGCCGGCGGTTTCGGCGCAACCGGCGGCTTTGCCGCCTGCTCGACCGGCGCGGGTTTTGCGGCGGGAACGGCGGCGACGGGCGGAACGACGGAAGGCGGCAGGGCGGCCGTGCTGTCGACAGTGGTCAGCGTCAGCGTCTTGCTGCTGATCTTGGTGCCGAGGCTGCGGGCTTCTTCGAGGCTGCGGGAGACGGCCTCCATGCCGCCGTCGATGGAGCGGAACATGCCGCTGCCGCTGCCGCCGAGATCGGCGAAGATGGTCAGCGGCTTGGAGGAATAGAAGACCTTGATCTGCTCCTGCCCGACCGGGCCCGAAACCTGCAGCCTGGCGCCGCTCGCCGGATCCGGCACCTGCACGCGCTTGCCGGCGGCAACGAGGGCATCGGTCTGGTACTTGTTCGGGAAGAGCTTGGTGACGGAGCCGTTCGGCGAAACGTTCAGCACCGTGACATAGGCGTTCTCGCTCGACTGGATGAAGAGGCCGACGACTTCGCCGACGGCATATCTCGCCTCGGCGCGATCGAAGGTGATGCTGACAGGCCCGCTCTGAGCCGGCGCTTCCGTCAGCGTGCGTTCGTTCTGCGCCCCGACCTCGGGGATCGGCGACAAAAGCGAAAGACATGTGGCTGCGGCCAGGATGGCTTTGCGGCTGAGCATCGGAACCTCCCCCTTCGAAACAATCTCACACTGTGCTGAAGATGAGAATAGCACCGACCGGTGAAATTGGGATGGCTTTGGCTGTCTTGCTTGAGGGAGGGTTACAAATTATTTGGAGCCGGAAAGATTGCGCGAAGGCAGAGGCGCGGCAAGACCCACGGCCGGCAATATCCGCCGTCCGTTTATAGTCGGACTGGATTGGAGAAAGACGGTTAGTTCTTCGGCTTCTGGCCGGCGGATTTCAGAATCGAGATCAGGTCGCTCATTCCCTCCGGCGAGGAATTGTAGAGCCAGAGAATATCCGGATTGTCCGATGTGAATTCCTTGCCGGAGCCCGAGCCCATGTCGCGGCCGGGCGAGGTCGTCTCCGGCAGCTTGCCCTGGCCCGGCGTCAGCCCCTCGGCGCGTTCATGGTCGGCGATAACAGCAACGGCGGCGGCAAAAGCCTTTTCATCGTGCCGGCGCAGCGCCGCAAGCGCGGGGTTTCGCGCCGCCAGCGCATCCTCGACCGATCCGGCATAGCCGATGCCGGCCATCCCAAGCGAAAGCAGCAGGCCGATCGACACGCTTATGAGCCGGGATTTCTTCATCGTCGTCACATCCGTCCAAGGGGCGCCATAACGCAACCGCTGCACACTTTTGCTGGAATTGCTCCAGAACGACAATAGGGAGAGCCCGAATGGAAGGCAACGGCGCTCGGCGCCAATCGATTGGGAGGGGTGAAATCGGCTGGAGAGAGGTCAGAGGATCTTCAGCTGCTGCAGGGCGAGGCGGAGATTGCGCAGCATTTCGCCGAAGATTTCCTCGATCCTGCCGGTCGACCAGACGACCATGGTGCCATAGGGCGAGCGCCTGCGCTGCATGAAGCCGGCTGTCTCGAAATCGATCAGCGTCTTGCGGCAGGTCTCGCTCGACATGACGGCGACCAGGAAACGGGCGAGATTGGACTGATCGATGGCGCCTGATTTTTCAGCCCAGTTCTGGATCAGCCGCGGCTTGGTGTCGGCGGTGAACATCGAAGCGAGCGCCCGCTCCTGCGAAAGCCCGAGGCGTTGCAGCTTCGCCGGATCGCGGGTGAGCGACACCACGTAATCATTGTGCAGATCGGCGAAGCGCTCGACATCTTCAGCCGTGTTGATGCCGAACACCTTCATCGAATAAAGAAACTCGGCCATCAGATAGGTCGGCTCGGAGCGCAACTGCGCCAGATGTTTTTCGTCCTTGCTGGCCGAGGCGGCGCAGACCCGATCGGAAAAGCCGATCCTTGCCGCGCGCACCTGCTCCAGCAGGCTGACGTCGAGCGCCACTTCGTCACCGTTCCAGTCCAGCATCGGCTTCCCTGCCAGTAAAACTCCAAGACGATGAAGTTGTACTATTGTCGACGCCGATCTCCAAATCGTTTGGAAAGCAACGCCTTGCTGACGAGCCGCTTCTATCCTAACATTTTAAGGACTTGGGGCATGATGCCGAAAGTTGTGAACGGTTTTCGGGCGACATCATTCTCTCACTCTTTAATTGTGAACAGGCTTCAGACCGAGGCCCCCAGGGCCAAGATGATCCTGTTCCGGGGTTCACGGCAATGCGCAGTTTCAGCTCGCATATTCTGATGGCCGCGGCGATCGCAATCGCCTGGCCTGTGCTCGCAAAAGATACGGTGATGATCGAGCTTCCGAGCGGCGACGGCGCCCGTTCGGTCGGCATCATCTCCGCCAATGAGGAGGTCGAGGCATCCGGACCGGCGGCGATCACCGTCGGCGACGACGGCACCGTCTACATCCTCGACCAGAATAACGGCCGCGTGCTCGCCGTCGACGGCGAACGCTCGCAGGCCGATCCGGAGATCCTGCCGCTGCCCGAAAATGCGGCGCCGGAGGATCTCGCCGTCGTTCATAACGAACTCTACCTCTGGTCTGACGGCATCGTGCCGCTCGAGCGCTCCCCCGGCGCCGATGGCCGCTCGCAGACCCTGCGCGCCATCGACGGCGGCGATGCCGACGACTACACCCGCTCGGTCTTCGCCTCGATGGGCTCGGTGCCGCCCGGTCCGCTGAACAGCATCATCGACGAGATCGGCCGCAGCACCAGCCGGCCGCAAGCCCGCCCGCCGGTTGTTCAATACGTGCCGAGCCGCGGCCTCGGCGATATCGTCGCAGAAGTTTCGGCGGCAAACGACAAGGCGGAAATCCTGCTGCGGCGCGCGAGCTCGGAGGAGAATTTCCTCTCGCTTCAGCTCACCGGGGAAAACCGGATCGGCACCGTCGAACTGCTCGACATCGACACGACGGGAAGGCCCTATGCGCTGGTCGAACTCGTGCCCGCCGAGCGGCCGGAACGGACCGGCATGCTGGTGGTGCGCTTCACGCCGAACGGCGTGCTGGAGCGCGTCTACGATCTGCCGATCGAACCCGGCACGGTCTTCTCCAGGCGGTTCGTGGCGATCGGTCCGCGCGGCGACGTGCTTTTTCTTCGCTCTCAGGAGAGCCGGGCGCAGGTGCTGAGACTCGAGGGGCGCGAACCCGGCCGCAAGCTCGCCGTCGCCAGGCCGGCAAAGCCATCGATGGCGACCAAGCCCGGAAAGGGGCCGAAGGTCGCCATCCTGCCGAAATCGCGCGGCGACGTCATCGAGCGGGCGATCGGCTTCGAGACGCTGAACTGGCTGGTGACGCCGGCGGCCTACGGCAAGGATCCGGGGCCGGCTTGTGTCAACATGAACCGGCTGCGCCGGCCGTTCTACCTGTTCGGCAAACGCGGCCAGACGGTGAAGGGCGTGCCCTATTGCTGGGGCTGCAAGACGCCGCTCGAGGACTTCACCGAGGGTGTCGTCGACGGCCAGACGGCCGGCAATGTCTGCACCAAGAGCGCGCCGCAAACCAATATTCTCGGCGTCGACTGCTCCGGCTTCGTCAGCGAAGCCTGGGGGCTGAAGATGCATGTCTCGACCCGGGCGATCCCGAGCATTACCAGACGGCTTGCCGACCCCTGGTCGCTGCAGCCGGGCGACGCGCTGAACCGCCCGGGTTCGCATGTGATGCTGTTCATGCGCTTCACCGACGACCGCAAGGTGGAGGTGATGGAGGCAACGCCCAATGCCTGCAAGGGCCGCGTCTGCCGCAACACCTATTCACTCGGAATCCTGCTGCTGCGCGGCTATCAGCCGGTGCGCTTCAAGGGGCTGGATGGCTGAGACTGGGATCAGGGCACGGTTTTCGTGCCGGGCGCAAACAAGCATTGCGCCCGGCACGGGCGTCTGAATCAGATTGCCAACTGAACATCTTGCAAGACGAAATCCGCAAGTCCGATCAAGGGCTGCGCCTTCGCAGCGTCGATCGAAAGCGCCGCGACTGCAGCGGCTGCCGCCGGTGAGGCCAGCGAAAGCTCATCGGGTATCGACATCATTCTGATGTCGAGCTTGGCGTAGTCCACCGTGTAGTATCCGGTTGCACCCTGATGCACGGCATCCGGCCTGATCAGCAGAAGATCCTGCGCCATCGTGCCGACAAAGAGCGGTCCGCCCCAGATGTAGCGGAATGCATAGATCGGGATGCCGGCAGGAGATGTGCCGAGGCGACGAATATCCGTCTTCAGACGCCGATCCGAATTCCACCCGCCAGTGGGGCCGCCCCCAGGATCGCTGCCGCCGGAGTCGCTGCCGCCGGAGTCATTGCCAGAGCCGCCGCCCATTCCGGATGAGCTGCTTGAGCCGCTGGAACTCTTGTCCGATCGCGCGAAAGTCGACTCCTGGTCATCACTTCTAGCGACAACCCTTTTGACGGTCGGCGTCTTGTTGCGGGTCGGCTGCGCCGGCTCCTGATGGGCGAAGAGCGTCTTGCCGCCCGGATCGAAGATGCAGCCCTGCAGCATGACGCCGGAGCCGGCGATGAAGGTCGAGCAGAGGAGTACGCGGATGAAGACTTTGCTGGTCATGTCAGGCGCCCCAAATCACCGGTTAAAAAAGATCATATCGCGGATTTCGCTTTGCCCACGTCGCCTTCGCAAGAAGCGTCAGCCTCTCGTTAAGGGACTTCGTTTTCGGCAGAGCCTTCAGTTCCTGTGCAGTCAATTCGGCCGAAAACGCTTCTGCGGCCTTCTTTTTGGCAGGCTCAGCCAAGGATGCGAGCTCCTTGTCCGACTGCTTCTTGGGATCGCCGGTTCCGGGCCTGTTGAGTGCGCTTGCAAGAGCGAAATAGTGAGCGGCGGTCACGAGGCTGTCGGCATCCGAACCGTCGCCCTTGGCCATCTTGGCCCGCTCGAACGCACTCCAATAATCACCGCGTTCCGCGCCCATTTCCAGCCAGGAGAGGGCTGCGGCCTCGTCCTTAGGCACCCCCAAGCCGTCTCTGTACATGAGGCCGATGTTCCGCGGGGCGTAAGGCTGGCCGCCGTCCGCTGCCTTTTTGAAAAGCTCCAGCGCCTTCTCGAGGTCCTGCGGCACGCCTTTGCCTGCGCGATAGATCATCCCGAGGCTGTTCATCGAATAGATGTCGTCTCTCTTGAGACCCGACTCGTAAAAGCGAATGCCGCGTTCCATGTCGGCCGGGACGTTGACGCCGTTCGAGAAGATGTAGCCAAGTTCGTTCATTGCATAGGTGTGGCCGAGGTCGGCTGCCTGGAGCATCAGCTTCAGGCCTTCCTCGGTGTCGGCTTTCACACCGCGGCCATAATAGAGGCTTTTGCCATAGGCATAGAGCGCGTAGGGATCGCCCTTCTTCGCGCCGATGGCGGCGATCTCGCTGGATTTGCCGAGGTTTGCCGGGACGGATGCGCCGACGAGATAGAGCGAGGCGAGTTCGGAAATCGCCCGGATATGCCCGGCATCCATCGCCTTTTTGATCGTCGCGAAGGCCGTCTTGGTGTCGCGGTTGGCAAGCTGGGCGCGGCCGAGCTGGTAGACGAAGCGCGCCACCTGAGGATAGGTCTTTATTGCGTCCGTGCAGGCTGGCACCGCGATGGCTGGATCGATTTCATTCGGCAGCTTGCCGGCGGTGACGCCCTGCAGGTCGAGCGGTGCGGCGGCGGCGGTATCGCAGGCGTCAAGCGTCGGCTTGAAGGTGACGGTGGCGGGCGGCAGGTCGTCGTTGGCGGCTTGCAGCGTCAGGGCGAAAGGCTGGTTTTCGGTGCCGATCTGCGGCTCGTAGGATAGCGCCGGAATATCGGCTGCCTCAAGCACGTGGCCGGGCCCGATCACCCGGTCGCCGGCCCGCAGCGTGCCCTTGTCGGGGAGGGCGGCGACCTTGAAGGTCATGTCCGCGGCCGATACCGGTACTTCAGGCAGACGGGCTTCGATGGGACCGACGCCGATCGTCGCATCGACGTCGCGCGGCAGCGCCTTCAGATAGGCGCCGGCATCGGCAAGCCGCGCTTGCTTTTCCTGTTCGAGCTGGGCGAGCTTGGCGCCGGCATCGGCCGAGACGGTGATGGCGACGACGCCCTGCGTCGCCTGGCCATAGGGATCGCTGACCGTATAGCCGATCAGGCCGATCGTTCCGGCGGCAACGCCCGATGAATCATAGCTCAGCGCCGTCAGCGCCGCGGCCGGCAGCTTGGCGCCCTGGTCCACCGGCTTGCCGTCGAAACTGAGCTTGCCGGTCTGGGGCAGCTGGTTGAGCGTGACGAGCAGCGCCGCGCCGGTTTCGTCATGCGGCGGAGCGATCGGCAGCGGGGTCGCGGAGGCGCCTTCCGGTACGCTCACCTGCTGCATCGGCTCGACGCTCGGCGGCGGTGGGGCGGGGATGAAATAGAAGCTGTCCATCAGCGAGGAGTTTTCCCACGGGACCTGCTTGCCATTGGTCATGGCGATCACATCGCGGCGCACATCGGTCAGGACCTGGCGGATTTCCTTGTTCGGCTCGCTGGCGCGCTTGATGAAGGATTCGGAATAGGGGCTGAGCGCCCCCTCGCCATCGAGCGCCACCTGGCCCGGCTCCGTCGAGAAGGCGATCAGGCTGCCGAGATCGCTGTCGATGCGCGCCAGCCCGCGCGTCGCGCCGACCGGCTCCAGCTTTTCCGCCATCCAGAATTTCTGCGCATTGAACGGGTTGTTGCGGCAGGCATCGAGGAAGATCAGCTGCACGCGCGAATTCTGCTTGAGATGGTTCAGGATCAGGTCGAGCGGCATGGTCTGCGTCTCGACGTCATAGGGCGTTTCCAGCGTCGCATCGACCGGCACGAGGAAATTCTGTCCGCCGACCTGGATGCCGTGGCCGGAATAATAGATGAGACCGGCCTCGGCATTGTTCGCCGAGCGCAGGAAGCTGCGCACCGTATTCTCAAGTCCGATGCGGTCGACATTGATGCCGATCGTCACGTCGAAGCCGGCCCTGCGCAGCGTGTTTGCGACTTCCTGGACGTCGTTTGCAGGATTGGGCAATGAGGGCAGCGTCTTATAAACGGAGTTGCCGACGATCAAGGCAACCCGCCGGCCATCCTGTTCAGCGGATGCGGCGGCAGCGGGCTGGTCAAGCCCGAGAAAGACCAATGCCGTCAGGAAGATCAGCAATATAGCCGCAAGGCGGTTCTTTCCGTGAAACTCGGGCATAGCTCCACCGCAGACAGTACTGGTTGGACGATTTATTGACCGACCAAATAAAAGTATTCCTGCGACTGTAAAAAAGCAAGTTTGGTTACTTCCAAGGCAATTGGAGGGCTTCCAAAAAATGTGTCGGTGCCGGCGCACCGGATGTGCCGGTCGATCGAAAGGACGAGGTCGATTGGATGGCCGCGCCGATCGCTGCTCAAAAATTTAGCAAATGCCGCAAAGTGTACACAGTAACAGGCAACCAAGGAACGGGCGCTAGAAAAATCAAAGATTTATAAGCTGGCACACCTCTTGCAAAGAATGTGCTGAGTTGGTGGCTAGGGTTCCGGCACTTTTCTGAAGCGCGACTGGTCCGAGAGCCACCACCGGCGGAGGAGAAATCCCGCCGGGTGCACGGCGGGACAAAAGCCCGGGAGACCTCGTAAGCCAAGGGATTGGTGGCACGATGGTCTTTGCCGATCCCTTTTGAAGAAAAGCAGAAGGGGAATTTCAATGCAGACTTTTTCGAAGATTGTTTCCACCACAGCGCTGGCGCTATCGCTGATGCTTGGCCTTGCTTCCGTCGCAGAGGCGGAACAGAAGACGGAATTCAAGGTGGCCTGGTCCATCTATGTCGGCTGGATGCCCTGGGGCTACGCGGCCGACCACGGCATCGTCAAGAAATGGGCCGACAAATACGGCATCAAGATCGAGGTCACCCAATTCAACGACTATGTGGAATCGATGAACCAGTACACGGCCGGCGCCTTCGATGCAGTGACGCTGACCAATATGGATGGGCTGTCGATCCCGGCCGCCGGCGGCGTCGATACGACCGCCGTGATCGTCGGCGACTTTTCCAACGGCAATGACGCCGTGATCCTGAAGGACAAGGCGAGCCTTGCCGATATCAAGGGCCAGAACGTCAATCTCGTCGAATTCTCCGTATCGCACTATCTGCTCGCCCGCGCGCTCGAAAGCATCAAGCTGACGGAACGCGACGTGAAGGTCGTCAACACCTCCGACGCCGACATGGTCGCGGCCTATAAGACGCCTGACGTCACCGCCGTCGTCACCTGGAACCCGCTGGTCTCCACCATCCTCCAAGATCCCTCGGCCAAGAAGGTTTTCGACAGCTCGCAAGTGCCGGGCGAAATCATCGACCTGATGGTCGCCAATAGCGGCGTGCTGAAGGACAATCCGAACTTCGGCAAGGCGCTTGCCGGCATCTGGTACGAGACGGCCGCACTGCTGCGCGCCGACACCGCCGAGGGTAAGGCCGCCCGCGAGGCCATGGGCTCGGCTTCGGGCACCGATCTTTCCGGCTTCGAAGCCCAGCTTGCCGCCACCAAGCTCTTCGACAAGCCGGCTGATGCCGTTGCCTTCACCGCTTCGCCCAGCCTGCCGAAGACCATGGATCTGGTGCGCAACTTCCTCTTCGAGAAGGGTCTGCTCGGCAACGGCGCGCCGTCCGCCGACGTCATCGGCATCGAAATGCCTGACGGCAAGGTGCTGGGCGACGCCGGCAATGTGAAGCTGCGCTTCACCGATGCCTATATGAAGGCCGCCGCCGACGGTTCGCTCTGATCGCAATGGGGCGCGGTCTGCCGCGCTCCCTCCCCTTCATCAGCGGAGCATTTCCCATGCGTTGGATCAACACGAGGCCGAGCCGGGGCGCCCAGTTCGCCTTGACGATGCTGCCCTTCGTGCTGCTCGCCCTTGCCTATGCCTTCGGCTCGGCCGCGCGACTGGCTGATAACGCCAACGACAAGCTTCTGCCGAGCCTTGCCGGCTTTGCCGATGCGATCAACCGTCTGGCCTTCGTCGCCGACCCGCGCACCGGCGAGTTTCTGCTCTGGTCGGACACGGGCGCGAGCCTCATCCGCCTGCTCTCCGGCCTCGGCATCTCGACGGCGACAGCGCTCATCATCGGCATGCTGATCGGCATGCTGCCCTATCTCAGAGCGCTGCTTTCCCCCTTCGTCGCCGTCATCTCCATGGTGCCACCACTGGCGCTGCTGCCGATCCTGTTCATCGTCATGGGTCTCGGAGAGACGTCAAAAATCGCCCTTATCGTCATCGGCGTCGCGCCGACGATGATCCGCGATCTGGCGCTGAAGGCGCTGGAATTGCCGCGCGAACAGATCGTCAAGGCCGAGACGCTCGGCGGCTCCTCCTGGCAGATCGGTCTGCGTGTCCTGCTGCCGCAAATCCTGCCGCGGTTGATCACTTGCCTCCGACTGCAGCTCGGCCCGGCCTGGCTGTTCCTGATCGCGGCCGAGGCGATCTCGTCGGACTCCGGTCTCGGCTACCGCATCTTCCTCGTCCGCCGCTATCTCTCGATGGATGTCATCTTTCCCTATGTCGTCTGGATCACCCTGCTTGCGGTGGTCATGAACGCCCTGCTCGATCGCTTGCGCATCGCCGTCTTCCCCTGGTCCGAACTGGAGAAGCAGGCATGAGCGAGTTGAAGATCGAAAGGGTCTGGAAGGAATATGGCGACCAGATCGTCCTCGAGGATGTGTCACTGACAGTCGCTTCGCGTGCCTTCGTCGCGCTTGTCGGCCCATCAGGCTGCGGCAAGACCACTTTCCTGCGCATGCTGCTCGGCCAGGAGCAACCGACGAAGGGCAAGATCCTGCTCGACGGCGAAGCTCTGCCGGCGGAGCCGGGACCGGATCGCGGGGTCGTCTTCCAGCGTTATTCCGTCTTTCCACACCTGACGGTGCTCGCCAACGTGCTGCTCGGCAGGGAATTTTCCGCCGCGCGCTACAAGGCCAGGCTCTTCGGCGCCGCACGCCGCAGCGCCATCGAGGAAGCACGCCAACTGATTGCCGAAGTCGGGCTCGCCGGTTCGGAGAACAAGTATCCGGCTCAGCTTTCCGGCGGCATGCAGCAGCGCCTGGCGCTCGCCCAGGCGCTTATCATGAAGCCGAAGGTGCTGCTGCTCGATGAACCGTTCGGCGCGCTCGATCCCGGCATCCGCGCCGAGATCCACACGCTGATGAAGCGGCTCTGGCATGAAACGCAGATGACCGTCGTCATGGTCACGCATGACATGCGCGAGGCTTTCACGCTGGCCAACCGCGTCGTCGCCTTCGAACGCCGCCGCGACCGGCCTGAGGAAAAGGAGCGCTACGGCGCCACCATCACCAAGGATATTGCCATCTGGCCGCCGCGCCTTGCCGGCCAGCCATCGATCTTCAGCCCTGACCGGGACGGCCCGGTCGCTTCCCTGGGGCATGGCCGGGACGACCTGGCATCATCAGGAGAGACGCTATGATGCATGTGAGACGCGCCCCCGAAGAAATCGCCTCCAATCGCGCGCGTTACGAGGAGCACCAGAAGAAGGGGCTGGAATTTGCGCCCAAGGTCCTGCCCGGCCCCAGCCCGCTGCCGGCGCCGGCCATCGATGCCGCCGCCGTCATCCACCAGGAGACCATTCCCGGCGGCTGGTACTGGTCGACGAAGCTCTTGCGCGGCGAGGCGATCCGCATCGATCAGGCAGAGGGAAATTCCACGGTGGCGCTCATTGCCTGGAATGCCGGCGATACGAGCGAGCGGATCAATCTCGTCGATACCGCCAAGGTCCAGTGGACGACGGCACTCGGCAAGGGGCGGGTGATTTTTTCCGATATGGGCCGCGTCATGTTCTCGATGATCGAGGATAGTTCCGGCGCCCATGACTGTCTGATGGGCGGCTCGACGGCCACCTCGAATGCCGCGAAATATCCGAGTGAGAAGACACGCAATACCCGTGACAATCTGATCCTCGTCGCCGTCAAGCTCGGCCTCGACAGGCGCGATATTCCCGGCATCCTCAATCTTTTCGCGCCCGTCCGCCTGGCCGAGAGTGGTGGGTTCGGCTGGCAAGGCAAACGCTCCAACAGCGGCGACTATGTCGAACTGCGTGCCGAGATGGACATGCTGGTCGGCTTTTCCACCTGCCCGCATCCGCTCGATCCCGATCCCACCTATCAGCCGAAGCCTGTCGTCATCACGCGCTACAAGGCGGCAATCCCTGCTGCCGACGATCTCTGCCGCACGGCGACGGCCGAAGCCGCGCGCGGTTTCGAAAACAACACCCTGATGCAGGCCTGAGGAGATGACGATGTCCGATTTCATTCAGACCTCCCCTGCCCGCACCCTGCAGAATGTCGCGCAGGATCATTTCATTCCGGCCGAAGCTCCGTGGTCCGGCCTTGTGCGCAAGGGCCAGACGATCCGCATCGAAGACAGTCTTGGCCAGCAGGCGATCGACACGCTCTTCTACCGTGCCGATGATTTCTCCGAGCGCTATTCCAATCAGGATACGATGCGCATGCAGGGTGCTGCCTATATCGGCATCGGCACCAAGATCATGTCGAACGAAGGCAATGTCATGCTGACGATGACGGCCGACAGCTGCGGCCGCCATGACACCTCCGCCGGCGCCTGCTCCTGCGAGAGCAATACGGTGCGCTTCGGTCATGGCACGAAATACCTGCATGCCTGCCGCGACAACTTTGTGCTCGAAGTTTCGAAACACGGCATGGGCAAACGCGACATCGTGCCGAACATCAATTTCTTCATGAACGTGCCGATCAAGCCGAATGGCGAGATGACGATCGTCGACGGCATTTCCGCACCCGGCGACTATGTCGAACTCGTCGCGGAGATGGACGTGCTCTGCGTCATCTCCAACTGCCCGCAGATCAACAATCCCTGCAATGGCTTCGATCCGACGCCGATCCGGGTGCTGATCTGGGACGGCGAGGACTGAGCATGTTCAAGAAAGTCCTGATCGCCAACCGGGGCGAAATCGCCATCCGGGTCATCAAGACGCTGCGACGGATGGGTATTGCCTCTGTCGCCGTCTATTCCGATGCCGACCGCTTCGCCAAGCCTGCGTTGATGGCGGATGAAGCGGTGCGCCTCGGGCCGGCGCCCGCCGGCGAAAGCTACCTCAATGTCGATGCCGTCATTGCCGCCTGCAAGGCGACGGGGGCCGAGGCCGTTCATCCCGGCTACGGCTTCCTGTCGGAAAATATCGGTTTTGCGGAGCGCCTCGCCGCCGAAGGCATCGCCTTCATCGGGCCACGGCCCGAGCACCTCTCTGCCTTCGGGCTGAAGCATACGGCGCGGGAACTCGCGAGGACGAGCGGCGTGCCGCTGCTGCCTGGCACCGGCCTGCTGTCGAGCGCCGATGAAGCGCTCGCTGCGGCAGAAACGATCGGCTATCCCGTCATGCTGAAAAGCACGGCCGGCGGCGGCGGCATCGGCATGCAGCTCTGCGCCGATGCCGAAAGCCTGAAGGCATCCTTCGAAAGCGTGCAGCGCACCGCACGGGCAAGCTTCGGCGATGCGCGCGTCTATATCGAGCGTTTCGTGGCAGAGGCACGGCACGTCGAAGTGCAGATCTTCGGCAACGGCCAAGGCAAGGTCATCGCGCTCGGCGAGCGCGACTGCTCGCTGCAGCGGCGAAACCAGAAGGTGGTCGAGGAAACCCCGGCCCCCGGACTTTCTGCCGCGACCCGCGCCCGCCTGCACAAGGCGGCCATCGACCTTGGTGCTGCCGTCTCCTATGAGTCCGCCGGCACCGTGGAATTCATCTACGATCCCCTGCGCGAGGAATTCTACTTCCTTGAGGTCAATACCCGCCTGCAGGTCGAACATCCCGTCACCGAAGCCGTCTTCGGGATCGATCTGGTCGAATGGATGATCCGTCAGGCGGCGGGCGAGGACGTGCTCTCGAGCGCCGAGGCCCTGCAGCCGAAGGGAGCGGCGATTGAAGTGCGCATCTATGCAGAAATGCCGCATGCCGATTTCCGCCCGAGCGCCGGCCTCCTGACGGAAGTGGCGTTCCCCAGGGACGCACGCATCGACGGCTGGATCGAGACCGGCACGGAGGTCACACCCTTCTACGATCCGATGCTCGCCAAAGTGATTGTGTCAGCCGAGGATCGCCCGGCTGCGATCGAAAAGCTGAAGGCGGCACTTGCGGAAACATCGATATCGGGCATCGAAACCAATCTCGACTATCTCAGGGCCATCGCCAGCTCCGGGCTTCTGGCGAGCGGCAAGGTGGCGACGACGGCGCTACGTGATTTTTCCTTCGTAGCCGATGTCATCGAGGTGATCGCGCCGGGCGCGCAATCGAGCATCCAGGAACTGCCGGGCCGGCTTGGTCTCTGGCATGTCGGCGTGCCGCCGAGCGGGCCGATGGACGAACGTTCCTTCCGCCATGCCAACCGCCTCGTCGGCAATGGCGACATGGTTGCGGCGCTGGAGCTGACGGTCTCCGGTCCGATGCTGAAATTCCATACCGATACGACAGTTGCCCTTGCCGGCGCCGGGATGGCGATGAGCGTCGACGGCGTGAAATTGCCGCATGGCGAGGCCGTCACCATCCGCGCCGGCCAGATCCTCGTCGTCGGCAGCATCGATGGACCGGGGCAGCGGGCTTACCTCGCCGTGGCGGGCGGTTTTGCCGCTCCGGTCGTGCTCGGCTCACGCGCCACCTTCGGGCTCGGGCAGTTCGGCGGCAACGCCACCGGGACGTTGAAGACCGGCCATGTGCTGCATCTTGCCCGTCAGGCGACCGCCGATGCCGCAAAGCCGGCAACCGAGCCTGCGGAACTGACGCGCGAGTGGGATGTCGGCGTTGTCTATGGTCCACATGGCGCGCCTGATTTCTTCCAGCACGGCGATATCGAGACGCTGTTCTCGACAAATTACGAGGTGCATTTCAACAGCGCCCGCACCGGCGTTCGTCTCATCGGCCCGGCACCGAAATGGGCGCGCAGCGATGGCGGCGAGGCTGGTCTCCATCCCTCGAACCTGCATGACAATGCCTATGCAATCGGCGCGATCGATTTCACCGGCGACATGCCGATCATTCTCGGGCCTGACGGCCCGAGCCTCGGCGGCTTCGTCTGCCCGGCGGTCATTGCGCGCGACGAACAGTGGAAAATGGGCCAGTTCAAGCCGGGCGATCGCATCCGCTTTCATCCCGTCACGCGATCGGATGATCCGATTGCCGGCCCGGTCGTGCATCGGGCGAAGGAAGAAATGGGCTCACCTGTGATCGGCAAGAGTGACGACGGGCCTGTCTCCGTCGTCTATCGCCGCCAGGGCGATGACAATCTGCTGGTTGAGTACGGACCGATGACGCTCGATATCGCTCTGCGGCTGAGAGTGCACCTGCTGATGCAGGCCGTCTCGCAGGCCCGTCTGCCCGGCATCGTCGATCTCACACCCGGCATCCGTTCGCTACAGATCCATTATGACGGCACGACGCTGACCCGCAAACGCCTGCTTGGCCTGCTGGCCGAAATCGAAGCAAGTCTGCCGGCGGCCCAGGACGTCACCGTGCCGAGTCGCATCGTGCATCTGCCGCTTTCCTGGAACGATCCGGATGCGGAACTTGCCATGCGCAAATATCAGGAACTCGTGCGGCCGAATGCGCCCTGGTGCCCTGACAACATCGAGTTCATCCGCCGCATCAACGGGCTGACCGACGAACAGGCCGTGCGCGACATCGTCTTCGACGCCAGCTATCTTGTGCTCGGTCTCGGCGACGTCTATCTCGGCGCGCCGGTGGCGACCCCCGTCGATCCGCGCCACCGGCTGGTGACGACGAAGTACAATCCGGCCCGTACATGGACGCCGGAAAATGCCGTCGGCATCGGCGGGGCCTATATGTGCATCTACGGCATGGAAGGTCCTGGCGGCTATCAGCTGTTCGGTCGCACAATCCAGGTGTGGAACACCTGGCGGCAGACGCCGGTCTTTGCCAGGGGCAAGCCGTGGCTGCTCGATTTCTTCGATCAGATCCGCTTCTTTCCGGCCAGCCATCAGGAATTGGCGGAGGCCCGCAGCGCCTTTCCGCATGGCGGTTATCCCGTCAAGATCGAGGAGACGGAATTTTCCTACGCCGCCTATGAGCAGGAATTGCAGGCAAATGCCGCCTCGATTGCGACCTTCAAGATGCGCCAGCAGGCCGCCTTCGACGCCGAACGCCAGCGCTGGAAGGCGGCGGGTCTCGACAGCTTCGTTACCGACGAAGGCGCCGGCGAAAGCCCGGATGGGGACATTCCCCAAGGCTGCTTCGGTGTCGCCAGCGCCGTGCCCGGCAATATCTGGAAACTGCTGGTCGAGCCGGGCGCACCGGTCGCGACCGGCGACACGCTTGCCATCATCGAATCCATGAAAATGGAAATCAACGTCACCGCACATGCGCCAGGCCGTGTCCGCGACCTGCGCGCCGGGCCCGGACGAAACGTCAAAGCGGGCGATATCATTGTTGTTCTGGAGGAGTGCTGACCCATGCTGCCGACCATTCTTGATCTGACCAGCCTTCGCGCAGCCTATGAGGCAGGCAAAAGCCCGCTCGATATTATCGAGATCGTCATTGCCCGTCGCAATGACGCGACGGATCCCGCTATCTTCATCACCCCGACGCCTGACGAAGCGCTGCGCGCCGAAGCACGCGCTCTGATGGAACGGGCGCCTGAGCCGAACAGCCTGCCGCTCTGGGGCATTCCCTTCGCGGTAAAGGACAATATCGACGTGACGGGCCTGCCGACGACAGCTGCCTGCCCTGCCTTTTCCTACCAGCCGGAGACGGACGCTACCGTCGTTGCGCGGCTGCGGGCCGCAGGCGCAATCGTCATCGGCAAGACCAATCTCGACCAGTTTGCCACCGGCCTCAACGGCACGCGTTCGCCCTATGGAGTGCCGCGCTCGGTCTTCGACAAGGACTATGTGTCGGGCGGCTCGAGCTCCGGCTCGGCGGTTGCCGTCGCCTCGGGCCTGGCGAGCTTCGCGCTCGGCACGGACACGGCCGGCTCCGGGCGTGTGCCGGCGGCCTTCAACAATCTGGTCGGCATCAAACCGACGCCGGGACTGGTGCCGAATGTCGGCGTCGTGCCTGCCTGCCGCAGCGTCGATGTCGTCACCGTCTTTGCTGCAACGGTCGGCGACGGCGTCGCGATCCGCAAGGTGATGGAGGGCTACGATGCCGCCGATCCGTTCTCGCGCAAGGCCGTTCCAGCCAGCCTGCCCACCTCCGGGTTGCGGATCGGTGTGCTCGACGGAGCCGAGCGGGAATTCTTCGGCAACAGCCACGTCGAGGCTCTCTATGACGCCGCAATCGAACGGGCACGCGCCCTCGGCGCCACCATCGTTGCCTTCGACTACGCGCCGTTCCGGCAGGCAGCCGAACTGCTCTATAACGGCCCCTGGGTCGCCGAACGGCTGGCGGCGGTGAAGGATTTTCTTGCCACCAATGCCGCCGACTTCGACCCGACGGTTCGCACCATCATCGAGGGCGCGAAAGCCTATGACGCGGTCGCCGCCTTCGAAGGCCGGTACAAGCTCGAAGCGCTGCGACAGAAGACCGGGAAGGAATGGGAAAAGGCTGATATCCTGATGCTGCCGACTTCGCCGACGACCTACACGGTCGAAGAAATGATGGCGGATCCCATTGTGAAAAACGGCCATTTCGGCCGTTACACCAATTTCGTCAATCTGCTCGATTGCGCGGCGATTGCCGTTCCAGCCGGCTTCGACGCCGACGGTCATCTCCCCGCCGGCGTGACTCTGATCGGCCCCGCCTTCACCGATGACGCAGTGGCCTCCTTCGCCGACGCCATGCACCGGGCGGCGAACGCGGGAATGGGCATGGACCGTCTGTCGGCGATTCCCGAGGCGAGCCGCGTGGCGCCGGCCGATGACGGCTTGGTGCCGATCGTCGTCGTCGGGGCACATTTGACCGGCATGCCTCTCAACCATGAACTGACGCGACCGGGCGGCAGGCGCATCAAATCCTGCCGTACTGCACCGGATTATCGCCTCTTCGTTCTGCCCGGTACCGTCCCGCCGAAGCCAGGCCTGGTCCGCGAACCCGGTTTCGACGGCAAGGGCCTCGAAGTCGAGGTTTGGAAGGTCACTCCGGAAACTTTCGGGCGCTTTGTGCAGAACATCCCGGCCCCGCTCGGAATCGGCAAGGTAGCGCTCGATGACGGTTCCCAAATTTCCGGTTTTCTCTGCGAGGCTCACGCCATCGAAGGCGCGCGCGAAATCACCGAATTGGGAGGCTGGCGCGCCTACGTCGCAGATCAAATGACAAGAGCATGAAGCATTGTCTCAAAAAAATCCTGCTGGCGATACTTGCTGGCCTTGAGGCACGAAGCGCCTCAAGGCGGCTCGGCCACCACAGGATTACCGGACGAGGTGAGACCGAGACGATATAGGACCTGTCATATTTGCGTCGACGCCTGAGGACGATCGTAAACAAGAAGTTCGCTGCGTTGCGGACAAAGGGCGGCTGCCGCAGTTGCGGCCGCCATGGCTTGAGCCTAGTCGCAGATGCCCCTGCAAGACTTCAGGTGCCGCGCGCGCTCGGCTCCTCGGTTGTTGCAAACACCGCGCTCGCATCGCTGACCATCTCCACATGGGAATAGGCTGCCTGTGCGGCAGCGATGCCGTCCGCTCGCATGACTGCCATCACGATCCGACCGTGTTCCTCGTAGGACTTTGCCAAGCGACCGGGCAGCCGAAACTGCGCCCGTCGAAATGGGGCGAGCCGTGCGCGTGTCTGCGTCACCATTTCAAAGATATGATCATTATGCGCCCCGCGGTAAAGGCGGGTGTGGAATTCCGTGTTATGCGCCGAATATTCCTCTTGCGCGCCGGCATGCACGAGCCTCATTGAGGCCTTATGCTCCAACTCCAGCGTGCGCCGCTCGTCGACTGTCATACGTTCGGCCGAGAGCCTGGCGCAGATCGCTTCGAGTTCCGCCATCGCCTCGAACATGGAATGAAGATAGGTTTCGGTCACCGTGGTGACGACGGCGCTGCGGTTCGGCTCGCGGTCGACAAGCCCCATCGCCCCGAGCTCACGGAGCGCCTCGCGCACCGGAGTGCGCGACACTTCAAAACGAGCAGCAAGCGAGACTTCATCAAGCTTCTCGCCCGGCAGCATCTGCCCGGTCACGATCATGTCGGCAATCGCCCGCACCATCTGCTCGACGGTCGTCCCTGCCCTGATGATTTCTCTGCGCCTGACTTGCTTCAAGGACCGATTCTGCATTGTTGAGGTTGCATACACATGCCCGCTCAAGCCGGCAAAGTCAAACAGCAGTATATATTATTGATGTAACTGGAAAAAATGCATTTTGCCCTGCCGGCCTAGTCAGCTCTTGAAGTCCAACGGTACGGACATCGGACGATTTTATAGGCCCTGCATATTTTTCATCCAATTTCGAGATGAAATTGCATGCACTTCTCCGACGTTAGTCGGCGAAAGAAGAATTTCGATCATAAAATCAATGCGATAAAATCTGGCATGACCATTGCATACACTTTTCTGTAACCAATTTTGAAAACGGCAGAACCGCCGTCAGGGGAGCATTCCGATGACCAGACTCCTTTCCATGAAACGCCGCCACTTCCTTCAGGCTTCCGCTGCCGCCACCCTCGTCGGCGCGGCGCCCGGTCTCCTCTCGTCGCGCGCATTTGCGCAGACGGCTCTCACCGTCGGCTTCGTCTATGTCGGTCCCAAGGATGACTATGGCTACAATCAGGCGCATGCCGAGGGTGCTGCGGCCGTCAAGGCGTTGCCTGGGATGACCGTCGTCGAAGAAGAGAACGTGCCCGAGACGGTCGACGTTCAGAAGACGATGGAATCGATGATCAATCTCGATGGCGCCACCCTGCTCTTCCCGACCTCCTTCGGCTATTTCGATCCGCATATGCTGGCGATGGCCGCCAAATATCCCGATATCCAGTTCCGCCATTGCGGCGGGTTATGGCAGGAGGGCAAGCACCCGGCCAATACCGGCTCCTATTTCGGTTATATTTTCCAGGGGCAGTATCTGAATGGCATCGCTGCCGGCCATGCGACGAAGAGCAAGAAGATCGGCTTCGTCGCGGCCAAGCCGATCCCACAGGTGCTGCAGAACATCAACGCCTTCCTGCTCGGCGCACGCGCAGTCGATCCGACCATCACCTGCCAGGTGATCTTCACCGGCGAATGGTCGCTTGCGGTCAAGGAGGCGGAAGCCACCAACGCTCTGGTCGATCAGGGCGCGGACGTCATCACCTGCCATGTCGACAGTCCGAAGGTGGTCGTCGAAACCGCCGCCGGCCGCGGCGCCTTCGTCTGCGGCTACCACGCCAATCAGAGCCCGCTTGCGCCCGAGAAATACCTCACGGGCGCTGAATGGGCCTGGGGCAATGTCTATAGCGATTTCGTCAAGAAGGCGCAGGCCGGCGAAAAGCTCGGCAACTTCGTGCGTGGCGGCCTGAAGGATGGTTTCGTCAAGATGAGCGCGCTCGGCCCCGGCGTTTCCGAGGCGGGCCGCAAGGCATTCGAGGCAACGCATGCCGACATGATGAAGGGCGGCTTCTCGGTCTTCAAGGGGCCGCTGAAGGATAACAAGGGCAACACCGTCGTGACGGCCGACAAGAGCTACGCGGAAGACGCGATCGAGCTCGAAAGCATGAACTATCTGGTCGAGGGTGTCGTCGGGTCCACCGCGTAGACCGCGTGAGGGAGAAGCGCCATGACCGTTCAGGCCAATGATCCCGCAATATCAGTCGCGTCCGGTGAACCAGCCGCGCTGCGTCCCCTGCTCGAATGGACCGCGCGCAGGGCCGAACCTGTGGTCATCGGCCTTGCGGCCATCCTGATCGGGCTCGGGCTCTTCTCCCTCTTCATCCTGGCGATCGGCAAATCGCCGGCCATGCTCTTCCAGCTCATGTATACCGGCGGCTTCGGCAGCTGGTTTTCGGTGCAGAACAGCTTAAGCCGTGCCGCACCCCTTCTCCTGACGGCACTCTGCGTCGCCCTGCCCGCCCGCCTCGGCCTCGTCATCATCGGCGGGGAAGGAGCGGTCGTGCTGGGCGGCGTTGCCGCCGCAGCCATGGCCATGCCGCTTGTCGGCGCGGCCCCCGTGTTTCCCGCTCTTGTTCTGATGGCGATTGCCGCCATGGTCGTCGGCGGCATCTGGATCGGCCTTGCCGGCTTCCTGCGCCATTACCGCGGCGTCAACGAGACCATTTCCTCCTTGCTGCTTTCCTATATCGCCATCGCCCTGATGAATCAGTTCGTCGAGGGGCCGCTCCGCGATCCGGCCAGTCTCAACAAGCCCTCGACCAAGCCGCTGCCGCCCGAATACATGCTCGGCAACATTCCTGGCATGGATGTGCATTGGGGCCTTGTGATCGGCGTCCTCGCCTGCATCCTCTCCTGGATCCTGATCGAGGTGACGAGCTTCGGTTTCGCCGCCCGCATCGCCGGCGGCAATGTGCGCGCCGCCCAGATCCAAGGTTTGCCGGTCGGAAGGCTGATCGCCGGCTTCACCGCGATCGCCGGCAGCTTCGCAGGTCTTGCCGGCATGATCGAGGTCGTGGCCGTCCAGGGTAGCGCCAATGCCTCGCTCGCCGCGGGCTATGGCTTTACCGGCATCCTCGTCGCCTTCCTCGCCCGCCACAATCCGCTGGCGATCATCCCTGTTGCGATCCTGCTCGGGGGCATCGATGCTTCCGGCGGCCTCATCCAGCGCCGCATGGGCCTGCCTGATGCCACGGTGCTGGTGCTGCAGGGCACACTCTTCATCGTCATCCTCTTCTGCGAGACCTTCTACGGGCGCTTCAAGATCTTCAATCCCGACCTCTGGAAAAGGAGCCCATGATGGAAGAGACAGGCATCGGCATCTGGGGCGTGCCGCTCGCGATCCTGGCGGGCGCCATCCGCGTATCAACCCCCTTCATCTTCGTCAGCCTCGGTGAGACGATTACCGAGCGCTCCGGCCGCATCAATCTCGGCCTGGAAGGTACGCTCGTCTTCGGTGCGATGACAGCCTACGCCGTCGCCGTCATGACCAATTCGCCCTGGCTCGGCGTGCTCGCGGCCATGGCGACCGGCGCCATCTTCGGTCTCGTTCACGGCTGGATCTGCAAGTGGCCGAAGGTGAACGACATCGCAATCGGCATCGCTATGATGCAGTTCGGCCTGGGCCTCGCCTTCTTCCTCGGCAAGTCCTTCATTCAGCCTGCAGCGCCGCATCTGCCGTCGATTCCCTTCGGTTTCTGGTCGAGCCTGCCGCAGATTCAGGCAGCGCTGAACATCAACGTGCTCTTCATCCTCGGCGCCTTGCTGGCCTTCACCCTCTGGTGGGCCTTCGGCAATACGCGGCTGGGCCTCATCCTGCGCGTCGTCGGCGACAGCACCGATGCGGCGCGCGCCATGGGCATCAATCCGGATCGGGTGCGCCTGCTGGCCACCGCCGTCGGCGGGTCGCTGGCGGCCATCGGCGGCGCCTATCTCTCGCTTTACTATCCGGGATCGTGGAACGAGGGCATTTCTTCAGGCCAAGGCCTGATGGCCGTCGCACTCGTCATCTTCGCCCGCTGGAACCCGATCGGGTGCTTCCTCGCCGCCCTGCTCTTCGGCGGCGCCGGCGCACTTGGGCCGGCGTTGCAATCGATCGGCGTGACCCAGGGCTACTACCTCTTCTACGCCGCGCCCTACGTGCTCACCCTCGTCATCATGATCGCGACCTCCTCACCGACACGCTCGCTTGCCGGTGCGCCGGGCGCGCTCTCGCTGACGAAGTGAGGAGGGAGCATCTGATGTCCAACCGCGGCATCAAAACATTCAAACTTGCGGGTGAATAGGAGAAGAAGACGATGGACGCCATGGTCGAGACCAAAGGACATTATATCGACGCTGATCCCTATCCCTGGCCCTATAACGGCGCCCTGCGCCCGGACAATACGGCCCTCATCATCATCGACATGCAGACCGATTTCTGCGGCAAGGGCGGCTATGTCGACCACATGGGTTACGACCTGTCGCTGGTTCAGGCGCCCATCGAGCCGATCAGACGGGTTTTGGCCGCCATGCGCGCCAAGGGCTATCACATCATCCACACCCGCGAGGGCCATCGCCCTGATCTCGCCGATCTGCCGGCCAACAAGCGCTGGCGCTCACAACGCATCGGCGCAGGCATCGGCGATCCAGGCCCGTGCGGGCGCATCCTCACACGCGGCGAACCCGGCTGGGACATCATCCCGGAACTCTACCCGATCGAAGGCGAGACGATCATCGACAAGCCCGGCAAGGGCTCGTTTTGCGCCACCGACCTGGAGCTGATCCTCAACCAGAAGCGCGTCGAGAACATCATCCTGACCGGGATCACGACCGACGTCTGCGTTTCCACGACGATGCGCGAGGCGAACGACCGCGGCTTCGAATGCCTGCTGCTGGAAGACTGCTGCGGGGCGACCGATTACGGCAATCATCTCGCCGCCATCAAGATGGTGAAGATGCAGGGCGGCGTCTTCGGCTCCGTCTCCAATTCCGAAACGTTCGTGAGCCAGCAGCCATGAGCACAATCCGCGACACGCCCCTTCCGCAGGCCGGCAAGGCCGTCGGCATCGACACCATGGATATGACGATGCGCTTCGGCAGCTTCACCGCGCTTGACCATGTCTCGATCAAGGTCCCCGCCGGCAGCTTCCATGCCCTGCTCGGCGAGAACGGCGCCGGCAAGTCGACGCTCGTCAAATGCATCATGGGTTTCTATCATGCAACATCGGGTTCGCTCTCCGTTGATGGTCGCGAAGTGGCGATTGCCTCGCCCAGGGATGCGGCGACCTATGGGCTCGGCATGGTCTATCAGCACTTCACGCTGGTCCCCTCGCTGACGGGTGCCGAAAACCTCGTCATCAGCCGCGCTGAAGTCCCTGCCATCCTCAACTGGGCGAAGGAGCGGAAGGATCTCGCCGCCTTCATGGAGCGCATGCCCTTCCAGATCCCGCTCGACCGGCCGGTGAGCGAACTGGCCGCCGGCGAGAAGCAGAAGCTCGAAATCGTCAAGCAGCTCTATCTCGGCCGCTCCTTTCTCGTCCTCGACGAGCCGACCTCGGTGCTGACGCCCGCGGAAGCCGACGAGATGCTCGGCCTCGTGCGCGGGATGACGGACCGAGGCGAACTGACCGTGCTGATGATCTCCCACAAGTTCCACGAGGTGACGAAATTTGCCGATGCCGTCTCGATCCTGCGGCGCGGCAAGCTGGTCGGCACAGGCATGGTCGGCGAACTCTCCACGGCCGAGATGGCGACGATGATGATCGGCGACGTCAAGCTCGCCGAGCTCGACAGCCGCGTTCCCACCCCGCAGGGCGCCAAGCCGGTCCTCAAGCTCGAGCAGGTCAAGGCGGCCGACCGCTCGGGGCACAAGACCATCGAAATCGACGAACTCATGGTCCGCTCCGGCGAGATCGTCGGAATCGCCGGAATATCAGGCAATGGCCAAAAGGAATTGACCGAAATCCTCGCCGGCCAGCGCCCGACGGAGACCGGCCGCGTTATCGTCAACGGCGACGCCTACCGCGCGTCACGGCCGGAGACGCGCAAGAACAATGTCCGTTTTATTCCCGAGGAGCCGCTGCAGAACGCCTGCGCGCCGCGCATGACGGTCAGCGAAAATCTCGCCTTTCGGACCTTCGATCTCACGACCGACGACAAGGACGCGGTCTGGCTGAACAAGGGCAAGATGAGGAAGCGCGCCGCGGCGCTGATTTCCGACTTTAAGGTGAAGACAGCCTCGTCTGCCTCGCCGATCGCGGCACTTTCCGGCGGCAATGTGCAGCGCGCCGTGCTTGCCCGCGAACTCACAGGCAAGGTGGATCTGCTGATCGTCTCGAACCCGTGTTTCGGCCTCGATTTCTCCGCCGTCGCCGAAATCCGCGCCCGCATCATGAAGGCGCGAAATTCGGGCGCGGCCGTGTTGCTGCTCTCCGAGGACCTCGACGAGCTGCTCGAGATGTCCGATCGCATCATGGTGATTTCGGAAGGCAAGCTGGTCTACGAAACGCCGGCCCGCTCAGCCGATATCGGCATGATCGGCGCCCACATGGCGGGGCATCACTGATGGCTGAGATCAAGGCAGAACCCTTCGCCTTTCCGGTGAAGCACGACCAGCTCGCGCTTATTGTCATCGACATGCAGCGAGACTTCGCCGAGCCCGGCGGCTTCGGCGCAAGCCTCGGCAACGACGTCAGTCGCATCACCAGGATCGTGCCCGATGTCAAACGACTCATCCAGGGCTTTCGTTATGCCGGGCTGCCGGTCATTCACACGATGGAATGCCATAGGCCGGATCTTTCGGATCTGCCGCCGGCCAAACGCGACCGCGGCAATCCCACACTCAGGATCGGCGACGAAGGCCCCATGGGCCGCATTTTGATCTCCGGCGAGCCCGGCACAGCAATTCTGCCGGAGCTTGCTCCGATCAAAGGCGAGGTCGTCATCGAAAAACCGGGCAAGGGCGCCTTCTATGCGACCGAGCTCGACGAAGTGCTGCAGCAGAAGGGAATCAAACAGCTGGTTTTCGCAGGCGTGACGACCGAAGTCTGCGTGCAGACCACCATGCGCGAGGCGAACGACCGCGGCTATGAATGCCTGCTCGCCGAGCAGGCTACGGAAAGCTATTTTCCGGAGTTCAAGGCCGCAGCCATCGCCATGATCCGCGCCCAGGGTGCAATCGTCGGCTGGACGGCCCATGTCGACGCCATTTTGGAAAGCATCGCCCATGCCTGAAACCACCCGCGAATTGCTGACCTCGGGCGGTTGGAGGGATCTGGAGTTCGGACCCTTCCGCGATCAGGTGACGATCCACTGGATCCGACCCTTTGAGGACGATCAGCCAGGAGTAGCGCTCCTGAAATATGAAGCCGGCGCCGGCGTTCCCCGCCATCGGCATGAGGGGCTGGAAACCATTCTCGTGCTCGACGGAGTGCAATCGGATGAAGCGGGCGACTACGGCCGCGGCAGCTACATCGTCAACGCCCCCGGCACCGAGCATTCGGTCTGGAGCGAAACCGGCTGCGTCGTCCTCATCCAGTGGGACCGGCCCGTCAGAATACTGGAATAGAAAACAGTATGAGGCAACCGATACCGCCGCGACGTTGAGTCGATCGAACTGTCGTTAAACGGACATCTCGCATCATCAAAGCGTTAGAGCATTCCAAGCGACATAATACGGTTTATCGGCGCCGGTTACGCCTATTTCTGCTCCGCCTTTCCCGACGGCTTCGTGGCGGCCTCTACAGCGCCGCCCTGCAAATCCGCCTCGTCCCCGACAATGGCGGCGGCTTCGTCGAGCAGGACGTCCTTCGCCTTCTTGCGGGCGTTTTCCATGGCGATATCGGCGCTCAGGCTGCGCTCGTCCGCCTGCAGGCCGTCGTCGCCGGCAAGATCTTCGCCATCACCGGCTTCGGCCCGCGCCTTGAACCGCGCCTCCCGGGCCGCCGCTTCCTTGCGGCGCTCGGCTTCGTTCAGGGAAACGACGCCCTTCTCGCGCTGCGCCTTCAGATCGGCGATGTCCTGCAGCAGACGCTGGAAATCCTGATCGCCCTTGACCCGCGCATCATGGCGGCTCTGCAAGGCCGGCAGCAATGCCGTAACATCGCCTTCCGGCGCATATTTCGCCGGCTTGATCTCCGCCCACGGCAGGGCATTGTCATAACTGGTCTCGCCGAAGCTCGCGGGATCGGACAATGCGGGCAGGCTGATATCGGGGGTGACACCGCGCAGCTGCGTCGTGCCGCCGTTGATCCGGAAAAACTGGGCGATCGTCACCTTCAGCTCTCCGAATTCGGGTTTGCTGTTGTGAACCACCTGGTCGAGATCGACGACCGTCTGCACCGTGCCCTTGCCGAAACTGGGCTCGCCGATGATCACGCCGCGGCCGTAATCCTGGATCGCCGCGGCAAAGATCTCCGAAGCCGAGGCCGAGCCGCGGTTGATCAGAACCCCCAAGGGACCTGTCCAGGCCGGCGTTGTCAGGTCGGCGCTCTTGACCTCGATCTTGCCGTTGCCGGCGCGCTGCTGAACGACCGGCCCCTTGCCGATGAAGAGGCCGGTGAGATCGATCGCCTCGTCAAGCGAACCGCCGCCATTGTTGCGCAGATCGATGAGAACGCCGTCGACCTCTTCCTGGTTCAGTTCCTCAAGAAGCTTGGCGACATCGCGACTGGCGCTCTTGTAGTCCTTGTCGCCCTTGTTCTTGGCTTCGAAATCCTCATAGAAGACCGGCAGGGTGATGATGCCGATCTTGCGCGTGGTCTCGCCCGCCTTCACCGACAGCACGGCTTTCCTGGCCGCCTGCTTGTCGAGGCTAATCTTGTCGCGCACCAGGTTGACGACACGATGCACGCCATCGGCGCCGGCATCGGCCGGCAGGATGTCGAGCCGCACCACCGAACCTTTCTTGCCGCGGATCATCTGCACGACTTCATCGAGGCGTGTGCCCACCACTTCCTTGATCGGCCCGTCCTTGCCCTGGCCGACGCCGGTGATGCGGTCGCCGACGGCGAGCTTGCCGGAGAGTTGCGCCGGCCCGCCGGGCACGAGTTCGCGGATCGTCGTGTAATCGTCGCGCTCCTGCAGCACCGCGCCGATGCCGAACAGCGAAAGCTTCATCGAGACATTGAAGTCGGCGGAAGCCGCCGCGCCGAAATAATCCGTATGCGGGTCGATCGAGTTCGAATAGGCATCCATGAACGACTGGAAGACGTCGTCGCTCTTGAACTTGTAAGCGCGCTCGAGCGTGTTTTCATAGCGTTTGTCGAGGGTTTCGCGAATCGCCGCGTCGTCCTTGCCGCCGAGCTTCAGCCGCAGCCAGTCGTTCTTGACGCGCTTGCGCCAGAGATCGTTGCTCTCGGCTTCCGACTGCGGCCAGGGTGCCTTGTCGCGCAGCACCGCATAATCTTCCTTGCCGCTGAAATCGAAGCCCTGCTTGAGCAAGCTGCGCGCATAGGTCATGCGGTCGACGACGCGCTGTTGATAGGCGTTGAAGATCGCAAACGGGATCTTCAGGTCCTGTCGTTCGATGGCGTCGTCGATCTCGCTGCGGTCGGACATGAACTTGTCGACGTCGGCCTGCAGGAAGAGCATGCGGTCGGGATCAAGCGATTTGACGAACTGATCCATCACCCTGCCCGATAAGGCATCGTCGAGCGGAACCGGCTTGTAGCTGTATCGCGAGAGAAATTGCGCGCTGAGCTCAGCCGCCTGCGCCTGCCGCGTCAACGGTTTTAAAACCGGCGGCGCTGCGACCTCGGCATAGGCGGACGGGGCGAGTGCAAGAAATGCACCGAGAAAAACATAGGCTATGCGCATTCAGTCTTGATCCAATTCTTAATGCCGAGGGTGGATGTGTGAACTAAGTGAGGCAATTGTGGTTTTTTGGCAAGCAGGTGGGAAAATTGGGAAGAGATGAAAAAGTATCGGGCGTGATCGACCCGGGACTTCGCGGCAGCAGACTGCTGCTGCGGCGGCGCCAGCGATCATCGATCTCGCGTATATTGTCAGTCACGGAGCTACGGCTGGCGCTTTAGTGCGCTAGCAGTTGCTCATACGTGTTTCGTAAGCGTTCAAAATAATCGTTGTCGGTCAGAAAACGCTCGCTAGGGCTACGGCTCGGACCCTGGGGATGCTCTGCCAGATTATTTCCGTCCGGCAGCGTGGCCTGCGCCGTGAGCGTAGCTTCAATCCATTCGGCTATCATGATGTCGTCGTACATTTCTGTCACCCGTGAAATCCCGTTCCAGGCGGCAGAATCCGACAAAGCGTCCTGATGGTGAAGACGTTATCCAGGCAAGACATCATTTCGTTGCGTGATCGAAATGCAATGGCCGCGCCGCTGAACAAAGTTCTTAACGCACGCAGCACGCCTGGATCACACAACGCAAAGGGCTCCGAAGCTCGGGGGTCATAATCAATAGGAAGTCGTGGCCCTGCAGTTTACGTCAGGTCGCGTCGATCCCGCCGGCAGCTTTTCGGAATTATTGCGTCATCTGTAATTATGAACTGCGCAACGCGGCCGTTCTCATTGACGGCCGCCTATCGCACCTTCGGCATGCGGATCGGGAATGGACCCGGCCGGAAGAGTTCGCAGGAGCGCATCATGAAACTATATCATCACCCTCTTTCGGGTCACTCGCATCGGGCACGTCTGTTCGTCTCGCTGCTTGGCCTGCCTCACGAGCTGGTCGAAGTCGACCTGAAGTCCGGCGCACACAAGAAGCCGGAATTTCTCAAGCTCAACCCGTTCGGCCAGGTGCCGGTGCTCGAGGATGGTGACGTCGTGATCGCCGACTCCAACGCCATCCTGGTCTACCTCGCAAAGAAAGCGACCCGCACGGACTGGCTTCCCGAAGACGCCAAAGGCTCCGCCGCCGTCCAGCGCTGGCTGTCGGTTGCCGCCGGTGAAGTGGCTTATGGTCCGGCAGCGGCACGGCTGATCACCGTCTTCGGCGCCAAGTATAATCCCGAAGAGGTTATCGCTCGCGCCCATGCCCTGCTCCGCAACCTCGAAAGCCAGCTTACCGATCACAACTGGCTCGTCGGCAATGGGCCGACGATCGCGGATGTTGCGATCTACAGCTATGTGGCCCGTGCACCGGAAGGCAACGTCGATCTCTCCACCTACCCCGCCGTCAACGCGTTCCTTCGTCGTATCGAAGCGCTGCCGGGCTTCGTCCCGTTCGTTCAAACACCCGTTGGCCTAGCCGCCTGACGCCAGCACACGGGCGTGCGGCTGCATGCGCCCGATCTTCATTTTCGAGGAGAGACGGACATGAATGAGACCTTGAAGACGCTGCCGGTCTGGCATGAAGGCGAGACCTATATTCAGCAGAAGGTGGGCGTCGCCGAACGCATGGCGGCCGTCGGCCAACGTGTCATTCGCGATTACATGCCGGACCAGCACCGCGACTTCTACGCTCAGCTGCCGTTCATCGTGCTCGGCAGCGTCGATAGCCGCGGCGACGCCTGGGCGACCTTCCTTGAAGGGCGTCCGGGCTTCATGTCCTCTCCATCGCCGACGACCCTGGATATTGCGGCCAGGAGAGATGCCAGAGACCCGGCAAGCGAGGGTTTGGCGGAGGGCCTGCCCATTGGCCTGCTTGGCATCGAGATGCACACAAGGCGGCGCAACCGCATGAACGGCTTCGTCTCCAATTTGCCCGATGGCTTCCGTGTCGATGTCGACCAAAGTTTTGGAAACTGCCCGCGCTACATTCAGCTCCGGGATTTCGAATTCGTTCGAAATCCCGGCGAAGATTTTGCCGGCACCGTTGAAGACCTGCCTGACCTCGATGATGCTGCGCGCGCCATGATCGCGGCAGCGGATGCATTCTTCGTCGCCTCTTATGCCGATCGCGAAGATCGCCGTCAGGTCGACGTGTCGCATCGCGGCGGCAAGGCCGGCTTCGTTCGCGTTGCCGACGACGGGTCACTGACGATCCCGGACTTCGACGGCAACCTCTTTTTCGCAACGCTCGGCAACATCCTGTTGAACGGCAAGGCCGGGCTTGTCTTCGTTGATTATACCAGCGGCGACATGCTGCAGATGACCGGCGACGCCGAGCTTATCCTGGATTCACCGGAGATAGCTGCCTTCCAGGGCGCCGAGCGACTGTGGACGTTCAAGGCACGCCGCATCGTCCGCCGGAGGAACGCGTTGGCCCTGCGCTGGTCCTTCCGCGACGAGGGCTGGTCCGCCAATTCGCTGATGACCGGCGATTGGGCGCAGGCGGCCGACCGGCTGCGCGCTGCCGAACTCGCCACCCGCTGGCGCCCGCTCACCGTGACCAGGATCGTGGAGGAAAGCGCTTCCATCCGTTCGTTTCACCTTCAGCCGAGCGATGGGGCAGGTTTGCTGCCCCATGTCGCCGGCCAGCATCTGTCGATCCGCATCAGCCTTCCCGGCGCGGACAAGCCTGTCATCAGAACCTACACCCTGTCGGTGGCACCCTCGGACGGCCTTTATCGTATCAGTGTCAAGCGCGATGGCGCAGTATCGAGCTATCTCCACGATCATATCAGCGTCGGCGACACGATCGAGGCGCGCGCGCCGGCCGGCGGCTTTACCGTTGACGTCCGCGTGACCCGTCCGGCGGTGCTGCTTGCCGGCGGCGTGGGGATCACGCCCCTGCTCGCCATGCTGCGCCACGTTGTCTACGAGGGGCTGCGCAAGCAGCGCATTCGCCCGATCATTCTCTTTCACGCGGCGCGTTCCAGACAGGAGCGTCCCTTCGACCGGGAAATCGCCGAGCTTGTCGACGCCGCGCGAGGCGCCGTGAGGCTGATCCGGGTCTTGAGCGATGTCACAGGCGCCGAAGAAGGCGCCGACTACGACGCCACCGGGCGGATCGATATGTCACTCCTCACCCGCCATCTGCCATTCAACGATTATGACTTCTATCTCTGCGGCCCGCCGCAATTCACGCAGTCACTCTACGATGGCCTGCGCAACTACAATATTGCCGATGGGCGCATTCACGCGGAGGCTTTCGGCCCGTCATCCCTGAAGCGGACGCTGGACGTCGGGGTGGCCGCGCCAGCCCGTCGACCGCCATCCACAAAGCCCGTACCGGTCGCCTTCATGGGATCGTTGAAGGAAGCCCGCTGGACACCCGAGGCTGGCACATTGCTGGAGCTGGCGGAAGCGCGCGGCCTCAGCCCGGAATTCAGTTGTCGGGAAGGCAATTGCGGCACATGCCGGACCAAGCTCATCAAGGGTGCGGTGACCTACATCAAGGAGCCGACGGCAGCGATTGGCGAAGGCGAAGTGCTGCTGTGCTGCTCGGTTCCTGCCGAACAGGAGAGTGATGAGGAAAACCAGATCCAGCTCGAACTCTGACGGTTCCCATTGATGCATCCGACGCAACAGCATCTTGCTCTTTTTCAACCTTCATCGTCTTTGCAACATGAATAACGGACGGTGGTCGCCGCGTGGCGACCACCGCCGCACTCTCCATTCCAGCCCATAAAGGAACCGACCATGTCTCGTCCGCCACTTCCCCCTTTCAATGAACAGAGCGCCATCGAAAAGGTCCGCCTTGCCGAAGATGGCTGGAACAGCCGCGATGCCGCCAAGGTGGCGCTCGCCTATACACTCGATACGCGCTGGCGCAACCGCGTCGAATTCGCGACCAATCGCGCCGAGGCCGAAGCTTTCCTCAGGCGCAAATGGAACCGCGAGCTCGATTACCGGTTGATCAAGGAACTGTGGGCTTTCCAGGGCAACCGCATCGCCGTTCGCTATGCCTATGAGTATCACGATGACAGCGGTCAGTGGTTTCGTGCCTATGGCAACGAGAACTGGGAATTCGCCGAGGACGGGCTGATGCGGACGCGCCATGCCAGCATCAACGAGCACCCGATCTCCGAGGCCGAGCGCAAGTTCCGATGGGCACTCGGCCGCCGGCCGGACGATCACCCCGGCTTGAGTGACTTCGGCTTCTAACGCCAGGTCCAGATCAAGGAGGTCGCCACCATGGCAGGGTTCAAGCTCGATGCGCGCGCACGGCTGTCGATCGAGCTCGCGCTTACCGCCGGACGTGGCGATCCCGATATCGCTCATCAGCAGGAAAAGGACGCTAAGGCACTCGGCATGTCCGGGGCTGAAATCGATATGGCCCGCAAGGGCTCGAGCTTCGACTTCCAACTGTCCAAGGCGATAGCCGTGGCGCTCGCACCCGACGCCGAACACCGCGAGCGCGCCATGAAAGCCGGCATAGATGGGCAAACCTGTGCCGACATCGAAAAACTGGCGGCGTCCTATATCGACCCATCTCTGTTGCGATCGGCATAGCCACCGCCATCCTTTCGTGACGCTTCCAGTCATGTCATTGGTATCAGTCTCGAAATGGCCTTGCTCGATCTCTTTCTCGATTGATACATATCTGGCCGATGGTCACGTGAGAGCAACACAAGCAATCTTTGAGGGGCGAATGGATCGATGGCAGGCAATGCGGATTTTTGCCAGGGTTGCAGAAACCGGAAGTTTTGCAGATGCCGCGCGCCACATGCATATGAGTGCACCGGCTGTCACCCGCGCCGTCGCGGCGCTTGAAGATCTGATTGGCGCCCGCCTCTTCGTTCGCACGACACGCTCCGTCAAGATGACGGAGGCAGGCACACGATATTTCGAGGATTGCCGCCGCATATTGGCGGATATCGCCGAAGCAGAGGCTGCGGCGGGTGGCTCCTACGCCACTCCGACGGGGACGCTGGCGATCACGGCTTCAGCATTGTTCGGGCAGATGTATGTGCTGCCCATCGTGACCGAGTTCCTGAACACCTTCCCGACCATGCACGCACGGACCCTCTTCATCGATCGCCCGGTCAATATTGTCGAAGAAGGGGTCGACGTCGCCGTTCGTATCGGCCACCTGCGGGATTCAGGCTTCTCGGCGATAAAGGTCGGAACTGTTCGGCATGTGATCTGCGGCTCTCCAAGCTACCTCGAGACGCACGGCGTTCCCATCACGCCGGCCGACCTCAAGAACCATCGCATCGCGGCCTCCACAAGCGCCTGGGCATCGCCGGAATGGCGTTTTGCAAACGATCAGCGGGTGACGATCGACCCGCTTCTACAATGCAACACCAACGACGCCGTCATCACAGCCGCCCGCGCAGGTTGGGGACTGACCCGAGTCCTGCACTACCAGATCGGCCCGGCGCTGCTGGCGGGGGAGCTGCAGATCGTCCTCAGCGACTTTGAAGAGCCGCCAATGCCCATCCACATCCTTCATCCGGAAGGGCGGCACGCGCCTGCCAAGGTACGGGCCTTCGTGGATATGGCAACGGCCCGCCTGCGCGAAAACCGGTTGTTGAACTAGCGCCACCGCCGCAATCGCCAGCCGCCTTGAGCGCCAGATCTCAGCATTGCGGGCCGGAATGTTGGGACACAGCTCCTGAATCAAGCAGGGGCCGTACCTCCGATTATTACACACACCGTAATTATCAGTTCCGCATTGAGCGGATTATCGTTTTTTCGTGGAAGGCTATGTTGATCTCCAAGGCAGCCGCAGCTGGCGCCTCAAACCCGAAGGAGACCGCCATGAAACGCCTGATCATGACCCTGATGCTGGCAACCGTCAGCTTTGCCCCGATGTCTTTTGCGGCATCGCCCACGCCCGCCCAAGCCGCCATTGTCCAGCAGGCTGCCATCACGGTCAACTATCGGACCGCAACGGTCGATGGTGTGAACATCTTCTACCGCGAAGCAGGCCCAAAGGACGGCCCGGTCGTCGTTCTGCTGCATGGCTTCCCGACGTCTTCGCATATGTTCCGCAATCTGATGCCGCTTCTCGCCGATCGCTATCGGGTCATCGCACCGGACTATCCTGGCTTCGGGCAGAGTGACGCTCCGGACCACACCAAATTCGCCTACACCTTTGGTCATTATGCCGACCTTGTTGACGGTTTGCTCGATCAGCTTGGTGCAAGAAAATATGCGATGTACGTCATGGATTATGGTGCGCCGGTGGGTTATCGCCTCGCCTTGAAGCATCCGGATCGCGTGACGGCTCTCATCGTACAGAACGGCAACGCCTATGATGAGGGCCTTCGCGAATTCTGGGACCCAATCAAAAAATATTGGGCTGACGGCTCGAAGGAAAGCCGCGACGGGCTCTCTGGCCTGGTCACCCTCGAGACCACGAAATTCCAGTACACGGACGGCATGAGCGATCTGAGCCGCATCAGCCCCGACAACTGGGTTCATGACCAGGCGCTGCTCGATCGACCCGGCAACAAGGACATTCAGCTGGATCTCTTCTATGACTATCGCACCAATGTGCCGTTCTACCCGCAGTTCCAGGCCTTCTTCCGGGATCACAAGCCGCCGACGCTGATCGTGTGGGGCAAGAACGACAAGATCTTCCCGGCCGAAGGCGCGCATCCCTATCTCCGTGATCTCCCGGATGCCGAACTGCATCTTCTCGATACCGGCCATTTCGCGCTGGAGGACAAGTTGGACGTAATGGCGCCGCTCATTCACGACTTTCTTGACCGAAAACTCGGCGAGAAGAACTGAGGACAGTGCCGCGCAGCTCCACGGGGCTGCGCGGCACATCGTATTCCTACGCTTCGGATGCATTCCCTCTGGCTTCGATAAAGAAGCGTCAACGCCGCTCAGGCGACGGGGATGCCCATCTCTTCGGCCGCCTCCAACGCTTGGGCTTCGGTCATCTCCGTCACGCAGCCGCGGTTGTCGATCAACGGGCGATGGTTTTCCCAAAGTTTGAGTTGACCGTTTTCGTTGGCGAAGCAACACTTGCA
This sequence comes from Rhizobium sp. NLR16a, assembly GCF_017948245.1. Taxonomy (NCBI): domain Bacteria; kingdom Pseudomonadati; phylum Pseudomonadota; class Alphaproteobacteria; order Hyphomicrobiales; family Rhizobiaceae; genus Rhizobium; species Rhizobium sp. NLR16a. The sequence continues at coordinate 184,563 of NZ_CP072867.1, read as the reverse complement.
CTGCAGCAAGGCAGGAGGAACATGATGGACGAGCAAGACCGCTGGCGCCAGATGGCAAGCGCACCGAGAGACGGCAGCCGCATCCTGGTGACGATCCGTGCGTCCGAACAGGGGCCGGCGGAAGTCGATCTCGCCTACTGGTCGCATGGCGATCAGTTCGGTGGAGAAGGCTGGCGCGCCTCGGATTCCTCGCCCGGGCACATCATCGAATATGCCGAGCCGGAGTTGAAGTGCTGGATGCCGATGCCCTCGGCCAATCGCACCTCGATGCCCTCGCCCTGGGAAGGCGAGGACGACGAGGAACTGGACGGGTCGGGCATTTAAGGACTGGCGCAAGCCCTGTTTCCTGGCGCCCGACAGGAGGCACGGCAGGTGGAGCAAGGTTCAGTCGAAAAAGCCCGCATCCTCTTCCCGGAGAAATCTCCTTGCCGCTTCAGCGTCGATATCGAGGCCCAGCCCCGGCGCTTCCAGTAGATCCACCATACTGTCCTTGACGATCTCAGGTGGCAAGCCGATGACCAGATCCTCCCACCAGGGGTCCGAAGCAGTCGGATATTCGAAGGCGACATAATTTGCCGGCAACGTGGCGCAGACATTGATCAGCGCGCCGAGACCGAGCAGCCCGTTGGCAGTGCCGTGCGGTGCCATCAGGATCGAGTGCATGTAGGCATGCTCGGCGACCCATTTGAGCTCGGCGATGCCGCCAATATCGGCTGGATCGGGGCCGATAACGCGGACTGCCTGCGTCTCGATCAGTTCCTTGAAATTGTGCCGGAGGTAGATCTGCTCACCAGTGTGGATCGGTGTCGAAGTGGAGGTTGTCAGTTCCCGGTAGGCCTGCGGATTGACCCACGGCACGTAGTCGCCGGTCAGCATGTCCTCGAGCCACATCAAATTGTACTTCTCGACCGCGCGAGCGAACCTGATCGCATCTGGCAGCATCCAGCCCGGGCCGCAGTCGAGCGCCAGGCTGACCTTATCGCCCAGCACTTCCTTCATCGCGATCACGCAGTCGAGCATGTGATTGAAACCCCGCTCACTGATTGCGCCCTGATCCATGGCACCGTGATAGCCGGCCTTCCTCTGCGTCACCCCGTAGTGGAAGCCCTCGATGGTGTCCTTCATGTTGGAGTGGAAGGAGATTCCTTGCTTGATCATGAAGAAGTTCTGCGGCTGCTCCATCATCCATTTGACGTCAGCGGCGTAATCCTCCGGCCGGTCGCCGGAGCGTTTCCGGCGGACCGAGCCGTTGTAGACCCGCACCTTGTCCCGCACCTTGCCGCCGAGCAGCTTATAGGCCGGCACGCCCGCGGCCTTGCCGGCAATATCCCACAGCGCATGCTCGATCGCGCTCACCGCCGCGCCGTATGGCTTGAAGGAGCCGCGCTGGCGGATCTTCAGCATCACTCTCTCGACGTCGGTCGGGTCCTCGCCGATCAGCGCCTCGCGGAAATGCAGCACCCAGGGCTTGAGATAGGCCTTGGTGAATTCGACTTCGCCCAAGCCATAGAGGCCCTCGTCCGTGACGATGCGGACGATCGGGTGTTTGCCGATAACGGCACAGCGCAGGTCGGTGATCTTCATAGGTCCGTCCGTTCAGCTCCAGGTGCGATCCCAGGAATACTCATCATCCCAATGATCCGTAGGCTGCCAGATGCCGGTGACCCCCGGCTGCAGATGCTGCGAGATCACCTCGTCGACGACGTCGTCGATCCCCAGGCCCGGCTTGTCCGGAACAGTGATAAAGCCGTCCTTCACCAGCGGCTTGGGAAGCCCGGTAACGATATCGTCCCACCAGTCGACATCGGCGGAGTGGTATTCGAGCGCCATGAAGTTTTCGGTTGCCGTCGCGACGTGCGCGGCGGCCATTGCGGCGATCGGACTTTCCGCCATGTGTATGGCCATGGGAACACCATGGTCCTGCGCCATATCGCCGATCTTCTTGGTCTCGAGGATGCCTCCAGTGGTGAGCAGATCCGGGTGAATCACGGAGACGCCGCCGCTCTTGAGCAGGGGCTCGAAGCCCTCCTTGAGGTATATGTCCTCGCCGGTGCAGATCGGCACCGTGGTGGAGTCCTGCAGCTGTCGATACTGCTCGGTATACTGCCACGGGATCACATCCTCGAGCCAGGCTGGCACGTATTTCTCAATTCGCCTGGCAAGGCGAATGCCGTTCTGCATCGAGATATGGCCGATATGGTCGATCGCAAGCGGAACCTGCATACCGATGACCTCACGCACCTCGGCGATGTACTGCTCGAGCAGGTCGAGGCCCTTGTCGGAAAAGTGGAGTCCGGTAAACGGATGCTGGACGTTATGCAAATCGTAGGCTGCATTGCGGACAAGCCGCTCTTCAATGGTCTTCAGCGGCCCGCGGCTGGGACGGTCGCGGTATCCTTCCAGTGAGCCGGCGGGAAAGACGACGGCACCGGGCACATCGGCGATCTGCATCAGCCCCAGGTCCATCTTCAGGAAGGTGAAGCCGAGCTCCATGCGCTGCTTGAGGCGCTTGCCGGTTGCGGTGCCGCTCGCCACAGCGGCGTCGGTATCGCAGTAGACGCGCACTTTCTCCCGAAATCGTCCGCCGAGCATCTGGTAGATGGGGACGCCATAGGCTTTTCCGGCAAGATCCCACAAGGCGATTTCAACCGCCGATACGCCGCCGCCTTGCCGTCCATGCCCGCCGAACTGCTTGACCCGGCGAAACAGTCGATCGATGTTGCAAGGGTTCTCACCCAGCAGCCGGCTCTTCAGCATCAGCGCGTAGGTGGCGCTGGCGCCGTCGCGGACCTCGCCAAGCCCGACAATGCCCTGGTTGGTATAAATCTTCAGCAGCACCGAGGTGAACGGCGCGTCGACAATTTCGGCTACCCGCATGTCGGTTATGCGAAGCTCGGAAGGCTTGGAATGCGTGTTGACCCGATTGAGCGCCTCGTCGGCTGCATATGCCTCTGGCATGATTTATCCTCGTTTCGGTCGGCGGGATCGTTGCCGCACACGGCGGCGGCGTAGAGCGTTGCTAGGCCAGATCTATCTCGTGGCTTTCAAGGTAGTCGCGGTTCATTTCAACGCCGAGACCGGGCCTCGGTGTAAGCTTTAGGCTGCCGTTCGAAACATCGAGCGGTGTGTCGATGAGGTGGTCGTATTTGCCGAGGTTCCACTCCGACGTTTCAAGCTTGTAGAAGTTGGGAACGGTCATCATCACCTGCGCTCCGGCAACTACGTTGATCGGTCCTGCGGCGTCATGCGGCGATACCGGGATGTAGTAGGCTTCGCATAGGGCTGATATTTTCTTGAGCTCGGTAATGCCGCCGGTCCAGGTGACATCAGGCATGATGTAGTCGGCGAGCTTGTTTTCGAGCACCGGCACGAAATCCCACTTCGTGTGGCCGCGTTCGCCCCACGAGATAGGGGCGCTGACCTTGTCGCGGACCTGTCTGAGAGCATTGAGGCTCTCCGGCGGACAGGGCTCCTCGAACCAGTCGATCTGGCCAGCTTCCTCGAGGCTCCGACAAAGGCGAATGGCGGTGGGAACGTCGAACCGGCCATGCGCATCGATGAGGATGTCGACATCAGAGCCCGCCGTTTCGCGGATCAGGGCGGTGAGCTCGGCGGCCTCACGCTCATCCTTGCGCGTCATGCTGCCATCGAGGTAGCCGTCCCGCTGTTCGCGAGCCTGTCCATCGGCGGTGCTGCCCTGGTAGGGGAAAGGATCGAACTTGAGCGCTGTGTGACCGGACTCGACGATGTCTCGAATTTCCCTGACCACCGCCTCTTTGCTGGTAAACTTGGCCTGGTTGGGATGGGTGTAGAGCGCGATTTCATCGCGCACCGGCCCGCCCAACAGCTCGTAAATCGGCTTGCCAAGGACTTTGCCCCGGATGTCCCAGAGGGCTATGTCGATGGCGCTCACGCATTCGACGGCGGCGCCGCGACTGCCCATGTAGGTGAAGCTGCGGAATATCTTGTGCCAAAGATACTCGATGCGCGCCGGGTCCTCGCCCATCAAAGCGGCGCCGATCTGCCGCAAGATCGTGCAGAGGGCGCGATTGGCGAGCCTTGTCGTGGTGGTGATCTCTCCCCAGCCGCTCACCCCCTCGTCGGTCGTCACTTCAACAAACAGAAACTCTCCCCAATAGGAAGAATCGGACTTGATTAGCCACGGCCGAACGCTGGTGATCTTCATCTCAATTGCCTTTACCTGAAGTGTTCCGGGTAACGATATTCATCCGGCGCGAGCGGCGTTACGCGCACGCATGTGTTCGAGGATGTGTCGGCCTGAGCCTTCGACGTGGCGTGCAATAAGTTCGGCTGCCTCGTTCGCCCTTCCGGCTTTGACATGCGCGATGAGCTCGCGATGCTCGCTCAGGATCGCCGCACGCCGGGCAAGCGTAAAATCGAAGCGGCGGCTCACGGCTCGAAGCACTTCGCGATGCTTCCACCAAAGCTCGGCGGCATGGCGGTTGTAGTGCTTCCGGTACATGACGGTATGAAAGGCGGTGTCCAGTTCGCTATGCCTTACCGTGTCGGCAAAGTTGTTCTCTTCAATGAGGCTTTGGATGCGTTCGAGTTCAGCAATGTCCTCCACCGTCGCCATATTCACGAACCAGCGCGTCAGTGACGGCTCGATCAAAACGCCGATCTCGTAGATATCCCGAACAAAGTCCTGATCGATGGGCCGGACGCGCGCTCCGCGGTTGGGAAAGAAAGTGACAAAGCCCTCCCCGCGCAACAGCTGCAAAGCCTCTCGCACGGGGTTGGTCGAGGTGCCGTGGCGCCGGGCGAGATCGGTGATGACGAGCCGCTCGTTGGCCGCGAGCCGCCCTTCGATGATGTCGTCCCTGATCAGTTGGTAAACAGACGCGCCCTCGCTCGAGGCCCCTGTAGCATCGATCCCCTCAGGGGGCTGTGCTTTAAATTCGCTTGTTTCAGTCAAGACTGTCCCCATTCCATACATACATTTTCGGGATATCATGCAAAAACTCCCAAAACAATGTACGATTTCTTCAGTTGACAGACAATCCTCGACATGAAAACGTATGATAAGGTCGAAGGGATACATTAAGTGGGAGAATCCCACGGCCTGGGAGCAAGACCGCTCGCCTCGATGCAGAGCGGCTTGGGAGAAAACCTGGGAGAATACCTATGACGAGTCTTTCGCTCGGCGGTGTCGTCGTACGCGGCACTGTATCCACTGCTTTGATGGTATCGTTGATGTCCGTGTCTGCGCTCAGTGCGCCGGTCGACTTGAGCCAGTGGTCACCGCAATATGTGCGCTCCATCGCCGGCACGCAGGAGTTCGACACGGCGGCCGATTGCGGCAAGGTTACCCCGCTCGACTATAAGGGCCGCCTGACATTCTGGTATCAGGGCGTATTCGAGGGCGACCCCGACCTCCTGCGCCAGTATTACAAGGACTTCTTCGAGACCTTCCGCAAGACCTACCCAAACATCCAGCTTGAGGAACAAGCCCTCACCTATAACGACCTGCTGGACAAGTTCCGGACCGCGCTTTTAGGCAATGCCGCGCCCATGGCGGTCCGCCTGCAAATCCTCGGCGGCACCGAGTTCGCCTCGAAGGGCTATTTGCAGCCGCTCAAGCCCGAGGATGTAGGCTATTCGACCGAGGATTTCTGGCCGGGCGCCATGAAGGCTGTGACCTGGGAGGGGGAAACCTACGGCATTCCAACCAACAACGAGACGATGGCGTTCATCTGGAACGCCGACATCTTCAAGCGTGCAGGCCTCGATCCGGACAAGGCTCCGGCAACCTGGGACGACGTCGTCAAATATTCCAAGCAGATCCACGACAAGCTCGGCATTGCCGGCTACGGCCTCGTGGCTCGCAAGAATGCCGGCAATACGCCGTACCGGTTCATGCCGCAGCTGTGGGCCTATGGCGGCGGCGTCTTCGACGAAGCGACCGCCAATCCGACCTATAAGGAGGTCCAGCTCAATAGCCCGCAGAGCAAGGCCGCATTGCAAGCCTCCTACGACATGTACGTTCGCGACAAGTCGGTTCCGGTCTCGGCGCTCACCAACCAGCAGGCCGACAACCAACCGCTCTTCCTCGCTGGCCAGCTCGGCATGATGATCTCGCACCCGTCCGACTACAACGTCATGCTCGACCTGCAAAAGAAGACGACGGGCAGCGATAAGGACAAAGCCCAGACCGTCATCGACAACATGCGCTACGGCCTCATTCCGACTGGCCCCGACGGCAAGCGTGCCGTCGTGTTCGGCGGCTCCAACATCCACATCCTGAAGCCGGAATATGTCGAGGGCGGCAAGGTAGACGAGCCGGCCGCAAAGGCCATCATCTGCATGTGGACGAGCCCCGAATGGTCGCTGAAGATGGCCTATGCCGGCTCGAACCCGGGCAACCTGAACGGCTTCAAGACCAAGTGGATGAAGGAACGTCTTGATAACATCAAGTTCCTTGATGTCACGACTTCGATGCTGCCCTACGGCATCCCGTTCCCGGCGCTGCCGCAGTCGCCTGAGATCATGAATATCATCGTCCCGGACATGCTGCAGAACGCCCTCACCGGGGCGATGACAGTCGACCAAGCAGCGGACGACGCAGCCAAGAAGGTAAAAGACCTGATGGACGGCGGACTCTAGTCAATCCTGACGATCTGACCGGCTGCACCTCGATTGCAGCCGGTTTGTTCCGAAGAATAAGGGCACCGCACCGTGACGATCTTGACTGGCAAGGCCGAGGCTCACCGAAGACTGCAACCGGATCGGTCCGGCGTGCTGCGAAACATCTTGGAGCATCGCGCTGACTATGCGTACGTGCTTCCCGCGATCGCCGTGATGCTCATCGTCATTGCCTACCCGATCTACTACACGATCGAACTGTCGTTTTTCAATACACCGCCTGGCCTGCAGCTCCGGGACAAGATCTTCGTCGGCTTCGACAACTACACCGCCATCCTCACAAGTCCGGTGTTCTGGAAGGTCACCTCGAACACTCTTATCTGGACACTGGGATCCACTCTCATTTCATTTGTCCTGGGATTTGCCTGCGCACTGGCGCTCCATCGCGACTTTCTCGGCCGCGGAATTCTGCGAGCCATCCTGATCATTCCCTGGGTCATCAGCGCGGTCGCCGCCTCCTACATCTGGAAGTGGATCTACCATTCCGACTTCGGGATCATCGGCGCGGTGCTGGTCGGCCTCGGATGGGCCGATCGGCCGCCGAATTTCATCGACAGCGTCAGCACAGTGCTGCCCTCGTTGATCGTCGTCAATATCTGGCGAGAGTTTCCCTTTGCCATGATCATGATGATGGCTGGCCTGCAGACCGTTCCCGACCAGTTGCTGCGCGCCGCAAAAGTCGACGGAGCCAACGCATGGCAGCGTTTCTGGCACGTCACCTTTCCACACTTGAGAAACGTCTCGACGGTGACGATCCTTCTGCTGGCAGTCGCCAACTTCAATTCTTTCATCATCCCCTGGATCATGACCGGCGGCGGGCCCTCGAACGCATCGCACATCTGGATCACCCACATTTATGAACTCGCCTTCGGCCGCCAGCGCTGGGGGGTGGCATCGGCCTATTCGGTGCTGCTGTTCTTGATCCTGATGTCGCTCGGCTACTTCTACGTCCGCGCGCTGAGCGGGAATGAGCAGAAGGATGGGAGCGCATGAGCGCGATCGCCGAGACTGCTCATCGAAGCCAGGCCCGTCGCCGTATCCGCATCGACGGATGGCGGTGGGGTGGACGCATCTTCCTTGTGTTCATGCTGCTTTACACTGCATTACCGATGATCTGGATGTTGATCACCTCTATCAAATCCGGCTTCGCGGCCATGCAGTTTCCGCCGCAATGGTGGCCGGACCAACCCACCCTCGCCAGCTACCAGAAATTGCTCGATCCGCAAAACAGCGTCGGCCAGGACTTCCTGCGCTTCTTCTGGAACAGCCTTTTCGTCTCCACCGCCACGACCATCCTTTCGGTGATCGTGGCCGTTCCTGCGGCCTACGCGTTTTCGCGCTTCACCTTCCCGGGCCGGAACTTTCTGTTCTTTGCCGTTTTGCTTCGCAACATGTTCCCGGCAGTGATCTTCCTCGTGCCGCTCTTCATCCTGATGCGCGCGATCGGGCTGGTGAACACGCACGGGTCGCTTGTCCTGACCTACCTCACATTCGGCCTGCCGCTGGCAATCTGGCTCCTCAAGGGCTTCTACGACAACATCCCGGTGCAACTCGAACAAGCGGCGCGCATCGACGGGGCAACACGGTTCCAGGCCTTTCTCCTGATCGTCATGCCGCTCTCGGCGCCGGGAATCATCGCCACCGCGATCTATTCCTTCATCGGCGCATGGAATGAGTACATCTACGCCTACACCTTCCTCTCCAAGAACGAGCAGCTGACTCTGCCGGTCGGCATCCAGCGCTTCTTCTCGGAAAACACGACGGACTTTCCGGGTCTTATGGCGGCCAGCTTCATGATGAGCGTGCCGGTCGTCGTCCTGTTCCTTGTCCTTCAACGATACTTCGTACGCGCCCTCACCGAAGGCGCGGTCAAGCACTAGGGAGTTGCCGGTGGCCCACGTGGTCCTCAAAGATCTGGTCAAGACCTATGGCAGCTTCAAAGCTGTCAACGATGTTTCGCTGACGGTCAATGACGGCGAATTCGTTGCGCTCGTCGGTCCTTCAGGCTGCGGCAAGACAACCACGCTCAATCTTGTGGCGGGGCTCATCCCTATCACATCCGGCGACATCGTCATCGGCGAGCGGGTGGTCAACGACCTCGACCCCAAGGACCGGGACATCGCAATGGTGTTCCAGAACTACGCGCTCTACCCGCAGAAATCCGTGTACAAAAACCTGGCTTTCCCGCTGCAGATGCGCAAACTGCCACGCGACGAGATCGACAAGAAGGTCAGGGAAGCAGCGCGGGTGCTCGACATGACGCAGCTCCTCGAGCGCAAGCCGCGCGAACTTTCGGGCGGCCAACAGCAGCGCGTGGCGCTCGGCCGTGCGCTCGTTCGCGATCCGGCCGTATTCCTGATGGATGAACCGCTTTCCAACCTCGACGCAAAGCTGCGGGTGCAGATGCGGTCGGAGATCAAGCGTTTCCACCAGGATCTCAAGGCGACGATCATCTATGTGACCCACGATCAGCTCGAAGCGGTCACCATGGCCGACAGGATGGCGGTGATGAACGGCGGCTATCTGCAGCAATACGATACTCCGGCGCAGGTCTTTGCCAATCCGGTGAACATGTTCGTCGCCAGCTTCGTCGGCAGCCCGGCCATGAGCCTAGTCCCATTGGAGGCATCAACGGCAAGCGGCGACAATGTGTTGATCAGCGCGGAGGGATGGCGCCTCGAGCTTTCGCCAAAAAATGCCCAGAAAGTTGCAAGGTCATCCACCAAGAAAGTCGTGCTCGGCGCGCGCCACTCGACGATCAAGCTGCACAAGAGTGCGACGCCTGGGAGCGTCCCTGCCAAAGCCTACACGGTGGAGCCGACCGGTGATGTCACCTTCGTGCAGGCGTTCCTATCAGGCGCCATCGTCAATGTCAGCGTGCCGCCGACCATTGCGGTCACGCCCGACGAACAGATTTGGCTCGAGTTCGATCAGGAGCGAATGCATCTGTTTGACGGCGAAACGGAAATGGCCCTCAAGGCCAACTGAGAGCAGGCGGATGCGGGTGAAACGAGGGCGTGGATGACGAAGCTTAAAATCACGGCGATCAAGCCCTACCCAGTATGGGTAGGAACGCGCAACCAGATGCTGGTCAAGGTCGAGACCGACAGCGGCATCTTCGGCTGGGGCGAGAGCGGCTTGAGCGGTCGCGAAAAGGCCGTCGCCGGTGCGATCGAACACTATCGCGAATTTCTCATGGGCCGTGACGCGATGCAGACTGGTCGGATTTGGCAGGAAATTTATCGCAGCCAATATTTCGAAGGCGGGCGCGTTCTGCAGGCGGCGATTTCCGCGATCGACATCGCCCTTCACGACATCAAGGGCAAGGCGCTGGGGGTTCCAGCCTACGAACTGCTGGGCGGCAAGCAGCGCGACCGCATTCCGACCTTCGCCTCGACCGGCGACGAGGCCGAGGGCGAGGTTGCCATCGAACGAGCCCGCGAACTCCGCGCACAAGGGTGGCAGGCGATCCGCTTCTTCCCCATCGGGCAAAACAGCAAGGACATCTTTGAGCCGCGGGAGTCGATCGGCGTTACCGCAGCGATGCTGAACAAGGCGCGCGAGGCGCTGGGCGACGACGTCGTCCTCGGCATCGATTATCATCATCGGCTGTCGGTGGCCGAGGCGGCGAGCTTCTGTAACAAGCTCGACCGTGGCGTGCTTGATTTCCTCGAGGAGCCAATACGAGACGAGACACCAGAGGCCTACGAATCCCTGCGCACCATGACCGACATCCCCTTCGCCATCGGCGAGGAATTTGCCAGCAAGTGGCAATTCCTGCCCTATATCGAGCGTGGCATCCATCAGTTCAACCGGCTCGACATCTGCAATGTGGGCGGGCTCACCGAAGCGATGAAGGTCGCGGGCTGGAGCGAGGCGCACTATGTGGACCTGATGCCGCACAATCCCCTCGGCCCAGTCTGCACGGCCGCGACCATCCATCTCGCCGCCGCGGTGCCGAATTTCGCATGGCTCGAGACCAGGGCGCCCGAAGCGAAGCTCGGCTTCGACAATTCCGATTTCTTTCCCGTGCAACCACGGCTCGACGGCCCGGACTATCCGGTCAGCGATCTGCCGGGGCTCGGGGTCGAGGTCAACGAAGAAGCGATCAAGGCGGAGAGCTTTCGTTTCTGGGAAGCGCCTCACCTCAAGCGCCGCGACGGTTCTGTTACAAACTGGTAGTTTCATCCACCGGAGCCTAAGATGACGCATACGCCCGATATTCCGCGACCGCCCAGAGACATGATCGACGCACTGAAGGAGATCGGCGCCGCGACCATTGCCGGTACGCTCGGCCATATGGGCTTCCGCAATCCGCATATGGTCGGCCCGGTATCGCAGAGCCGCGGGAAGTCCATCGTCGGCCCGGCGCTGACGCTTCAATTCCTGCCGCAGCGGCCCGACCTTTTCACCGAGGGAGAATATGCAGATCCGGAGACGCAGTTGCACCGCCATGTGCTTTATCACGTGCAGGAGGGCGATGTGGTCGTGGTCGACGCGCGCGGTGACATGAGCTCGGGCGTCTTTGGCGATATGATGTCGACCTATTTCAAAGGCAGAGGCGGCGCCGGCATCGTGATCGATGGGTGCATGCGCGATCGGCCCAATGTCGAGAAGCTCGATCTCCCTTTGTGGCTGCGCGGCTGGACGCCCAACTATCATGTGCAGACTGGCATCTATCCCAACGCCGTCAACGTTCCGATTGCCTGCGGCGGTGTCACCGTGATCCCCGGAGACATCATCGTCGCCGACGATGACGGGGTGGTGGTGCTTCCAGTCGCAATGGCCCCGAAGGTAATCGAAGAATCGCAAATGCATCACGATTGGGAGGAGTTCTCGCGAGCGAAACTTATGGAGGGCGGCTCGTTGCAGCGCTACTATCCGCTGCATGACGATGCCCGGACAGAATACGAAGAATGGCGCAAAACACACCGCCTGGGAACAATCTAGACAATGCATTGCTCCAGAGGGCGGCGAACTTTGTGAGGCGTTGCCGGCGATCTGCGAGCCTACTTCGCAGTGAACGTCAGGTGTCGGAATCACCGCTCAGCCGCGGGCTCTTGGCTAGTGATTCTTGATTAATTGTGCCCCAACTTAAAACGCTCTATTTTTCTTGCGGGGTGCCTCGACGAGACGGAACGTTCTGCTTCACAGCGCCGTCGGACCACTTCGGTTACCGCACCAATCCCGGGTGCCGTTCGACGACACGATCTACGAGGAGACGAGCGATGGGCGCAACCACGCCAGACAACATCATGCGGCTTGGCATGGGGTTCTGGGCCTCCAAAGCCATGCTCAGCGCGGTCGAGCTCGGCGTCTTCACCGAGCTCGCGGCCGGCTCGGCCGACCTGCCCGAGCTGCAGGCCAGGCTGAAACTGCATCCCCGCTCAGCCCGCGACTTCCTCGACACCCTGGTGGCCCTGAAGCTGCTCGAACGCGAGGACGGCCGCTATCGCAATGCCACTGATACGGATCTCTTCCTCGACAAGGCCAAGCCATCCTATATCGGCGGCATCCTCGAAATGGCCAATGCACGGCTATACGGTTTCTGGGGTTCGCTTACCGAAGCCCTGCACACGGGAGAACCGCAGAACGAAGCCAAGCACAGCGAGGACTTCTTCGCGGCGATATATGCGGAGCCGGCACGACTGCGCGGGTTCCTCGAGGCGATGAGCGGGATCAGCGCCGGTGCGGCGCAGGCGATCGCCGCCAAGTTCGACTGGTCGAAATACACGACCTTCGCCGATGTGGGCGCGGCGCAAGGCATGGTGCCGGTGGTGATCGCCCGAGCTCATCCGCATCTCCAGGGTCTCGGCTTCGACCTGCCCGCCGTGCAGCCGATATTTGACGAGTTCGTCGCCCGGCACGGCCTTGCCGACCGCATCCGCTTCCAACAGGGCAATTTCTTCGACAGCCCGATGCCGAATGCGGATGTGATCGTAATGGGGCATATCCTCCACGACTGGGATCTTGCCGAGAAGAGGATGCTGCTGGAAAAAGCCTTCGCCGCGCTGCCGAACGGCGGGGCCCTGATCGTCTACGACGCCGTCATCGACGATGAGCGCCGAAGCAACGCCTTCGGCCTGCTGATGAGCTTGAACATGCTGATCGAGACCCGCGGAGGGTTCGACTACACCGGCGCCGACTGCCAAGCCTGGATGCGCGACGCCGGTTTCGTGTCCACGCGCGTCGAGCCGTTGCTGGGGCCGGACTCGATGGTGATCGGATTCAAGCCCGGCTGAGCGGAAGCGGCGACCTCGGCCGTTGTTCAGCAAGATCGATCAATGGCACGATGTCGATCGCCTTTGCCCTGACCCGGACCAGGGAAGGCGGCGCTGCCCTCCCCCAAAGTTGATGCGCGGTGGGTTGAAATAGTCTTCTTCATATCCATCATTCTCTGCATGAAACGAATTGTCGTCATCGCGTGCACGTGCATGGCCTTTCTCGCCGCCTGCTCACGCACCGAACCTCTCGAAGTGTCTGCCGCGCCCTCCGTTTCACCCGGCGCCGCCCCAGTCAGCGATCAAGCTGTAATTGCAGAGGTGGTCGGCCGCGGAACTGTCGGAACGAAAGCTCTCGCGTGGGCAAATCCGTCGACCGGGAGCGCCGGAGTTATCGAACAGATCGACACCCACGACAGGGTTGATGGATGCCGTGGTTTCGTAACAAGTCGCCAGTCCCTAGAGGGTACTGCGCGCTTCGATGGCGTCGTTTGTCCTTCTGGGAATTCTTGGAAGTTAGCAGCAACGACCCACTAGCGTAACCACGGGCGGCGTTTTGCCAAAGACGGTCCTTTTCCCGGGGGCGGCGTTCACACCACACAGGTGGCATCGCGAAACGGCGCCCAGATAGAAATCTCCATCGCTTCCGACCCAAATCTCGCGAGCATCTCAGGGGATCTGAACAACCCGCTTTGTAGTGGGGCGGTCAGGACGGAGCGCTTTTTTGACATCAAGCAACGCCCGAATTTCAAAGTGCGGGGACTAAGGATGCGTTCGCCGTCGAGCTCACCTCCAGCACGTAGCATTTCGGCGAACCGCCAATAGTCGTCGATGGTTCCAACTAGCCCGCCTCCGCCGCAAAAAGTATCGACCTTACCTTGCCGCCAGGCCGAAACCTTGTTGTCGCGACCCCGTCGCAGCCAAAGCGTCGCTGCTAATTTGAGTTGCTTTCCGATTTCGAGGGCAACTCACCCTTATATGCTCGGCACGGTCAGCCCGCCGCCGGTCCACATCTGACGAGCTATTCCGACTCGTCTGGTGTTCGATACCGTAATATACGCCCTCCACGCCGCTGGTTGATGCATAATAGTCTGGTTCGATCTCCATCGGTTGATCGGCATTCGATGGAGGTAAGGCAGTGGTCGGATCAAGGCCTCTGTTTGTCACTTTGCTAGCCTCAATGTTCCTCGCAACGCTGCCGGATCTATCGTGGTCCACAGAGCAGGCACAACAGCGGCGCGCCGGACGAGACGTCAAGCAAGAGACGCGGCAGGGCGCGCGCAGTACAAAACAAGCATGTCGCGCCGCCGACGAGAAGAGCAACGCCGCCTGCCGACAAGACAAGCGCCAGACCAAGCAAACCGGTCGACAGGACGCGAGGGACATAAAATATTGAGCCGCGACTTAGAGTGGACAGTGACATGTCGGTCGGAGAACCTCGGCTTGGTGCTACGGCCGACGACCCCCTCTCGGGCACGGTGCGGAGGATCGTTTATTCGGTTGTATTGAGTGGATCGAAGATGGCTGGGACCGCCTTTGCTGAAGCGTTGCCTCAGGTCTTCGCTGGGACGAAGCGGCGACAGTTGTCAAAATGCAAGGCGAGAGACAAATTGTCGAATGGAGCAGCAGTCGTGACCCCCGAAACGAACATGACAATCGGCGGAGACAAAGGCGATGCCTCGCCCGTAGCGTTCCTTCGACTCGACATCGTGGCTGGCCTGACGGCCGCTGCAATTGTTCTGCCCAAAGCGATGGCTTATGCCACGGTTGCCGGCGTGCCAGTAAGCGTCGGCCTCTATACGGCATTCGTGCCAATGATTGTCTACGCATTACTCGGCACGTCACGCGTGTTGAGTGTCAGTTCAACGACGACTCTTGCCATCTTGGCGGGGACCGAGCTTGGCATCGCCGTTCCGGATGGCGATCCCGCTAAGCTGATCACTGCCCTCGCAACCCTCACGGCACTGACCGGCGCCCTCCTCATTGCAGCCTCCGTACTTCGCCTCGGATTCGTCGCGAATTTCATATCATCTCCCGTGCTAACCGGTTTCAAGGCGGGCATCGGGCTCGTGATCGTGGTCGATCAAATCCCGAAACTGCTCGGGATACACATTGAAAAGGCCGGCTTTTTCCGCGACGTCGTAAGCTTGGTGCGCTATGTGCCGGAAACGTCGCTGCTAACGCTGACGATCGCAGGCGCGGCGCTCATCGCCTTGGGACTGATGGAACGGCGTTGGCCTCATTCTCCCGCCCCCCTCGTGATTGTCGGTGCGGGCATCTTGATTTCCTGGGTCGTCGGCCTGAATGCATTGGGCATAGCGACAGTCGGTTTCATCCCACGATCACTGCCGTCACTCACGCCTCCCAGTGCCGGTCTGGTCGAGCAACTCCTGCCCGGAGCACTCGGCATCGCTCTCATGAGCTTTACCGAAACGATTGCCGCGGGTCGGGCCTTCGCCAAGCCGGCCGAGCCGCCGATCAAGCCCAATCGCGAGCTTGTCGCGACCGGCGCCGCGAACCTGGCTGGCGCGTTCTTCGGCTCAATGCCCGCAGGCGGTGGCACTTCGCAGACGGCCGTGGTTCGCGCCGTGGGCGGGCAATCCCAGACAGCCTCCCTGGTCACCGCTGCGACTTCGGCGGCCACCATGCTGTTCCTTGCTCCCCTGCTTGGTTTGCTGCCGCAGGGCGTCCTCGCCGCGATTGTGATCATCTATTCGGTCGGACTCATTTCCCCGGCAGAGTTTGCATCCATCCGCAAGGTCCGCCGGATGGAGTTTCGCTGGGCGCTGGCGGCCTTTCTCGGCGTTCTGGTTTTCGGCACCCTCCAGGGTATCGTCGTTGCCATCGTCCTCTCGCTGATCGGTCTGGCCAGCCAATCGGCAAAACCGAAAGTTTACGTCCTTGGTCGCAAGCGCGACACCGACGTGCTCCGGCCGCTGTCTTCGGAGCATCCCGACGACGAAACTTTTAACGGCCTATTGATACTTCGCCCGGAGGGCCGGCTCTTTTTCGCAAACGTTCAACAGGTTGCGGATCAAATTCAGGCGTTCGTCGCAGAGTATAAACCGAAAGTACTCGCACTCGATATGAGCGGGGTCTTTGACATCGAGTATTCCGCGCTGCAGACAATGATCGAGAGCGAACGCCGCGTTTCCGACCAAGGGATAACGGTTTGGCTGGCAGGATTGAATCCGGATGTGCTTGATTATCTTCGAGCCTCCGGTTTCGCCGACGAACTCGGCCGCGAACGCCTCTTTTTTAGCATGCATGCCGCTCTGCAACGCTATTTGGAACGTCCTGGTAGCACCTAGAACCGGAGTCAGCCGCGCGTCTGCAGAGCTGCCCCATGACCGCTGTGCTTGAGAAGTCCAAATCTCTGCAAGGTGCAGGTTTTCACGCGTGAGCCGCGTGTGGCCCTCCAAGGAAGGCCTACCGCGCGCACTATAGGACAATCAATTCCCGCGCGTTTGCTTGAGCCGCGCGCGGTTTCTTACAAGGGTAATGGAGGAATCACCCATGCGATCTCAATCGGATAGCCTCTTCCAGAATGCCGGACGGCTTGCCGCCGTAGTGGTTATGGCGACGGTGACGTGCGCGACTTCCGTCCATGCGGACGAGAAGGAGGCGAAGAGCCTCTTAAAGGCGATGTCGGACTACATGGCTGCGCAAGAAACGATATCATTTGAGTACGACACGAATCTGGAGGTCGTTACCAAGCAGCAACAGAAGCTCGCACTAGCAAGCTCCGGAGCGGTAAAGATCAATCGGCCCGACAAGTTGCACGTCACACGCCAAGGCGGCTTTGCCAACGTCGAGATCGTTTTTGATGGGAAGACATTGTCGTTCCTCGGGAAAGACGCCAACCTTTACGCACAGGCCGAAGTGCCTGGAACGACTGACAACCTCATCGACACCTTGCGGGACAAATTCAATCGACCACTGCCGGCCGGAGACATGCTGATATCACACCCGTACGACGCACTCATGTCCGAGGTGGTTGACGTGAAGGATCTCGGCAGTGGCGTAATACGAGGGGAGGAATGCGACCATCTGGCGTTTCGCACCAAGGAGGGGGTTGATTGGCAGATCTGGATCGCCCAAGGCCAAAACCCCTACCCCTGTCGCTATGTTGTTACCAGCACCAAGGTAAAAGGCTTCCCGCAATATACGATTGACGTCAGGTCATGGAAGGCTGGAGCAGACGCGGCGGCCGGCGACTTCAACTTCAAGGCGCCCGATGGCGCCAAAAAGCGGGACTTGAAAGACCTTCCGGACGCTGACGAACTGCCGGAAATATTCTCCAAGAAATGAGCGGAAGGAAAAGGGGATTGGGCATGCTCAGATGGATCGCTATCACATTGCTTGCAGTCGTTGCTGGCGCGTCAAGCATCGAATTTCGCGATGGTCCCGTAATCGGATTTAGCCTGGTGCCTAGCGCAGAGGCTAGAGTCGGGAGACCGCTGACACCAGTCAGCGTCGCCGGCGTTGCTCGCAGGAGCGCACGGCGATGCGCAGCCGGTGTCTACAACTGTTAGCCAGCGACGGGCGGCAGCCGCCTGTTTGGTCTCGCCGACGACGACAGCCGTTTCGACATTCAGGCAGTAACAGTATCGATCCACTCCTGGGTCCCCAAGTGGCCGGATCCCTACGCAGGAGAATTGTCGACATGGCAATGGACTCCACCGAAGACCATTCGCGTGAAAACTCTGCATTGCTGGCAGAAGTGATCTATCGGTTCGCGTTTGATGCGGCACACCGGCCCCTGCCGCCGGATTCAGAGGCTGCCCGTCTGCGGCTGGAGGCTGGAAATCGGGCTTTTGCCGAACTCCTCGCCCAGTTCGGCTCATCCAATGGCACAACGTTGAGTATCGATATCGACCCACATGATGTCGGCCTCTTTCCGGGGCGTAGCGCCGCACCAGTTCAGCAGCCGTTCGCGGCTATTGTTGGTTGCGCCGACGCGCGTGTTCCGGTCGAGTTGATCTTTTCCGAGGGACCGAACGATTTGTTCGTCGTCAGGACCGCCGGCAACGGCATCGGCGACGACGTAATGGGAAGCCTGAGCTATGCGACCAGTCATCTCGGAGAGAGTCTAAGGACTATCGTGGTTCTCGGCCACAGCCGGTGCGGCGCCGTTTCTACCGCAGTCGATGTCTATCTGCAGCCGGCGAAATACATGAACATAGTGCCAATGAAGGACTTGCGGTGCATCGTGGACCGCACACTGGTCACCGTCCAGCTTGCAGCGACGTGGCTTGAGCGGGTGCACGGAATTGAGGTTATACGCCAACCGGGTTATCGAAGCGCGCTGATCGAAGTTGCGATCGTTTTGAACGCCGCTCTGACGGCCTACAGTATTCGGACGAACCTCGGGCTAACTGGCAACGAGACGGTAGACGTCGTATATGGCGTCTACCTTCTGGAGGAACGGCTCGTATGGTCACCACGCAGGGTTGATCCAAACTGGTTTGGGCTTTCGTCTGCCCCCTTCGACGCGAATGAATATGTCGTGTTGTGTGATCTGGTGGCGTCATGCCCGAGAGTACGAGCTTTACTCCTCGCTCAGGATGAAATCGACATTATCGGCAGGGAGGCGACGAAGTGAAACACGATGTTCGGCGGGTTCCGATGTAGGCACTTGAGAAGGATCTGCTCTTCAGGTCTCTCTCTCTTCATAGCCGTCGCCAATTTAGTGGACGGGCAGACGCATACTAGTCTAAAATCGGGATTGGCGGGGCAGGCGCCTCGCCCCTGGAGCTTTACCCTTCACGAGCGGTGCCCGCAGGTCGCAGCGACGCGGCTGATGATTTGAACCGTTCGCGTTGCTCACCCTTCAGGTTATGGTGAGCTTTGCGAACGACGAGTTACCATTGCCAGGGAAAGCGGAGCTTCTCCGCCAGCGATAACTGGTCTGGGTAAGATTAGGGAAGTTGGTTGCGGGGCAGGATTTGAACCTGCGGCCTTCAGGTTATGGCCACAGACAAATACCGATCTTCAGGTTCATAAACGTGGTGCGACTTTCACAGTAGCCTCATACCTATCCTCCCACGCATGCCCGCAGCCAAATTCGTCACACTGCGCCGGTCCGTGGGATGCAAAGAGTTCGAGTTCCCCCTGATCGCAAAGCCTCATCTAACGCAAAAACCCCGCGGTTGTTGCACTACCGCGGGGCTCTTTGACGCCTGACCAGGGAGAGGAGGTCAGGCAGCCTTGACTTTACCCGATGTGCGGGCCCATTCGGGCAGCCAGTCGCCGTGGGCGGCGAGCAGGTCGTCGACCAGCGACCAGATCTGGTCGAGGTCGAGTTCGGCCGCCGTATGCGGGTCCATCATCGCGGCGTGGTAGATGTGCTCGCGATTTTCGGTCATCAGCGCCTGCACCGTCAGTTCCTGCACGTTGATATTGGTGCGCATCAGCGCCGTCAGTTGCGGCGGCAGCTCGCCGATGAAGGTCGGCTGGATGCCGGAGGCGTCGACGAGGCAGGGCACTTCGGCGGCGCAATTTTCCGGCAGCGAGGTGATGCAGCCATTGTTGCGCAGATTGCCGTAAATGACCGAGGGTTCGCCGGTCCAGACCGAATTGATGATCGAGGAGGCATATTCCTTCGACGGCGTCACCTCGATCTTGTCGGCCGAGCGATAGGCCTCGGCCTGGCCCTTCCAGCGCTCGATCTGCTCGATGCAGCGCTTCGGATATTCATCGAGCGGAATGCCGAATTTCTCGATCAGGTCCTCACGGCCTTCCTTGATGAAATAGGGCGTGTATTCGGCGAAATGCTCCGAGCTTTCGGTGACGAAATAGCCGAGCCTGGTCAGCATCTCGTAGCGCACCTTGTTGGGGCAGCGCGGATTCCAGCCGGGCTTCGGCGCCCTGCCCTCGCGGTAGCCGCGCAAGAGATCGGGATAGAGGTTGCGGTAGGAGCCGTCGGGCTGGCGATGCTCGAATTTGAGATAGAAGGCCATGTGGTTGATGCCGGCGGCGCGGTAGCGGATTTCCTCGTAGGGAATGTCGAGATCGTGCGCCAGCTCCATCGCCGTGCCCTGCACCGAATGGCAGAGGCCGACCTGGCGGATGGTCGGATATTTCTCCGAGATCGCCCAGGTGTTGATCGCCATCGGGTTGACATATTGCAGCATGATCGCCTCGGGGCAGACGGCGAGCATGTCCTCGCAGACCTTCCAGAGATGCGGCACGGTGCGCAAGCCCCGCATGATGCCGCCGACGCCGAGCGTGTCGGCGATCGTCTGGCGCAGCCCGTATTTCTTCGGCACCTCGAAATCGGTGACGGTGCAGGGCTCATAGCCGCCGATCTGGAAGGCGACGACGACGAAATCGGCGCCTGAAAGCGCCTTGCGCTGGTCGGAGTAGGTCTCGGCCTTGGCCTTGACGCCGAGCGTCGAGATCAGCTTGTTGACGACGATGGCGCTTTCCTCAAGCCGCTGCGGGTTGAGATCCATCAGCGCGATCGTCGCACCCGAGAGTGCGGGACGCTGCAAAACGTCGCCGATGATGTTCTTCATGAAGACGGTGGAGCCTGCTCCGATGAAGGTGATTTTGGGATTTTCTGCCATTATAGCCTCCGGCATTCGATAATCATGCTACCTCGAAAGCGGCCTTGACGAGCCGTTCGGTGTAGGCGGTCTTGGGATTGGTGAGCACTTCGTCGACGGGCCCCTCTTCCATGATCTTGCCATGCTGCATGACGATGACGCGATGGCAGAGCGCCCGGACGACCTTGAGATCGTGGGAGATGAAGAGGTAACTCAAGCCGCGCTCGTCCTGCAGCTTGCGCAGCAGTTCGATGATCTGCGCCTGGACGGACAGGTCGAGTGCGGATGTCGGCTCGTCGAGCAGGATGAATTCCGGCTCCAGCGCGATGGCGCGTGCGATGGCGATGCGCTGGCGCTGGCCGCCGGAAAATTCATGCGGGAAACGCGACAGGATATTGCCGGGCATGCCGGCGGCAACAAGCGCCTCGCGCACCCGGTCCTGCCGTTCGGCCCTCGTAGCGCCCAGCCGGTTGACGACGAGCCCTTCCTCGATGGTCTGGCCAATCGTCATGCGCGGATTGAGCGAGGAGAACGGGTCCTGGAACACCACCTGCATGCGGGCCCGCAGCGGCCGCATCTCGGCCCTGGAAAGGCCGTGGATCGGCTGACGGTCGAAATGGATCTCGCCGGCCTGCGGCGTGTTCAGCCGCAGGATCGCCTGGCCGAAGGTGGTCTTGCCGGAGCCTGATTCGCCGACGAGGCCGAGCGTCTCGTGACGACGGAGCGTCAGGCTGAGGCTATCGACGGCGACGAGCTCACGCATCTCGGGTTTCAGGAAGGTGCCGTGGCGCAGCATGAAGCCGACACGCACGCCCTTGGCGTCGAGGATGATGTCGGAGCCCTCCGGCAGCGGATTGGCTTGTCCACGCGGCTCGGAGGCGAGCAGATGCCGGGTGTAAGGGTGCTGCGGATTGGCAAAGAGCGCCTCGGTGACGTTGTGTTCGCGGACCTCGCCATGCTGCATCACATAGACGTAATCGGAGAACTGCCGCACCACCGTCAGATCATGGGTGATGAGGATGACCGCCATTCCCAGCTCTTTCTGCAGGTTGCGGATCAGATTGAGGATCTGCGCCTGGACGGTGACGTCGAGCGCCGTCGTCGGCTCGTCGGCGATCAACACGTCGGGATCGTTGGCGAGCGCCATGGCGATCATCACGCGCTGGCGCTGGCCGCCGGAAAGCTGATGCGGATATTGCCTGAGGCGGGCGGCCGGGTCGGGAATTTGCACATGTTCGAGCAGCTCGAGGGCGCGCTTTTCCGCATCCCGCTTGCTGATCCGGCGATGGACGCGGATCGCCTCGACGATCTGGCTGCCGATCGTATAGATCGGGTTCAGCGAACTCATCGGCTCCTGGAAGATCATCGAGATGCGGTCGCCGCGCAGCTTGCGGCGCGCCCGCTCTGAGAATTTCAGGATGTTACTGCCGTCATAGGAGACCGTCGATTTGGCGGAGACGACGGCGCGCTTCGACAGGAGACCCATCACCGTGCGCGCCGTCACCGACTTGCCGGAGCCCGATTCGCCGACGATCGCGATGGTCTCGCCGCGATAGAGCTGGAAGGAGACGTCCTTGACAGCCTCGACCATGCCGTCCTCGACCTTGAAATTCACCGCCACGTTGCGGGCGTCGATGATCGGCGTGTCCGAGCGGCCGTCATGATCGTGGCGGACGGGCGGGGCGAAGGAATTGACCAGTGCAAGAGCCATATCAATCACCTCAATATGGATCGACCGCGTCGCGCAGTCCGTCGCCGAGCGCATTGAAGGCGAAGACGGTGACGAGCACGAAGCCGACGGGAGAAAGAATCCAGGGATAGGAGCCGATGACCGAATAGGTCGCCGTATCCTGCAGCATCAGCCCCCAGGAAATCAGCGGCGGCTTGACGGCAAAGCCGAGGAAACCGAGGAAGGATTCCAAGAGCACGACACTCGGTATGTGCAGCGTCACCGCGACGATGACGTGGCTCAGCACGTTCGGCAGGATATGCTGGATGATGATGCGCCGATCGGTGGCGCCGACCGCCATCGCCGCCCGGACATAATCGATGCGGGCAAGTGCCAGGGTCTTGCCGCGCACCTCGCGCGACATCTGCGCCCAGCCGAGCGCCGACATCACGACGATGACGAAGGCGAGGAAGACATTGGTCGGCGCCGTCACCGGGATCAGCGAGGTCAATGCGAGATAGAGCGGCAGCTGCGGGAAGGCGAGCACCAGCTCGACGAAGCGCTGCAGCCAGACATCGAAGGTGCCGCCGAAATAGCCGGAAACCATGCCGACCGTCGTGCCGATCAGCGTGACGATGAAGACCACTGTCAGCGCGATCATCAGCGAGATGCGCGAGCCGATGATGGCGCGCGACAGCACGTCGCGGCCAAACTTGTCGGTGCCGAGGAAATGAACCGGCTGGCCGTCAACCGAGCCGAAGAAGTGCCGGTCGGCCGGGATCAGGCCGAGCAACGTATATTCCGCACCCTTAACGAAGAAGCCGAGCAGCCGCGGATTGTCGTAGTCCATACCGACGATCGGCTGAAAGGTAACGGGATCGAGTTCCTCGGAATCCGACAGCGCATAGACACGCGGCTGGAAGACAAAATTTCCGTCCTTGTCGTGGAAGCTCATCACCTGCGGCGGCGCGAAGCCGACGTCGGTCGCCTTCGGGTCCATCGGTGCGAAGAAATCGGCAAAGACCGCCATCAGAATCAAGAGCCCGACGAGCACCAGCCCGGCAACGCCGGTCCAGGAGCGCCGCAACCGGCGCCAGACGAGTGCCAGATAGCTTTCACTGCCATGCGAAGGCTTCTTGGCTGCCGGTTCGGTTGTCGGAGGCGTGTCGGACGAATCGAAAGCAAGCATTTCAGGCTCCTCCGAACTGGCGTACGCGCGGATCGAGCAAGGCGAGCAGCATGTCGGCGATGATATTGCCGACGATCAGCGTCGCCGACAGCACCATCATGAAGGTGGCGGTGACATAGACGTCGCCGATCGCCATCGAGCCGACGATCGCCGGGCCGACGGTCGGCAGCGCGAAGATGATCGCGGTTTCGATCTCGCCGGTCAGCATGTAGGGCAGCACGACACCCTGATACATCACCAGCGGATGCAGCGCGTTCGGCACCGCATGGCGCATCACCACCGCGCCACCGGACAGGCCCTTCGCCTTTGCCGTCTCGACATACTGCGCATTCAGCGTATCGAGCAGATTACCGCGCATGACGCGCATGTTATAGGCGAGCCCGCCGAAGGTGGCGATCGCCACGACAGGCCAGACATGGCTGACGAGGTCGACGAATTTCGCCCAGGACCAGGGCGCTCCGCCATATTGCGGCGAGAAGAAGCTGCCGATCTCCGTTACGTTGAACTGGAAGACCAGGAGATAGACGATGATCAGCGCCATCAGGAAGCGCGGCACCGTCATGCCGAGGAAGGAGACTGCCGAAAGCGTGCTGTCGATCCAGCTATATTGCCGCGTTGCCGCCCAGATGCCGAAGCCGATGCCGAGCACCGAAGCGAAAATGTGGCAGACGAGCGCCAACAGCAAGGTCCGCGGCAGGCGCTCGCCGACGACGTCGGCAACCGGCTTGTTGTAGAACATGCTGTAGCCGAAATCGCCGCGCGTTACGATGCCGCCGATCCAGTTGACGTATTGGACGACCATCGGCTTGTCGAGGCCGTGCTCGATGCGGTAGGCCTGCGCCTGCGCTTCGGCCTGGGCATAGGATGCGCCGCCCTGGTTGATCAGCTGGGATCTTATATAATCGGCGTAATCGCCGGGCGGTGCCTGGATGATCGCGAAAGTCACCACGCTCAGGATCAAGAGAACGGGGATCGCGGAGGCTATGCGCACGAGCAGGAATCGTAACATCTAACGGTTCGCTTCTCTCTGCCGCCAGTCGCTCCTTGTCAGCGCGGCCGGCTCGTTGGTCATATCAGGCCGCGCGCGGCACGCGCGGCCCGGAACTCACTTCAGTTGGGAGGGAACCCTCTAGCGCATCGCGTCAGGTGCGACGCGCTTCAGCTCTTCATCTCCGGGCCATGGGCCTCAGTTGATCGGGCCCTTGTCGCCGGGCTTGCCGGGCAGCTGCTCGGGGAACAGCTCATATTTGCCCTGCTTGTCGGCAGCCACCCACAGGCGTTCGCGGATCACCGAATCTTCGGCCCAGTTGAACATCATAATCGGCGTTCCCTGGGGCACGTTGGAGAAGCGCTTGTTGACGATCAGCGCGCCCGGATATTCCGTCAGGCCGACCGTATTGACGTGCTCCGTCGAGATCTTCTGATACTGCTTCATCAGATCGACGCGCTCGTCATTGTCCTGGCTCGTCCTGAACTTGTTGACGACGTCGACAAGCTGCGTTTCGAACGGCATCAGATCGAGCTGGTCATCCTTGCCGGCGCGGTGATGCCAGCTGGTGCGCGGACCGACAGGAGCAAGCTGCTCGGTATTCTGCACCACCGACGACAGCTCCGTCGTGTTGCGCTGGATCAGCCAGTCGAAGCGGCCGGCATAATGGGCATCGTCACGCTTGGCGCCGTCGAGCGCATTGATGACGATCTTCAGGCCGAGCTTCTCCATCTGGCCGACGACACCTTCGGCAAGACTCTTGTCGGTCGTGTACTGATTGTTGATCAGCATGACGATCTCGACATCCTTGCCGCCCGCCGTGCCGGCCGGGAAGTTCACGATGCCGTTGCCGTCAGTGTCCTTGAGGCCGGCTTTGGCGAGTTCCGCCTTGGCGCCCTTGAGATCGAAGGGATAATAGACGGTGGAGTTGCGATCGTAGAAGCTGGTGCCGGAGGAAAGTCCGCCCGGATAGATCGCCGTGAACGGCCCCTTGACCAGCGAGTCACCGATCGCCTTGCGATCCAACGCCATGGTAACGGCCTTGCGGAAGTCCTCGTTGCGGTTGAGCTCGCGGATCGCCTGGCCGCGCTCGTCCGGGTTGCCCCAGCCATTGGCGGAGAAGTTCATCCGCAGGTTATAGCCGATCAGGCGCGGGCCAAAGGCAAGGCGGGCGGGCGCGGTCTTTTCCGCAGCGCGCTTCAGCGAGGCGACGAAGTTTTCCGGCTGCTCGAGGTTGGAGAAATCCGCGGATCCGGCCACCGCCTGAACGTCACGGTCGGCCCATGTCGAGAGCTTGTAGTGCAGCTCGTTGAGATAGGGCAGCTGGTTGCCCTTTTCGTCGACCTTCCAGTAATAGGGATTGCGGCGCAGGACGATGATATCGTCAGGGCGATATTCCACCGGCACCCAGGCGCCCATCACAGGCATGTTCATGAACTCCGGCGGAAAGGCGTTCTTGAACTGGTCGTAGGTGTTCTTCGAATATTTCGGATGCTGCGGTTTGAGGATGTGCGACGGACCCGGGCAGAAGTTCGGGTAAGCCATCGTGTAGAGGTACTGCTTCGGGAAGGCTTCCTTGAAGGTCCATTCGACCGTGTAATCGTCGATCTTCTTCAGCGTCGTGCCGACACCGAAGGCCTCAGGCGAAGCGCCGCCGCCGAGCGGCGAGACGTTCGGGTCGATGACCTCGTCTTCCCAGTAGAACATGATGTCGTCGGCATTGAACGGCGCGCCGTCGGACCACTTGGCGCCTTCGATCAGGTGCATGGTCAGCTTATGGCCGTCCTCCGACCAGTCCCAGCTCTTGGCAAGGTTCGGCAGCGGCTCGGTATCCTGGGCCTTCACCTGGAAGAGCGGCGCGGTGCGCGTCAGGCATTCGGACAGGCCGATATCGATGCCGCCCCAGCCCTGCGTCTGGCCGGCGCCGTAATTCCAGCCTTCCGGCCGGCCACCGATGACATGGCGCATCGTATCGCCGTAGACGCCGATGCCGTCGGGCATATTGCCCGTCTTGAAGACCAGCGGCTCCTTCGGCAGCCGGTCCTTGACCGCCGGCAGCTTGCCGCTGGAGACGAAATTCTTGGTGACCCAGTCGGGCTCGTGATATTCGGGCAACGCCTTGAACTCCAGGATGGAGTCGCGCGCGACATAGTTGATCTTGCCTTCGGCCGGGAACTCCGGCGGCACCGGCGGGACGGTCGCCTCGGAGGCATAGGCATTCAGCGCCATGACTGAGACGCCGAGCGCCAGTCCGGCCAGAATGCTTGTTTTGCGGAAATTCATCATCGTTTCTCCCTCTGTTTCGGAGCGCGGTCACGCGGGCTCCTTTTCCTCGCACGATGTGAAAGCGGGTTTGATGTCATGGATTTCCCTCCCGGAAACCCATGACGACCCATCTTCCACGAAAAAGTCAGACGGCCTGTTTCAGCGCCGCCTTTTCCGCACGCAGCTCCTCGATCGAGCGGACGTTGCGGCGCGCAGCCCCCGCCCAGTCACGGGTCTGCACCTTGGATTTCGACAGCCGCTCCTTGGCGGTCGGCACGGCATCGGCATATTGCGGCAGCCAGCGCGCCTGGGCAACGACCATCTCGTCGACCATCTGCCAGACTTCCTCCGGCGTCGAGACGGCGCCAACCAGCGGATCGTGCAGCACGGCAAGCTTCAGGAGGTCGATATCGCCGGAGATGGCCGCGTGCACCGACATGCGCTGGACGTTGATCGAGGCGATGCAGGTGGCAGCACAGGCTTCCGGCAAGGTGACGCCGGAGACCATGTTGATGCCGAAGCGATCGACGAAGCCGGGCGATTCGATGATCGCATCGGATGGCAGGTTGGTGATGACGCCATTGTTCTTGACGTTGAAATGGCCGCGATAGACCCGGTTCGTTTCCAGTCCCTCCAGGATGTGGCTGGCATGTTCGTTCGAGCGCCTGGCCGGATCGATCGGCCTGGAGGCGGATTCGAGGAACTGCGGGAATTCCGTCTCGAACCAGTTGCGGGTTTCCGTCGAGTGCCGGAGGTAGCCGCCGGTCTCGCCATGGATCCAGTCGGACATGTCGATCCAGCGGGTGATTTCCTCCGGCCGCTTGCGGTACCAGGGCAGATATTCCGACAGGTGGCCGTTGCTTTCGGTGGAATAAACGCCGAACCGCTTCAGCACGTCGATGCGCAATTTCTCCTGCTGCGAATAGACGGGATGCGCCTCGAAGGCGGCGACCAGTTCGTCCTTGCCGATCCTGCGGCCGTTGAGGCGCAGGTCGATGAACCAGGTCTGATGGTTGATGCCGGAGCAGATGTAATCGAGCTCGCGCACCGACGTGGCGCCGAGCACCTCGGCGATCTGTTCGGCGCCGTGCTGCACGCCGTGGCAGAGGCCGACAGTGTCGACCTTGCCATATTCGATCGCCGCCCAGGTGTTCATCGCCATCGGATTGGCGTAGTTGAGGAACTTGGCGCCCGGCTCGGCGACTTCTCTTATATCCTTGCAGAAGTCGAGGATGACGGGAATGTTGCGCTGGCCATAAAGGATGCCGCCGGCGCAGATCGTATCGCCGACGCACTGGTCGATGCCGTATTTCAGCGGGATCCTGATATCGTCGGCATAGGCTTCGAGACCGCCGACCCGCACGCAGCTGATGATGTAACGCGCGCCTTCCAGCGCCTTGCGGCGGTCGGTCGTCGCCGTCACCTTGGTCGGCAGCTTGTTCGCCTCGACGACCCGGTCGAGGATCGCCTTGATCATCTCGAGGTTATGTTCGCTGATATCGGTGAGCGCGAATTCGATGTCGCGAAACTCCGGAACGCACAATATGTCGGTGAACAGCTTCTTGGTGAAACCGACGCTGCCCGCACCGATGATAGCGATTTTGAAACTCATGATCTTCACCTCGACCCAATCGAATGCTAGAGAAAAGATTGATATGGAGGAACAGACCGCATGCCGGCACATGTGGTTGAAAAAGCCGTAAAACTGCCTGTTTTCCTCCCGACCGATCGATCGGCCGTGCTCTCTTCCTTCTTGTCGAGCGGGATTATGCCCGAATTCGGCAGGCCGACCAGAGAAGGATTATGCTTTCAGGGGTAATTTTGTGCTGCAGGATTTAATCGCCAACGGACAGTCGATGAGGACGGTCTCGCTACCCCGCGGCCGTCAGCGGTTGCACGCGATGCCGACCAGCGCCGGTTACGAGGTGCGCGAGAACGAAACCTATGATTGGGACGGCCGCAGACGCGGCCAGACGCCGTTCACCGTGCTGCAGCACACGATCAGCGGCAGCGGCCGGCTGCGCTACCAGAACCGCAACTATCGCCTTCAGGGCGGCGACACGCTCCTCGTGCTCGTGCCGCACAATCACCGCTACTGGCTGGAGAAGGGCGACCGTTGGGAGTATTTCTGGATTTCGATGAACGGCGAGGAAACGCTGCGCATCCACAAGCTGGTACTTTCCACTGCCGGTCCGGTCTTGAAACTGCAGCCCTCGACCATCGATCATCTCGCCGATTGCAGCCTCCGTCTCGTCAAGGGCGCGACCTCGGCGGGAGCGGCCTCGGCGATCGCCTATGAAGCCGCGATGGCGCTCTATGACGACGTCTTCGGCTCGCCGGCCTTTGCCGCCGAGCTCAGCCTGATGCAGCCTGTCATCGATCATATCAACGCCAATCTCGACAAACCGCTGCCGGTCAGCGAACTCGCCGGCATCGTCGGCCTCAGCCGCGCGCATTTCTCCCGCAGCTTCGCCGAGAGCGAAGGCATGCCGCCGGCGGAATACGTGCTGCAGCAGCGGCTGCAGCGCGCCGTCAAGCTTCTGACCAAGGCAGACTTCCTGCCGGTCAAGGAAGTTGCCATCATGTGCGGCTTCGAGGACGCAAACTATTTCTCGAAGGTCTTCCGCCGCGTCTACGGCACCAATCCGACCGAATTCCGCACGACCGGCATGTATGCCAGCATCGGCAAGCTTCGCTGAGCGCCTGATCACCCGAAAGGCGCAACGCGAAATCCATGGCTAGGTGGCGGTTTGACATCGCTTGAACGAACGGCAATGTTGCTTTTCCGGACCTCCGGTCGCCTGCCCGGCGGACGTCGCGAGGAATGGATTTTTCTCAAGGACTATTCGATGACAGCGACGAAGGTTCTTCGACCGGTCATTGCCATAGCGGTTCTGGCCGCACTCAGCCTTCTCTCGCGAGTCGATTTCAATGCTTGACAATCCCACTTGGCCCGACGTGCTTTCCGATCCCATCGTCCAGGTCGGAATGCTGGCCGTGGTCGGCGCGATGGTTATCCGAATTGCCCTTCGCCGCTTCCCGAGCTGGAAGCTGGCCGGTCAGGTGTTCTTCTTCGCGGCGCTGACCATCCTGCTTCTCTATCACGATATCGTGCCCTATGAGGTCAGCCCGACATCGTCGTCCACCTTCGAACGTGTCTTCATCGGCCTTGCCAAGGTGGTCTGGTGGATCAATGCCGCCTGGGCCTTGATCGGCTTCGTTCGTGTCTTCTTGATCTTCGAACGTCAACCGCGGGAGGGGCGCCTCGTTCAGGATCTGGTTATCGGCCTGATCTATCTCGGCGCGATCCTTTCGGTGGTAGCCTATGTCTTCAGCTTTCCCGTCGGGACGCTGATCGCCACCTCGGGCGTCTTCGCCATCATCCTCGGCCTGGCGCTGCAGAGCACGCTGAACGACGTCTTTTCAGGCATCGCCCTCAATCTCGGCCGGCCTTACACAATCGGCGATTGGATCGTCCTCACCGACGGCGTCGAAGGGCGTGTCGTCGAAACCAACTGGCGTTCCACGCATCTCCTGAACGGCACGAACGACCTCGTCATCCTGCCCAACAGCTTCCTTGCCAAGGTGGGGCTGACCAACCTCAGCAGCCCCGACCGCAGCCACGGTGTCATGCTGACGGTCCGCGTCGTACCGACGGCGGGGCCATCGACGATCGTCGAGGTCATGCGCACCGTGCTTTTGAGCAGCGGCTCTATCCTGACGGAACCAATGCCCGGCGTACAGGTCAAATCGCTCAATGCCGATGCGGTGGAGGTTGAGCTTTCTTTTCGCGTCAGGGATATTGGCCACGCTGGGCCGGCGAAGAATGAGATATTCGATCTCGTCTATCGCCACATCAAGGCTGCCGGCCTCACCCTGACGCGGCCGATCGATGCCGCGGGCCCGCCGCCCGACCGGATGCAGCCGGAAGAAATGGCAGGGCCGCATCGTCCGACGCCGCTGAAGCTCCTCGATGCCATCCCCCTGTTTTCCTCGTTGACGGAGGACGAGAAGGAAACGCTGGCCGCCTCGATGACGCGGCGGACCTTCAAGAAGGATGCGATTCTGATTGAACAGGGGGATACGGTGGCTTCGCTGATGATCGTGCGCAGCGGCGCCGTCATCGCGACGCGGAAGGAGGGCCAAAAGGAAATCGAAGTCGGACGATTGGCACCGGGCGACTATTTCGGCGAGAGCGGACTGCTGATCGGCGCCGGCGAAGCGGCAAGGCTGCGCGCCCTTACCTTCGTGGTCATTTACGAAATTGCGCAGACCAGTCTGACACCGCTGCTGCACGACCGGCCCGGCATCGCCGAGGAGCTCGCCGCCACGCTGTCCCGCCGCATAGAGACCGGCCAGCATTCATTCGTGACCGAAGGCACAACGTTGAACGGCAGCTCGATGACCTCGTTGCTTATGCAAATCCGCCACCTGTTCCAGGTGCCGCAATAGCGGTCAATGCCAGCCGAGACGATTGTCGGTGCGGAAGCTTCGGCGATTTTCGGCTCGTCCATCATAATGACGCGCAACCGCAACCGGCATAGACTGACAGTGAGCCTCGCTTGCTTTCTTCTGCTGCGGTTACATCTTTGTATTGCTGACCCAGAGCAAGAATCGAATTTCGATGCAAGGTAGTGATTTGTATCTATCTCCAGCCCAGTGCCGCGCCGCGCGGGCACTCATCGCCTGGTCTGAGGACGACCTGTCTTCAGCTTCGAAGATCGACAAGGCGACGATTGCCGGTTTCGAGGCGGGAGCGCATCTCCCTGATGAGAAAACTCTCCAGGCCATGAGGCGCAGCCTGGAAGATGCAGGCGTGCTGTTTATCCCGGAAGATGGCGGCGGCGCCGGCGTTCGCTTGGCAAGATCGCCATCGGCTTCTATAGACACGGACGAGACCGAGACGGTCCAATATGAAGAGCATCTCAAAAACGACGCCCCTCCCGGCGCTGGCGGTTGAATGGCAAAGAAACAGAAGCTTGAGCACTCCGAATTGGCGGGGGAATTTACCGATGACGGGGTTACGGTGCTCGTCGATATCTTTCGAACCGCCGGCAGCAACGGAGACTGGACGATGGAAGTCGTCACCCAGGCGGAGGATCTGATCCAGTGGGACGAGCCGTTCGCGACCGACCGTGAAGCCTTCGACGAATTCCTGGCGGTCGTGGCGCGGGACGGCATTCGATCCTTCCTCGACGATGAAGAGCCTTCCGTGCATTGAGGGACAGTCCCGTGAAAAGCATCAATGATCTCGTCGCCTCGGCGAAAACCGTCTGCGAGCGATATCGGGCCGGACGGATGGAGCGCGAGACCGTGCGCGAGTGGGTTCTCCGGCTGGGCGCCTATCCCTCGCCGCACGGGGATCGCGTGCGCGAAGCGGCCGAATGGTTCCGACTGCACAATCGCGAACCTGTTTCCGAAGATATCGTGCTGGGGGACATCGACCGGCTCGAGGCGATTTCAGCGTCGTGATCCGGGCGTGCGAGCTCTATCGGGAATAATTTCAGCCTCGATCCGGGCTGACGCAATTACGCCGTTACTCGACGGCGTAGGACCAATGACGATTGTGAGCCTTATGCATAATGGCTTATCCAGCTTCGAGAGGGAGAGGTCTGGGGTTTTGCAGCTTCGGCAAATGTGACACGCTCACGAGGCTGACATGACTCCTGCATCTCACGCGAAGCGTAAGCCAAGCGCGGCTAGGTAGTTTTAATTCGTGCGGAAATAGAAGGAACAGCACGTGGCAGCATTTCCGGAAAAGGCAAAGGTCGTCATCATCGGGCTCGGCGGCATCGTCGGCGCCTCCATCGCTCATCATCTCGTCGAGCGCGGATGGGACGACATCGTCGGCATCGACAAGTCGGGCATACCGACCGACATCGGCTCGACAGCCCATGCCTCGGACTTCTGTTACACCACCAGCCACGACTATCTGTCGGTCTGGACCACGCAATATTCGATCGATTTCTATGAGAAAATGGGCCATTACGCCCGCATCGGCGGCCTCGAAGTGGCGCGTACCGGCGACCATGCCTGGATGGAGGAAATCAAGCGCAAGCTTTCCTCGGCCCGCGCCTTCGGCACACGCGCCCATTATGTCAGCCCTGCCGAGATCAAGAAGAAGTTCCCGCTGATCGAGGAAGATCAGGTGATGGGCGGCCTCTTCGATCCGGATGCCGGCCTCGTCATTCCGCGCTCGCAGACCGTTGCCGGCAAACTGGTCGACGCCGCCGAAAAGGCCGGCAAGCTGCAGGTCTTCGGCAATACCCCGGCGAAGTCGCTGATCGTCGAAGGCGGCCGCATCAAGGGCGTCGTCACCCATCGCGGCACCATCATGGCCGACCACGTCATCGTCTGCGCCGGCCTCTGGGGACGCCTGATCGCCGAGATGGTCGGCGAAGACCTGCCGGTCATGCCGGTCGATCACCCGCTGACCTTCTTCGGTCCCTATAACGAGTTCGAAGGCACCGGCAAGGAGATCGGCTTCCCGCTGCTGCGCGACCAGGGCAACTCCGCCTATATGCGCGATACCGGCGACCCGGCGACGACCGAAGGCGGCCAGATTGAGTGGGGCTATTACGAAGCCAACAATCCGCGCATGTGCCATCCGCGCGAGCTTCTCGAAAAACACGAAGCCCGCCTTTCGCCGTCGCAGCGCGATCTCGAGATGGAACAGATCATCGAGCCGCTCGAGCGCGCCATGGAACTGACGCCGATCCTCGGCGAACTCGGTTATAACGAAGGCCATTCCTTCAACGGTCTGCTGCAGGTTTCCGCCGCCGGCGGTCCATCCTGCGGCGAGAGCCAGAAGGTGCGCGGCCTCTGGTATTGCGTCGCCATCTGGGTCAAGGATGGCCCCGGCTATGGCAAGCTGATCGCCGACTGGATGACCGACGGTCGGACCGAAATCGACCACAACAGCATTGATTACGCCCGCTTCTATCCGCATCAGCTGACGGAAGAGTTCATTGAAGGCCGCTGCTTCGAAGCCGCCCAGAAGATCTATTTCCCGGCTGTCCACACCCGCGAACCCTATGCCTCCGGCCGCAACGTCAAGCGCTCGCCCTTCTACGAGCGCGAAAAGGAGCTGGGCGGCTACTTCATGGAGCTCGGCGGCTGGGAGCGTGCGCACGGCTACGCCGCCAACGAGCACCTTCTGGAAAAATACGGTGACCGCGTGCCGGTTCGCGAGAACGAATGGGACAGCCGCCATTTCTGGCGCGTCTCGAATGCCGAGCATCTGGCGATGAGCGAGGATTGCGGCATCGTCAATCTCAGCCACTTCCACATGGTCGATATCGAAGGACCCGACCATGTCGAACTGATGGAATGGCTGTGCGCTGCCAAGATCGGCGGCGATGCCAACATCGGCAAGGGCGTCTACACCCATTTCCTCGACGACGAAGGCATGGTGCGCGCCGACTTCACCGTCTTCCGCATGGCCGACCGCTGCCGTCTCGTCAACGGCGCCGATGCCGGCCCGCGCGACCTGCACTATATGAAGCGCGTCGCTCAAGACCGCGGCCTTGACGTGACCGTCACCGACGTCTCGGAAAAATTCGTGACGATCGGCATCTGGGGTCCGAACGCGCGCGAGACGCTGAAGAAGGTCGTGGCCGATCCGGCCGGGCTCGATCAGGAAAACTTCGCCTTTGCGGCGATCAAGCCGATCGAAATATCAGGCAAGACCGTCACCGCCTTCCGCATCTCCTATGTCGGCGAGCAGGGCTGGGAACTGCACATGAAGTACGAGGACGGCCTCGCCGTCTGGGATGCGCTGCGCTCGACCGGCGTGATGGCCTTCGGCGTCGAGACCTATGCGAATTCGCGCCGCATGGAGAAGAGCCTGCGCCTGCAGAACGCCGACCTGCTGACCCAGTACAATCTGATCGAAGCCGATCTCGCCCGACCTAAGGTCAAGGAAGCCGATTTCCGCGGCAAGGCAAAACATCTGGAATACAAGGCGCGCGAGCACCAGCCGGCCATGCTGTGCACGCTCGTGATGACCGAGAATACCGACAAGACAGGCGTGAAGCGTTATCCTCTCGGCAACCTGCCGGTTGTCGATCCCGCCACTGGAGAGGTTCTGGTCGACGAACTCGGCCGCCGGTCCTACACGACCTCGATCGCCTACGGACCGACGGTCGGCAAGAACATTGCTTTGGCCTATCTGCCGTGGTCGCATTGCCAGGTCGGACGCAAGCTGAATATCGAGTATTTTGCCGAGAGCTACCCGGTGGAGGTTGTCGGCGTCGGATACAAGCCGATCTACGACCCGGAAAATCTGAAGCCGCGCACCTAAAGCGGTTCAGCTTTCAACGAAAGCGGCAGAACCTAAGCCCTCAAGCACCTGTGGCGCCGCCAGCACGGCGCCACATTCATGCGGTTGAGCCGCA
Source organism: Rhizobium sp. NLR16a (assembly GCF_017948245.1). Classification (NCBI taxonomy): domain Bacteria; kingdom Pseudomonadati; phylum Pseudomonadota; class Alphaproteobacteria; order Hyphomicrobiales; family Rhizobiaceae; genus Rhizobium; species Rhizobium sp. NLR16a. The sequence continues at coordinate 149,622 of NZ_CP072867.1, read as the reverse complement.
TTGAGCTATGTGTTGTCTCCATTTGCAGTCTCGACGCCATCGTCAGGCGCACGGCTCGGGACGAACCTCTTCGAGATCAGCCAGCAGCCGAGCGCCCACAGTGCCCCGGCGCACCATCCAGCAAAAACATCCGTGGGGTAATGGACGCCGAGATAGATCCGGCTGAACCCGATGATGACGGCGAGGAAGACGCCGACGCCCATGACGAAGATCCGCGTCGAGCGGTACCGCTGGGTGCGCGCCACCAGCGCCCCGAGCGTCAGATAGGTCACCGCCGAGACCATGGCGTGCCCGGAGGGAAAGCTGAGATCGCTGACCTCGATCAGATGCGGCACGACATCCGGACGCGGCCGCGCGACGAGGATCTTCAACAGCGTGCTCGCCAGCCAGCCCGATAGCACAGACGAAAAGACGAAGATCGCGATCGGCCAGCGCCGATCGAGCAAGAGATAGACGGTGATGAGAACCGTCAGCAGCGCCAGGACGGTGATGCCGCCGAGGCTGGTGATGTCGTCGACAGCGTGGGTCAGCCAGGCCGGACCGATCGGCACGGCAAGATCATCCGCCCGCCGCAGCGCCAGCAGAATCGCCTGGTCGAAACCAAAGGTCTCGCCCTCGAGTACCTCGCTCGTCAGCCGCTGCAGCACGAACAGCCCGCCGGCGACCGATGCCAGCATGATCAGGGTCAGTGGCTCATAGGCGTTGAGCCTCGCCAGGAAACCGCTTCGTCGAACCTCCGTCATGCCTGCCGTCGAGCTCCCTTCGCATCATGTCCTCACCTGCCAAATCGGCAAGGCGAGGCGAAAATTCAAGACCTTGCGGCCGTCGAGGAGCCGCTCGCCGCCTGGTTTCCAAACCATCGGTAGCAAAAGCTCAACCTTCTTTTGCTATGGCTGAAGCCGATTGGCCTGGAGGTTTCGGCGATGAAGATTCTGACCGCGATGGTTCTGCTGGCATCCGCCCTGCAGCCGGCTTCCGCCTCCGGCGAGACCGAATGGATGGGCGGCGCAAGACAATGGTCGGTGGGCTATGCCAACGAACAGCCTGCCTACTGCCGCCTGCGCTGGGACAGCGAGATCGGCAAGACCATGGAATTCCGCCAGAGCGCGAGCGAGACCTTCTGGCTCGTTGCCAAGACTACATGGGACATTCCAGCCGATGCCAAAACCGAGGTGACGCTCACCGATCGCCAAGTGACGAAGGTGGTCGCGGCCGAGTTTTTCGACAAGAATACGCTTCGCCTCTGGCCAGTGGGCAGCAAGGGAAGCGCTGGACTGAAGAAGATCATCAAGAATTCGTTTGCCGGAACCCCTGATGTGCAGCTGACCTTTGCCGGCGACGAGGGCGACTGGACGCTGCCACTCTCGCGGGTAGACCAGCTCTACCCCACCTTCGCCCAATGCCTCAAACGCCTCGAGGCTGGCGGAAAGCTGAAGCAGGATTCCGACACCAGCAAGCCGTTCTGACGGTCAGCCCGATTCAATTCATCGGTGGCGGCGCAGTCTCGCGGACCAGGCTGCGCACCGCCTCGATATCGCCGTTGAGCGGCCGCTCGTCGCCATAATGGGAGATATGCTCCCGCGCGGCCTGATAGACCAGATCCGTCCCGGCCGCCCGGGGCGCTGTCGCCGCCAGAAAATCATGCGCCTGGGCGGCGGTCATCAGCTCGATCGCCAGGATATATTCGGCATTGTCGATGACCGCGAGCAGCTTGCCGGCGGCGGCTGTGGGATGGGCGAGGAAATCCTCCTGCAGGCCGGAGGTCAGGCCGCCGTCCATCGCCGCGGGCGCGGCAAGGCGGCGGTTTTCATTGCTCAGCGCGGCGGCGGTATATTGCGCGATCATGAAGCCGGAATGGCTGCCGGCGTCGCTCGCGAGAAACGGCGGCAGGCCGCTCACCAGCGGATTGACCAGCCGGTCCATGCGCCTTTCGCTGATCGCGCCGATCTGCGCCAGTGCAATGGCGAGACTGTCAGCCGCCTGCCCGAGCGCCGGGGCGACGGCATGGGCCTCGGAGGAGACGATCGGCTGCTCCGGCGTGCCCGAGACGGCCGGATTGTCCGTCACTGAAGCAAGCTCCTGGTTGACGATGCGAGCCGAATTGTCGAAGACGTCGCGGGCGGCGCCATGCGCATGCGGCACCGAACGGAGGCTGAGCGCATCCTGGGTGCGCCGGCCGAAGGCGGCGGCGACAAGGCCGCTGCCGCGAAGGCGGGCACGAAGGGACGCTCCCACCTTTTCAATTCCCGCCGATGGGCGCAGCGCCAGCACCGCCTCGTCGAAGGCGGCGATCTGGCAACCCGCCGCTTCCAGCGTCAGCGCGGCGATGGCATCGGCCCAGTCGAGCAGCCGTTCGGCGCGCATAAGTGCCGTGGCGGCCAGGCCGGTGGCGCAGGCGGTGCCGTTGACGAGGCTCAACCCCTCCTTGGCGCCGAGCACCAGCGGTTCGAGGCCGATCGCCGCAAGTGCCTGGCGGCCGCTCATGCGTTCTCCGCCCAGCATGGCGCTGCCTTCGCCGATCAGGACGAGCGCCGCATGGGCATTGTGGGTGATGTAACCCGCCGAGCCTTTCGACGGCACGTCGGGAATGCAATCATGCGCCAGCAGGGCGGTGAGATGCTCGACGATCTCGCGCCGCACGCCGGAATGGCCATGGGCGAAATTGGCAATCTGAGCGGCAATGATGGCGCGCACGGCGCGGGCATCAAGCAACGGCCCGACACCGCAGGCGTGGCTGAGCACGATGCTGCGCGACAGCAGGCTCTGCGAGGCGCGATCGACCACGGTATCGGCCAGCGCCCCGACGCCGGTGTTGACGCCATAGGCGCGTACGCCGGTTTCGACGATGCTGGCGACGATGCGGCTTGCCTGCTCGACGCGCGCCCAGGCGGCCGGCGACAGCGCAAGAGCTTCCCCTGCCCCGACGCGCGCGACATCGCGCCAGGTCAGCACTCTATCGATGATGATCGTCATTGACCTGTCCCGAAATGGCCGATGAACTGGCGGAAGGCGGGGGTCGCGCCTGTTGTGAACATCTCGTCCGGCTTGCCGCTGCTTTCGATCAGCCCCTCGCGCATGAAGACGACGCGGTTCGAGACGTTGCGGGCAAAGCTCATCTCATGGGTGACGACGAGCATGGTCATGCCTTCCTCGGCAAGTGCCCGCATGACGCGCAGGACCTCACCGACGAGTTCCGGATCGAGCGCCGAGGTCGGCTCGTCGAACAGCATGACCTTCGGCTTCATCGCCAGCGCGCGGGCGATTGCGGCGCGCTGCTGCTGGCCGCCGGAGAGATGGGCGGGATAGGCATGGCGCTTGTCTGCGATGCCGACCTTTTCGAGCAGCGCTTCGGCCTCGGCGATGCAGTCGGCGCGCGGCCGCTTCAACACATGGATCGGCCCTTCGATGACGTTCTGCAGGATCGTCATATGGGACCAGAGATTGAAGGACTGGAACACCATGCCGAGTTCGGAGCGGATATGGTCGACCTGCTTCTGGCTGGCCGGCCTTGTCTTGCCGTTCTTGTGAACCATCTCGATGTGCTCGCCATCGACCCAGATCTCACCGTCGCTTGCGGTTTCGAGCAGATTGATGCAGCGCAGAAAGGTCGATTTGCCGGAGCCGGAGGCGCCGAGCAGCGAAATCACGTCGCCGTCCTCAGCATCGAGGGAAATGCCGCGCAGCACCTCGTGCGTGCCGAAGCTCTTGCGGATATTGCGGACCGAAAGTCGGGTTACGCCTGGCATGGTTGCTCCAATCGATTCAGGTTCCGCCTAGGCCTTCAGCGCCTGCGGGATCGCACGGCGGTGTCGGGACAGCGAATATTCGAGCAGAGCCATGCCCTGCAGGATGATGAAGTTCAAAACGAGATAGATGATCGCCGCGCAGAGGAAGACTTCCATCGTGCGGTAGGTCTGCGAGATCAGCCGCTGGGCCACACCGGTGACCTCCCAGACGGTGACGAGGCTGGCGAGCGCCGTCGATTTCATCATCAGCACGATCTCGGTGGAATAGGCCGGCAGCGCGTGGCGGAAGGCAATCGGCGCCAGGATGCGGCGCACCATCAGGAAGCCGGACATGCCGATCGAACGGGCCGCCTCGATCTCCTTCGGCGAAACCGCGCGGATGCCGCCGCGAAAGATCTCCGCCGTGTAGCCGGCGGTGCAGAGCGCCAGCGACAGCACGGCGCAAACCATCGGCTCGCGCAGGAACGGCCAGAGGAAGGAATAGCGGATGACGCCGAACTGGCCGAGGCCGTAGAACACCAGGAACATCTGGATCAAGAGCGGCGAGCCGCGAAAGACGAAGATATAGCCCTTGGCGAAACCCGACAAATAGCGGTTGCCGCTGACCCGCATCGTGACGATGACCAGCGCCAGCAGACCGCCGAAGAAGATCGACAGCGAAAACAGGATCAGCGTCGTCGGCACGGCTTTCAGCAGCGTCACCATGGTCGAGGCGAGAAAGGTGAAATCCATCGTCGTCCCCTTACGCCTGGCCCATGGCGGAGGCCGGCATGCTGCGATTGGCGCGGCGTTCCGCGCCGTTGAAGATGCGGTCGGAAAGGCTGGTCAGGATCAGGTAGAGGCAGCCGCCGGCGATGAAGAACAGAAAATATTGCCGGGTCGAACCCGCCGCCACCTGGCTGGTGCGCATCAGCTCGGCAAGGCCGGTGACGGAGATCAGCGCCGAATCCTTGAGGCTAAGCTGCCAGACATTGCCGAGGCCGGGAATGGCGAAGCGAAGCACCTGCGGGATGATGATGCGGCGGAAGCGCATGCCGCGATTCATGCCGATCGCCGAAGCGGCTTCGAGCTCACCCTTGGCGATCGCCAGATAGGCGCCGCGGAACACCTCCGCCTGATAGGAGCCGGAGATGATGCCGACGGCAAGCGCGCCGGCGGCGAAAGAAGGCAGGCCGAGGAAACCCTCGTAGCCCATCGCCTTGCCGATCGAAGTGACGGCGGAGGAACCGCCGAAATAGATGAGATAGATGATCAGCAGTTCCGGCACGCCGCGAAAGACGGTCGTATAGACATTGCCGAAGGCGACGAGGAGAGGATTGCCGGAGAGCTTCGCACCCGCGACGATGGCGCCGAGCACCGCGCCGATCGCAAGCGCCGTCGCGGTGACGGCCAGCGTCATCAAGGCGGCGAGAATGAGCAGCGCGCCCCATCCCGTCGAGCCGAAGCCAAGCAGTTCCAAGGTTGCCATAGCGTCGTTCCCCGTCCGTGGCAGTGTTCTTGTCGATCGAGAATAACACGCGGTCTCCGGCGATAAAGCCGGAGACCGGCGCCTGCGGCCAAACGGCCGAAGCGATTACTGCTGCGGACTGACGTCGACCTTGAACCACTTCATCGAAAGGTTCTTGACCGTGCCGTCGGCGAGCGCCGACTTGATCGCCACGTTGAACTTGTCCCGCAGATCGGTGTCGGCCTTGCGGACGCCGAGGCCCTCGCCCTCGCCCCAGATCGAGCCGACGATCTCCGGACCGGTGAAGTCGAGCGCGCCGTTGGCGGCCTGGAAAGCATTGGCGAAATAGACGGCGTCATCGAAGCCGAGGTCGATGCGGCCGTTTTGCAGGTCGAGATCGCGGTCGGCGCCGGTCTTGTATTCGCGGATCTCGGCAATGTCGCCGAAATTGTCATAGACGAACTTGGCATAGACGGTCGCCGCCTGGATGCCGATCGTCTTGCCCTTGAAGGCCTCCTTCAGCGCGTCGATCTCCTTAACGCCGGTCTGGCCGGGCGTCATCTTGATCGTGGCGCCGGTGCCGGCGGCTTTCGCCAGCGGGCTGTCCTTGGCGGCGGCGAAGGCGGCGGGTGTCGCGGCATAGGGAACGGTGAAGTCGATGACCTGCTTGCGCTCCTCGGTGATCGACAGCGCGTCCATGATGACGTCGAACTTGCCGGCATTGAGCGCCGGGATCATGCCGTCCCAGTCGGAAGCGACGAGCGTGCATTCGATCTTGGCGCGTTCGCACAGCACCTTGGCAAGCTCCGGCTCGAAGCCGCCGAGCGTGCCGTCGGCATTGGTGAGGTTCCACGGCGCATAGGCGCCTTCAAGCGTGATGGTCGCCTTCGTCCAGTCCTTGGCAAAGGCGGGGGCAGCAAAGGCGGAAAGAGCGGCGACGCCGCAAAACAGGATTGTGCTGAATTTCATTGATGAATTCTCCTCTGGAGTTGAAACAGACCTTGCGGCGCCACGCCGATCTTCGCCGGCTTGCCCTTTCCGTCCTATTTTTGTGTCCAGGACCGATTGGGAGGTTGTATATGGTACCATATGAGATATTTTGTGATATGCAAGAGGAAAGTCGTTTATGTGGCAAATTGCATCCGTGCAAAAGGAATAGGCAATGAAGCGTTCCGGCGAAATGAAGCGCGACCTGGCGGGAAATGACAGCACGCCGCTCTACGCCGGCGTCAAGCAGGTGATCCTCGACCGCATCCACAGCGGCGAATGGCCGCCGAAATACCGCGTGCCGTCGGAAAACGAACTGGTCGTCGAACTCGGCGTCAGCAAGATGACCGCCAACCGGGCACTGCGCGAGCTTGCCAACGAAGGCGAACTCGTCCGCATCCAGGGCGTCGGCTCCTTCGTGGCCGAGCGCAAAGGTTATTCAGCGCTGTTCGAGGTGCGCAACATCGCCGAGGAGATCGCCGAACGCGGTCATATCCACGAGGCCACTGTCGTCGTTCTGGCCCGGGAAACCGCCTCTCCCGAGATTGCTGACGCCTTGGAACTGGCAATCGGCGCGGCCGTTTTCCACTCGCTGATCGTGCACAGCGAAAACGGCGTTCCCGTGCAGATCGAGGACCGGTTCGTCCATCCGGAGGCCGCTCCCGAATATCTGGAGCAGGACTTCACGACGCTGACGCCGAACGCTTATTTGACGGCCGCCGCCCCGCTCAGCGGCTCCGAGCACGTCGTCGAGGCGGCGATGCCGCAGGCCTGGGAATGCAAGCTCCTGACCATCCTGAAGAGCGAGCCCTGCCTGACGATCCGCCGGCGCACATGGTCGGCCAAACAGGTGGTCTCGACCGCCCGCCTCGTCTATCCCGGCTATCGCTACCGGCTCGAGGCGCGCAGCGGCAAGATGTTCGAAGATTAAAACAATCGTTACCTTGTATATGGAACCTGTAGTTTATTGCGACGCCGGTGTGAATCGCGCCACCAGCGCGTGACGATCGCCGGGATAGGTGAAGCGCACGTGGGTCACCGGGCCGGCGCCGCTCCAGGTGCGGCGCTCCACCACCAGGCACGCGGTGTTGCGGGCGATGTCGAGGACGGCCGCCACCTCGGCGCTGGCGGAGACGGCGTGGATCCGGTGTTCGGCGGTGCTCCACGGCACCTGGTTGAGCAGCCACGGCCCCGGCGCCACCGTCAGGAAATCGGCATCGGCCGCCTCCGGCACGGTCGCAAGGCTGATCAGCCGCTCCTCCAAACAGAAGGGCCGTGCGCCGGCATTGTGGATGCAGACGACCTCGACGACCGAGGACCCGACCGGCAGCTCCAGCCGGCGGCTGTCTTCCGCCTTGGCCTTGCGGCTCGCCTTCTTCGACACCGCATAGGAATAGGGCAGGTTCAGCGACTGCACCTCGGCCTTGATGTCGTGGATTTCGAGAACCGCCGATTGCGCCTGCGGCTGGGTGACGAAGCTGCCGGATTTCTTGCGGCGCTCGATCAGGCCGGCCTTGGCGAGCTGGGTCAGCACCTTGTTCACCGTCATCCGCGAGACGTCATACTGCGTGGCGAGATCGACCTCGAAAGGAATGCGATGCCCCGGCGGCCATTCGCCCGAGACGATACGGCCCTCGATGTCGCCCAGGATGCGCTGATGCAAGGTGGTATCCCTGCTTTGATTCATCGCCACGTTCCGATTTGGTTTTCCGATCTAGATCGAATGCGCCACCGTGAAAAGCGCTTTTTCAGGCAGCCAGCAACTCACCCATCGCAGCAAGGAATCGACGATCGATGGCGTCACGCTTGAGATGGCGACCGCCCTCCACCTGTTTGCGGCCGCGCGCCCAGACGCAATCGACGGAAATGCCGCCGGCAAACAGCCAGTGATCGAGGATCTGGTCACCCGAGAGATAGGAAACGGCCGACGTATCGAGCGAAACGAAATCGGCATGACGGCCCTCGGCGATACCCGCCGGGGCCTTCAGCGCCGCACCGCCGCCGCAAAGCGCCTGGTTGAACAGGCAAAGCGCCGTCGAACCGCCGGGCGCGGCCACGACATTGCGGGCGCGCAGCGCCAGGCGCTGCGAATATTCGAGCTGGCGCAGTTCCTCCGGCAGGGAGATCCGCACGTTGGAATCCGAGCCGATGCCGTAACGCCCGCCCTCCTCAAGGAAGAGTGGCGCGGCAAAGGCGCCGTCGCCGAGATTGGCCTCGGTGATCGGGCAGAGGCCGGCAATCGCGCCGCTTTTCGCCATCCGCCGCGTCTCGTCCTCGGTCATGTGCGTCGCATGGATCAGGCACCAGCGCGCATCCACAGGCATGTGATCGAGCAGCCATTCGACCGGCCGCGCGCCCGACCAGGCGACGCAGTCCTCGACCTCCTTCACCTGCTCGGCAACATGGATATGGATAGGGCCCTCGCCCGCCAACGGCACGACCCTGGCCAGTTCCTCCGGGGTTGCCGCCCGCAAACTGTGGGGCGCCAGTCCGAGCTCGGCGCCATCGAGCCGGCCGATCACCGCCCGGCATCCTTCCATCAGCCTCTCGAAGCTTTCGAGCGAATTGATGAAGCGCCGCTGGCCGTCGATCGGCGCCGTACCACCGAAACCGGAATGGGCATAGAAGACCGGCAGCAGGGTCAGACCGATGCCCGTCTCCAGGCTCGCCGCACCGATACGTTCGGCGAGCTCGGCAATATTGGCATAGGCCGCTCCGTCCTTATCATGATGGAGATAGTGGAACTCGCCAACCCGGGAAAAGCCTGCCTCCAGCATCTCCGCATAGAGCTTGGCTGCGACCGCCTCGACATGCTCCGGCGTCATCGCCAAAGCGAACTTGTACATGACCGTGCGCCAGCTCCAGAAGCTGTCGTTTGCAGGACCGCGCACCTCGGCAAGACCGGCCATTGCCCGCTGGAAGGCGTGGCTGTGCAGATTGCCCATGGCCGGGACGATCAGAGCATGGCGCTCATCGCCGGGCGCAGCGGCAACCCCCACCTCGACCCGGGCGATGCGCCCGGCCTCGAGCGTCAGCCGCACGTCCTTCTGCCAGCCTTGCGGCGTCAGCGCCGTGCCTGCGTGAAGTGTAGTCATGGACTTTTCTCCCCTTCTGCCGCGCCGCCGATCTTTCTTTTCCAGAAGAGCGCGCAAAATTTCGCTTGTCACCTGCTTATTATGTATATACATGTTTCAGCATAAGGAAAGGCGCAAAGCTGATGACCGGGAACAATTTTTCTGAAGAGGCCGCATCCGCCGACGTCAGGCCGGCGCTGTGGCGCAATGCGCGCCTAGCGACCCTCGCACCTGACAAAGCCGGGCTCGGCATCATCGAAAAGGGCGCCGTTCTGATCGAATACGGCCGCATCGCCTTTGCCGGCGCCGAAAGCGAGCTGCCGGCATCGGCGATCGAACGCTCGGACATCATCGATCTCGAAGGCCGCTGGGTGACACCGGGTCTCGTCGACTGCCACACCCATATCGTTCACGGCGGCAATCGCGCCCGCGAATTCGAGATGCGGCTCGAAGGCGCGACCTATGAGGAGATTGCGCGGGCCGGCGGCGGCATCGTCTCCTCCGTTCAGGCAACCAATGCCCTGTCGGTCGAGGAGCTTGTCGCCACGGCGCTGCCGCGGCTCGATACGCTGCTGGCCGAAGGCGTGACGACGATCGAGATCAAATCCGGCTATGGTCTCAACCGAACCGGCGAAGTGAAGATGCTGCAGAGCGCCCGCCTGCTCGGCCATGTCAGGCCGGTCCGCGTCGCCACCAGCTATCTCGGCGCGCATGCGACGCCTGTCGACTATAAGGGCCGCAACGGCGACTATCTCGACGATGTCGTGCTGCCCGGTCTCGACGACATGTATAATCTCGGCCTTGCCGATGCCGTCGACGGCTTCTGCGAAGGCATTGCCTTTTCGACGGCCGAGATCGCCCGCGTCTTCGACAAGGCGAAGGCGCTCGGCCTGCCGGTCAAGCTGCATGCCGAGCAGCTCTCCAATCTCGGCGGCGCCAAGCTGGCGGCCGCCTATGGCGCGCTCTCCTGCGATCACCTCGAATATCTCGACGAGGAAGGCGTTGCGGCAATGGCCGCCGCCGGCACCGTCGCCGTGCTGCTGCCCGGCGCCTTCTACGCCATTCATGAAAAGCAGAAGCCGCCGGTGGAGGCGCTGCGCCGGGCGGGCGTGCCGATCGCGATCGCCACCGATTGCAATCCGGGCACCTCGCCGCTCACCTCGATGCTGCTCACGATGAACATGTCGGCGACGCTGTTCGGCCTCACCGTCGAGGAATGCATCGCCGGCGCCACCCGCGAAGGAGCCCGCGCGCTCGGCCTCATCGGCGAGACCGGAACGCTCGAAGCCGGCAAATCCGCCGATCTCGCCGTCTGGAATATCGAGAGCCTTGCCGAGCTCGTCTACCGCATCGGCTTCAACCCGCTTCATACACGCGTCTTCAAAGGCGAAAGGAACGGTCGATGACCATTACGCTCCACCCGGGCTCCGTCTCGCTCAAGGATCTGGAAAGCATCTATTGGACCGGCGAGCCGGCAAGGCTCGATCCCGCCTTCGATGCCGGTATCGCCAAGGCCGCCGCCCGCATCGCCGAGATCGCCGCCGGCAATGCGCCGGTTTACGGCATCAATACCGGCTTCGGCAAACTCGCCTCGATCAAGATCGACAGCGCCGACGTCGCCACGCTGCAGCGCAATCTCATCCTGTCGCATTGCTGCGGCATCGGCGCGCCGCTGCCGGAAAATGTCGTCCGGCTGATCATGGCGCTGAAGCTGGTCTCACTCGGCCGCGGCGCCTCCGGTGTGCGGCTGGAACTGGTGCGGCTGATCGAAGGCATGCTTGATAGGGGCGTCATCCCGCTGATCCCGGAAAAGGGCTCGGTCGGCGCCTCTGGCGATCTTGCGCCGCTCGCCCATATGGCCGCCGTGATGATGGGCGAGGCCGAAGCCTTCTTCGCCGGCGATCGCCTTTCCGGCGCTGACGCTCTGGAAAGAGCCGGGCTGAAGCCGGTCGTGCTCGCCGCCAAGGAGGGTCTGGCGCTGATCAACGGCACCCAGGCCTCGACCGGACTGGCGCTCGCCGGCCTCTTCCGCGCCCATCGCGCCGCCCAGGCGGCCCTGATCACCGGCGCCATGTCCACCGATGCCGCCATGGGCTCTTCGGCGCCCTTCCATCCGGATATTCACACGCTGCGCGGCCATAAGGGCCAGATCGACACGGCTGCAGCCCTTCGCGCCCTGCTCGAACAATCGGTCATCCGCCAGAGCCACATCGAGGGCGACGAGCGCGTGCAGGATCCCTATTGCATCCGTTGCCAGCCGCAGGTCGACGGCGCCTGCCTCGACCTCTTGCGCTCGGTCGCCCGCACGCTGGAGATCGAGGCCAATGCGGTCACCGACAATCCGCTGGTGCTGTCGGACAATTCGGTTGTATCGGGCGGCAACTTCCACGCCGAACCGGTCGCCTTCGCCGCCGACCAGATCGCCCTCGCCGTCTGCGAGATCGGCGCGATCTCGCAGCGCCGCATCGCGCTGCTGGTCGACCCGGTGCTCTCCTACGGCCTGCCGGCCTTCCTCGCCAGGAAGCCGGGCCTGAACTCCGGCCTGATGATTGCCGAGGTCACCTCGGCGGCGCTGATGTCTGAGAACAAGCAGATGTCGCACCCCGCCTCGGTCGATTCGACGCCGACCTCGGCCAACCAGGAAGACCACGTCTCGATGGCCTGCCACGGCGCCCGCCGCCTCCTGCAGATGACTGAAAACCTGTTCGGCATTATCGGCATCGAGGCGCTGACCGCCGCCCAGGGCGTCGAACTGCGCGCGCCGCTCGCAACGAGCCCGGAGCTTTTGAAGGCGATCGCGGCAATCCGCAGGCAGGTGCCGAGCCTGGACGTCGACCGCTACATGGCAGACGACCTCGCCGCCGCCACCGAACTGGTGGCGACGGGCGCGCTGAACGCCTCGGTTTCGTCAGGCATCTTGCCGGTTTTGGAGGGCTGATCGCGATGTATCTGCACTCGGTACCCCGAGACGCCGGAGCTCTTTGCTTATGACCGAACCATATGAAATCCATCGAGGCACCTCCCCCGTCATCCTCGCCTTCCCCCATACCGGCACCGACGTGCCGCCGGCGATTTACGATCGCCTCAACGACAATGGCCGGATCCTCGCCGATACCGACTGGCACATCCATGAGCTCTATGATGGCCTGCTGTCCGACGCCACGACCGTGCGCGCCACCTTCCACCGCTATGTGATCGACGCCAACCGCGATCCCCAGGGCATCAGCCTTTATCCTGGCCAGAACACCACAGGCCTCGTCCCGGAAACCGACTTCGACGGCAAGGCGATTTGGAAGGATGGGCAGGCGCCTGACGAGGCCGATATCGCGGCGCGGCTGACGGACTTTCATGCGCCCTATCATGCCGCCCTTGCCGCCGAAATCGAGCGCGTCAGAACGATGCATGGCGTGGCGATCCTCTATGATTGCCACTCGATCCGTTCGCACATTCCCTTCCTCTTCGAAGGCAAGCTGCCGGATTTCAATATCGGCACCGATATGGGCAGGACATGCGACGGCGCCATCGAGCAGGCGACGCTGACCGGCGTCGAAGCCGCAGAAGGCTATGACAGCGTGCTTAACGGCCGCTTCAAGGGCGGCTGGACGACCCGCCATTATGGCCGGCCCGAGACCGGCGTGCATGCGATCCAGATGGAGCTCGCGCAATCGACCCATCTGCAGAGCGAGGCGCCGCCATTTGCCTACGACACTACGAAAGCGGACAGGCTTCGCGTCCATCTCAAAGACATTCTGGTGCGCATCGAGCAGATCGCGCCAGGCCTGAAACGATAACGATCACTCGACAGGGGAACCGCCATGAGCAATCCACGCCACAATATCCGCGAAATCCGTGCGCCCCGCGGCAACGAGCTCAATGCCAAGAGCTGGATGACCGAAGCGCCGCTGCGCATGCTGATGAACAATCTCGATCCCGACGTCGCCGAAAATCCGAACGAGCTCGTCGTCTACGGCGGCATCGGCCGGGCCGCCCGTACCTGGGAGGACTTCGACCGCATCGTCGCGACGCTGAAGACGCTGACGGAAGAAGAGACGCTGCTGGTGCAATCCGGCAAGCCGGTCGGCGTCTTCCGCACCCACAAGGATGCGCCGCGGGTGCTGATCGCCAATTCCAACCTCGTGCCGCATTGGGCGACCTGGGATCATTTCAACGAGCTCGATAAGAAGGGCCTTGCCATGTACGGCCAGATGACAGCCGGCTCGTGGATCTATATCGGCACGCAGGGCATCGTCCAGGGCACCTACGAGACCTTCGTCGAGGCCGGCCGCCAGCACTACGACGGCAATCTCAAGGGCAAATGGATCCTGACCGGCGGCCTCGGCGGCATGGGTGGCGCCCAGCCGCTCGCCGCCGTCATGGCCGGCGCCTGCTGCCTCGCCGTCGAATGTAACCCCGACTCGATCGATTTCCGCCTGCGCACCCGCTATCTCGACGCCAAGGCCGAGACGCTCGACGAAGCGCTCGAGATGATCAACCGCTGGACCAAGGCCGGCGAAGCCAAATCCGTCGGCCTGCTTGGCAATGCCGCCGAAATCCTGCCGGAAATGGTCCGCCGCGGTATCCGCCCCGACATCGTCACCGACCAGACCTCGGCCCACGACCCGATCAACGGCTATCTGCCGAAGGGCTGGACGATGGCTGAGTGGAAGGCCAAGCGCGAAAGCGATCCGAAGGCGGTGGAAAAGGCCGCGCGCGCTTCGATGCGCGAACATGTCGAGGCGATGATCGCTTTCTGGAACGCCGGCATCCCGACCCTCGACTACGGCAACAACATCCGCCAGGTCGCCAAGGAAGAAGGCCTGGAAAACGCCTTCGCCTTCCCCGGTTTCGTGCCGGCCTATATAAGACCGCTGTTCTGCCGCGGTATCGGCCCCTTCCGCTGGGCCGCCTTGTCCGGCGATCCGGAGGATATCTACAAGACCGATGCCAAGGTGCGGGAGCTGACCCCCGGCAATACCCACCTGCACAACTGGCTCGACATGGCCAAGGAGCGCATCGCCTTCCAGGGCCTGCCAGCGCGCATCTGCTGGGTCGGTCTCGGCGACCGCCACCGCCTGGCGCTGGCCTTCAACGAAATGGTCAAAAACGGCGAACTTTCCGCCCCGATCGTCATCGGCCGTGATCATCTCGACTCCGGTTCCGTCGCCTCGCCGAACCGCGAAACCGAGGCGATGAAGGACGGCTCCGACGCCGTCTCCGACTGGCCGCTGCTGAACGCACTGCTCAACACCGCCTCCGGCGCCACCTGGGTGTCGCTTCACCATGGCGGCGGCGTCGGCATGGGCTTCTCCCAGCATTCCGGCGTCGTCATCTGTGCCGATGGCACCGACGATGCGGCAAAGCGTCTCGAGCGTGTGCTCTGGAACGACCCGGCGACCGGCGTCATGCGCCACGCCGATGCCGGCTACGATATCGCCCTCGACTGCGCCCGGGACAAGGGTCTGCGCCTGCCCGGCATTCTCGGGAACTGAGCCTCGTGAAGATCCTGCGCGCCGGCGATTACAAACGCATGCCGTGGAAGAACGGCAAAGGAGAGACGGTGGAGATCGCCGCCTCTCCGCCTGCTGCCTCGATCGACGATTTCGATTGGCGCGTCAGCATGGCAGCGGTCGCAGAGGACGGGCCATTTTCGATTTTCCCGGGCATCGACCGGACGCTGGCGGTCCTCGACGGCAACGGCATGCTGCTCGAGATCGACGGCCGCACGCCGGCGCTGCTAACGACGGAAAGCGCCCCCCTTGCCTTCCCGGCCGATATCCCCGTCATCGCAAGGCTCGAAGACGGCGCGATCACCGACCTCAACGTCATGACGCGCCGGGGCGGTCTCACCCATAGCCTCACGCGAATCGACATCGACGGCGCCACACCCGTGCCATTGCCATCGCCGACATGCCTGTTCCTCTGCCATCGCGGCACGGTGTCATTCCGCCGGTCCGGCGAGACCGGGACGCTTGCAGCCGGCGACGCGCTGCTGATCGAGGATATGACGGCAATCGCGCTTGATATCGACGGCGAGGCCGGATGTTATCTTATCTCGATCGCCACCCACTGATTTTACGTTAATGGTTTGAGAACTCAATCGATTTCGGAACAAATCGGGGCACTCGCAGCGCCGGTCGCGATATCAGGCCATGGACGCCATTCCTGCTTTCGGTCTAAACTTTGCCCTTCTGATGCAGAAGAAGACCTAGACTGCCCGTGACATCCAGGGCGGCAAGGGAGCAGGTGTGACGGATCCATACGATATTCTCGGCGTTGAACGCGATGCGGACGAGGCGAAGCTGAAGGCTGCCTATCGGCGCCTTGCCAAAGTCGCCCATCCTGATTCGGGCGGCGATACGGAAGCCTTCGACAATCTGCAGAAGGCCTATGCGCTGCTGCTCGATCCGGTCCGCCGTAAGGTCTATGACGACACCGGCTATGACGTCGAGTTCGCCGATGCGGCCGAGCTGCAGGCGCTTGTGATGATCGAGAAGCTCGTGACCGACGCCGTGCTCGACGAGCGGGCGCCGGGAAGTTTCGATCCGGTCGCCGTCATGCAGGAAAGCCTCTCCGAGGAACTACGCAAGGCGCGGTTCAGCAAGAGCGAGCTGGAACGCCACGCCTCACGCGTGGGCCTGCATCTGGAGCGGTTGGAAAAGCAGTCCGGCCGCGATGTGCTCGCCCATATGTTCCGCGCCCGCATCGAAGCGATCTCCAAGGCGGTCGCGGAAACCGAGGCGAAGATCAAGGCGGCCGAACGGGCCGCCGACATGCTGAGCGGCTATGTCTACGATCTCGATCCATCGCTGCTGCCGGAGGCTTCGGTCACCAATCTCGAATGGATCGAGACCTCCAGAAACCGCTCCACCGGCTGACGCAGCACGCGCTAAAACCGTCAGTAGGACAGCTTCGGATACCAGTCCGGCGCCCGGCCTTCCGGCGTCGTGTCGATCAGTGTCCAGAGCGGCATCAGGTCGGGTGCGCCGCGCGGGTCCTCGCCGGGATCGGAGGTGACGTCGCCCATTTCCTGGCTCCAGAAGTGGCGGATGGTGCCGTCGCGCCGCGTGAAGACGTTGTAGGCAGGGTCATCACCGCCGCCTTTGCCGATGGCGTGGTAGTCGCGGCTGTAATCGCCGGTCGTGTCGGAATAGAGCGGCAGGTGATGCCAGCCGCGTTCCTTCTTGAAGGCAAGCAGCTTTCCGATCGGCGAGCGTGCAACGACCGCAAGGGCGGCGCGCTGCTGGATGTCGGGCACCTCGCCATCCCAGGCCGACAGCAGCGAGGTGCACATCGGGCATGGACGCTCGCGTTCAGGGCCGAACATGTAGCTGTAGACGATCAGCGTGTCCTTGCCGGCGAAGAGTTCGCTGAAGGATATCGGCCCGCCGGCGCCTTCGAAGCGATAATCCTTCTTCACCTCGCCGCCCGGCGGCAGCGCCCGGCGCTGTCTCGCCACGCGCTCGATATGGCGGCGCAATTCGATCTCCTCGGCCAGCAGCGCGTCGCGGGCGATACGATATTGCTCGCTTTCATTCGGGAAACGAACGCCATTCTTGGCCGCGAGTACGGCGGCGGGTACCAGCTGCTGATCATCCATCACGTATCCTCCTTCTGTCGTCGCGCGTCTCGGGCGCTCAAAGGATGTGCCGCGATCGCAACGGATTTCCAGCACATCGTTAGGAAGACGATCCTCAGATGCGAAAATCGACAGGACCGGCGGGAAAAATCCGCCTTTGAGGAGGAATGGAACAGAAAACCACCTAAGCGACCGAAACGACCGGCATGAAGATCGTCATGCCGGTGCTACCGTTCGCGTGATGCGGTGCCGCTTGTCTGCTTTTCAGTGTTTGAGAACGACCTTCCCGGGAGCACCTGCCGCAACCGCGTTCTGGGCAAGGCCGATCTGCTCCAGGGTGAAGGTATGGGAAATCGGGATCACCAAGTCACCGCTGGCGGCGGACGCCAGAACAGCGTCAAGCATGGCCGCGTCGGTGCGATGGTAGAGTTCGCGGATGATAACGCGGTTTCCGGCGTTGGCGCCTTCCGGCACCGGAACGATGCTCGCAACTGTGCCACCGTCGCGGACATGACCGATGAGGTTGCCGACCACGGGGCCGGCGGTGCTGATCGCATAATCGAAACTCGGGCTTGCGGCGGGAACCGTGATGTCGAGCGCTTCGCCCGCCAGCTCCTGGCCTTCGTTCAGCCGCTCGGGCCGGACGCCGGCAACCGGCCTGGCGCCGATCTGTTTGAGATATTGGATGGCGGACCGTCCGACCGTGCCGAGGCCGCCGGAAACGAGAACCCGGTCGCCGCCCTTGACGCCGAGCGCTTCGACGGTCTGCCTGCCGGTAAGACCTGCCTTGACCAGCGAGGCGCCCTGCTCGAAGCCGAGTGCGGCCGGCAGCCTTGCGATGGATGTCGAGGGAACGACACCAAATTCCGCATGCGCGCCTCTGCCGTTTGCGGCAAAATCGGCGACCACCCGGTCGCCGACCGCAAAACCGGTCACACCTTCGCCGAGTGCCGAGATGGTGCCGGCGGCGTCACCTCCGAGCACGGCCGGCAGTGGAAGCGGGATGTACTGCGCCATGAAGCCCTGGCGGAGAATGAGATCGAAGGGGTTGACGGCGGATGCCTCGATCTTGATCAGGACTTCGCCCGGTCCGGGCTTCGGCGCCGGAAGATCCGCGATTTCGAACCGATCGACATCACCATAGGATTTCAGAAGTGCCGCTTTCATTGCGCCTCCAGATTTTCTAGCGTTTCGTTTGCGCCTATGCCCGGCTGCCGGGCACAGGCGGTTCCCGGATGATGCCGTCTCAGGCCGTGGCGGGGGGACGCGCGTTGTCGAGCGTCCAGGCTCCGCCGCCGGCAAAGGCGATGTAGAGGAAGATGAAGCAGAACAGAATGGCACCTTCGCCCATGTTCAGCGCCGGCCAGAAGCCATACGGCGTGTGGCCCATGAAGTAGGCGGCAGCCATTTCGCCCGACGCGATGAATGCGGCGATGCGCGTCTGAAATCCGACGAGCATCAGAGCAGAGGTGATCACCTCGATTGCGCCTGCAACCAGCAGGAGGGCGGGCAGCGGATAGGGTACGCCTTGAATCGGACCCGGAAACTGCAGAAACTTCATTGTGGCATGTTCGAGGAAGAGTAAGGCCGCCATGATGCGCAGAAGTGCGAGAATGTATGGCGTCCATTTGCCGGTATTGATCATCGAGTTTCTCCAAAGAGGTTGATGGGAGGTCAGGCGGCGGAGGCCGCCTTCTGAGTTCCTGGTTTCTTTCCAGAGCCTTATCGACATGGCGAAGACGGCTTGAAGATTTCGCCGGTCATTGCGCATCTCCATGTGATCGGGGGGTTGAGGGGGCGCGGCCGAAACGGAAGCTCGATGCGGTGAGCCCGCCGGCAAAATCCTTCTGGTGATAGGTGGTGGCGCCGGCTTCGTTCTCGGCGGCGCCGACGACCACCATCAGCGGGATGAGGTGGTCTTCGCGCGGATGCGCCGCCCGGGCGGCCGGCGCCTGCTGCCATTCGATCAGCCGCTCGGTGCGCTTGTCGCAGGCTGCGTGAACCAGTGTTTCCTGAAGCCAGGCGTCGAAGCGGCGGGACGGCTCATATCCGCCGGTGCCGCGCATGGCCGAAAGATTGTGATAGCTGAGACCGCTGCCGATGATCAGGACGCCCTCGTCACGCAAGGGCGCCAGCGCCCGGCCGACGCTGATGTGCAGCGCCGGATCATAACCCGCATCCAGCGAAAGCTGCACGACAGGGATGTTCTCTTCCGGATAGAGCGGCTTCATGATGCTGAACGTGCCGTGATCGTAACCACGCGTCGGATCGAGCGCCGCTTCGATGCCGCTCGCCCGCAGCAGATGCTGCACGCGGTCTGCGAGATCAGGCGAACCGGGGGCATTGTAGGTGATGTGATAGAGGTGTTCGGGAAAGCCGTGATAGTCGTAGACCATGCCCGGCTTGACGCCCGACGATATGACAAAACCTTCCTCTTCCCAGTGCCCCGAGACCACGAGGATCGCCTTCGGCGCATCGCCGAGTTCAGCGCGCATGTCGACCAGCGACCGTTCGAGCACGTCGAAGTTGCGACGGAATTCTCCTGTCATGTAGGGCCAGGGACCACCGCCATGGCTGACGAAATAAGTCGGGAGTCTGGAATTTGTCACCGGAATTGTCCTTGGGCATCATTGTCGCGAGCATTGGGCAGCGCTTCGATAGGAAGATTTTGATTTTTTCTCCATTATTGATCAACGTGGCAGATATTGAAGAACCATTTCCTGGGTGTTGATGATCAGTGGATACGTTGACGAGCCTGCGGGTGTTTTGCACCGTCGCCGAACTGAAAAGCTTCACCGCTGCTGCCGATCGCCTGGGCGTTTCACCGGCAATGGCGAGCAAGCATGTGATGCAGCTCGAGAACCGGCTGGGCACGCGGCTGCTCAACCGAACCAGCCGGCACGTCAGCCTGACGGAGACAGGGCGGCTTTACTTCAACCAGACCAGGGAGATGCTCGAACGGCTGGACGAGGTGGAAGACGCCATCGGGAATGTGACGGTCGCTCCCCGCGGCATGCTGAAACTGAGTGCGCCGGTTTGGGCGGCAACCAACTATTTTACCGACATGCTGACAGCGTATAACCGGCGCTACCCCGATGTCTGCCTGGACTTGGATCTCAGCGGCCGGCTGGTCAACCTGGTTGACGAAGGTTTCGATCTGGCGCTGCGGGCAACGTCGCAGGACCGGCTCGATCCGGGCCTCGTCGCCCGCCCGCTGACGAACGTGCAGTTCCGTCTCATGGCCTCGCCGGATTACCTCGAGCGAACCGGGCGGCCCCGAAACGTCGGCGAGCTCAACGGCCACGCACTGCTTCGCTACTCCGGTGTCAATTTTGGGGAAAGCATGTCGCTGGAAGGTCCGGACGGACCACACAAGATCACCTTCCGCACGGTGATGCAGAGCGACAACGAGACAATTATGCACCTGGCGGCCCTGCGCGGCATGGGCCTCGCCTTCCTGCCGACATGGATGGCTGAGCAGGATATCGAGGCAGGCCGCCTGGAGATCGTGCTGCCGGCCATTATGCTCGGTTTCAACAGCACGCTTTACGCCGTCTATCCGAGCCGCAAATATCTCTCGGCCAAGGTCCGTACCTTCATCGATTTTCTGACGGCGAGCACGCGGGAGATGGGATAATCCTCGCTCAGCGAGAACACCGGCGCGAAAAAAATCCCACTTCGGACTCCCGAAATCCGCCCGCTTCGGGATTCCGAAATTCGACGCCTTTTCAGCCATGTGCCCGTGGAATAAAATTGAACGATTTCAACGACGCAGCCAATTTCGGGATTCCGAAGTGCTCTATAGATTATGGTGGGAGTTGCTCGCTATCGCCACCAATGCAAACCCAAGCCGTGATTCCACGCGACGTCGGAAAAGCAAAAAGGGCGCTCGACCCTTGCGGGGAGCGCCCTTATCCTGTCGGACAGCGAACAGCTCGACGACGTCGATACCGGGCGCATCCATTTTTCAGGCAGAGCCGCTATATGGACGCTTGCATTCGCCGTTTCAAGGGGTTTTTGCATCATCTTTAGCGAGCGGCCGCTAAAGGGCGGCGCCGGTCACCGGATTGACCACCGGCCGCTCGCTTTTATCGCCCTCCCCAGCCGGTTGCACGGCCGGCGGGGCCATCGATTCGGCGTCGGCGGGTTCCGGCTTGCCGGGTACGGCATTGACGTCCTTGGGACGGCGCTGCTCGGGCTTTACGTTTTCATCATTCGTCGACATTGTCTGTCTCCTTTCCAGGGAAGAAGCCCGGGCTGCCGACACGGTTCCGGCGGCGGATGGAGGATTGCCGATGCTTGAAAGGTTTTTGCTGCAGGGGCCGCAGGATGCGCGCTTCACCATCCTTCTTGCCCATGGCGCCGGCGCGCCGATGGATTCGGCTTCGATGACAGCGGCGGCCGACGCGCTTGCCGGCGTCGGCTTTCGCGTCGCCAGGTTCGAATTCGCCTATATGGCCGCCCGCCGCACTGCGGAAGGGCGCAAGCCGCCGCCGCGCGCCGAAACCCTTAACCCCGAATATGAGGCGGCGATTGCCGCGCTCGACGCTGGCGGTCCTCTCATCATCGCCGGCAGATCGATGGGCGGACGGGTTGCGAGCATGGTCGCCGACGGTCTCTATGACAGGGGAAGGATCGCCGGCCTGCTCTGCCTCGGCTATCCCTTCCATCCACCCGGCCAGCCGGACAAGCTGCGCACCAGCCATCTCTTGGGCCTGAAGACGCCCACACTGATCTGCCAGGGAACACGCGACGAGTTCGGCACGAAGGACGAAGTGCCGGGCTACGACCTCTCCGACAGGATCGAGGTCCTCTGGCTCGAGGACGGGGATCACGACCTGAAGCCGCGCAAGAAAATTTCCGGTTTCTCCGCTGCCGATCACCTCGCGACGATGGCAAAGACGGCAAAGGCATGGGCCGAGCGCCTGCCGGTTTAACGTCTACCTTGCGGCAGTCGGTCGCCGCCGGACTGCCAGCTTCCTGACATCGATGCGCCGGTCGGCGGCGAAAACGGTGATTTCGAAATGATCTGCCTGCAGCACATCGCGGATATTCCTCGGCCGGTGCGCCGCGACGTTCACCCCGCCTCTCAGCCGCACACTGTCATAGAGGATGCCGGCACCGCCGCTCGAGCGCACGTCTTCGCCGAGCACCTGCGACGCCGCATAGCTCGTGCCGTCATAGACATCCGGTCGCAGCGCCTGTTCGCCGCGAATGTCGAGATAGTCGCCGATCAGGGTGGCGGCGTAGCTGCGATAGGTGCGCGCCATCGTCGCCGCCCCGCGCGCCACAGCCTCGCGCCGGAGATGATGGCCGACTTCAGCCGCGGCTGTCTTCAGATTGTCGGCGGCATACCAGGCGCCGAGATCGGGCCCGTTGAAGCGCATGCCGCCGGGTGCGACATGGAGGAACGCCGCCATCACGATACTGGCGTTCGGACTGCCGTAGACCCACTCGTTTTCGGGAAGCCGCCGAAGGCGGTCGGCCACGAGCCGATCATTGGTCCATCCCACAAGTTCCATCACGGCTTCGAGATCCGCCGCCCTCGTCACCGTATCGAACAGACCGATCGGCGGAAATTGCGACGGGATCAGCCGATGGGACGGATGCGGCGCCTCGGCAAAACGATCGCTCACCGGAAGACGATGTCCGCGTCTTCGTAAGGCGTGAAGGCCTCGTCGAGCCTATTGGGCGGCATGTAGAGCCCGCCGCGCGCGCCGTCCAGAAACCGGCGCACGGTCATCAGCCCGTCCTGAGTTCCGCTTGTGACGATATCGAGCGGCGGATGGCCGCCGAAAACCGGCGCCTGATGCGGCGTGCGCAGCCAGGCGATACCGGCGCGTTCGTCGGCAAACAGCACGCCAAGCGCCTGATGGATGCCGAACACGGCGGAGATCCTGGTCAGTGCATCGACGTCGAGGGTAAAAGCGCCGTGCTCACGCGCCTGCTTTGCCCAGCTGTGATAGGTCGAGCGGGAGGGATAGCCGAGCACGAGCAAACGCTGCTCTTCGGTGAGCCCCCAGAGATCGGCGATCGCCAAAAAGGTTCGCAACGCCGGCGGGCTCAGCCGCCTTCGATTGGCAGGTGCAAACCGCTCCGTGTCCAGCCGCTCCGGCTCTTGCTCTCTGCGTCTTGCCTGCTGCATAGGAAACTCCTGTCTTGAACTAGATTTAGTCCAGATCTGGGCAAATAGCAAGCGTTGGAGGGGGCTTCAGGAAACCTCCCGCGCCGCCTCGCGGATTGTCTGCATCAGGATCGATTGCGGCGCCGACGGCACGGCATCGGCGCGCGTCGTCAGCCCGACCGGCCCCCTGGTTTCGCCGGTGTCGATCGGCAGCAGCGCCAGCCGTCCATCGGCGACATCGCCTGCTACCACACCGTTCGAAATGATCCAGATCGCGTCGCTTGACCTGAGGAAGGCGCGGCCGAAGGAATCCGACACCGTCTCGATCTGGTCCGGCAGGCTGGAGACGCCATTGGCGATCAGGAAATTTTCGACAACCGGCCGGATGATCGAACCGCGTGTCGGCATCAGCACCGTATAGTCGGCGAAACCTGCAAACAGCGATTGCCGGCCGTTCAGCAGCGGATGGCCGCGGCGCACGGCAAACACCACCTGTTCTGAATAAAGATGCTCGAAGGAGAAGCCCGCCATCTTTTCAGCGCCGGCGAGGCGCCCGACGACCAGGTCGAGGTCGCCGACACGAAGCTCTTCCAGCAGCGCGGCGTTCTCGCCGGTGACGATCTTCACCCGGCTCCAGGTTTTCTCCTTGAGGAAGAGTTCCATCGCCCGCGGCATGATGCGCGATGAGACCGTCGGCAGGGCGCCGATGCGGATCGGTGGCGCGTCAGCGAACTGCTCCTGCGAGACGGAATCGAGACCCTGGCGCAGCGCCGTCAGCGCCGCGCCGGCGTGCCGCAGGAAAACCTCGCCATAACGAGTGATCTTGATGCCGCGGCCGTCGCGCTCGAAGACGTCGACGCCGAGCACCTGTTCCAACTCGCGGATCGTCTTCGTCACCGCCGGTTGGCTGACATGCAGCAACTCCGCCGCCTTCATGACGCTCTTCTGCCGCGCCACCTCGACAAAGGTCTGCAGATGGCGAAACTTGACGCGGCTGTCGACCATCGATCACTTAACTCCAAGGTTATCGAAATGCCTTAAAATATCATTTTACTTAACCGGATCAACCATTCAGTCTTGACGCCAAGAGGTGTGGCGAGTTTGACGGGAAAGCCAAGCCGACACTCCGTCATCCTCGGCCTTGAGCCGAGGATGACGGAGGTGGGGTGCTCGGACTTGAACAAGGAGGACGTAACGTGCAATTCGCCCGCATAAACGACGTGACGATCCACTATCAGCTTATCGGCGCGCCCGCCGACCGACCGGTGATCGTCTTCATCAATTCGCTCGGGACGGATTTCCGCATCTGGCGCGACGTCGTCGTACGACTGGCCGGCGATCACGCCATCGTGCTTTACGATAAACGCGGCCACGGCCTTTCCGACGTCGGCCAGCTCCCCTCGTCGATCGAGGACCATGCGACCGATCTTGCCGGCCTGCTCGACCTGCTGTCAGTGAAAAATGCGGTCATCTGCGGCCTGTCGGTCGGCGGCCTCATCGCCCAGTCGCTGACGCAGCGCCGGCCGGATCTCGTCGGCGCCCTTATTCTTTGCGACACCGCCCACAAGATCGGCACGGCTGAGAGCTGGAACGCCCGCATTGCCGCCGTCAAGAAAGATGGCATCGGCAGCATCGTCGACGCCGTCATGGAGCGCTGGTTCACGCCCTCCTTCCGCCGGCCCGAGAACACCGCCTATTCCGGCTATTGCAACATGCTGACACGCCAGCCGGTCGAGGGTTACCTCGCCGCCTGCGAAGCGATCCGCGACGCAGATTTCACCGAAGCGGCCAAGTCGATTGCTGTGCCGACAATCTGCATCGTCGGCGACCAGGACGGCTCGACCCCGCCCGATCTGGTGCTCTCCACGGCGCGGCTTATCCCCGGCGCCCGCTACGAGGTGATCGCCGACTGCGCCCATATTCCCTGCGTCGAGCAGCCGGAAGCGCTGACGGCGATCATCCGCGCCTTCCTCACATCCATCCCCCCTGGCATCCCACCTGGAGACACCAACCGATGAACGAGACCGCCTCCTCCGAGCGTTACCGACAGGGCATGGCGACCCGTCGCGCCGTGCTCGGCGACGCCCATGTCGAGCGCGCCGCAGCGGCAACGACCGAGTTCGACCGTCCCTTCCAGGAGCTGATCACCGAAGCCGCCTGGGGCCATGTCTGGTCGCGCCCGGCGCTGACCAAGCGCGAGCGCTCGATCATCACCATCGCACTGCTCGCCGCACTCGGCCAGGATGACGAGGTCGCCATGCATGTGCGCGCTACTGCCAATACGGGAGCAAGCCGCGAGGATATCTGCGAGGCGCTCTTGCATGTGGCGATCTATGCCGGCGTCCCCGCCGCCAACCACGCGATCAAGATTGCCAAGCAGGCCTTTGCAGAGATGGACGCCGAGAAGGCGGCCTGAGGGAGAGAGATGTCCGAACGACCCAACCAAAAGCCGGAGACCGGCGCCTTCTTCGCCCGCGACCGCGCCTGGCATGCGCCGGCCCTGACCCCCGGCTACAAAACCTCGGTGCTGCGCGCGCCCCAACGGGCACTGCTGTCGCTCGACGGCACGATCTCCGAGACGACCGGGCCGGTCTTCGGCCATTCGCTGATCGGCGAACTCGACAACGACCTGATCCTGAACTATGCGCGGCCCGGCGAAAGCGCCATCGGCGAGCGCATCATCGTCCACGGCCGCGTGCTCGACGAACGCGCCAAGCCAGTGGCCGGCGCGCTGGTCGAATTCTGGCAGGCCAATGCCGGCGGCCGCTACCGCCACAAGAAGGAAACCTATCTGGCGGCAATCGACCCGAATTTTGGCGGCTGCGGCCGTGCCATCACCGACGAGGAAGGCCGCTACCATTTCCGCACAGTGCGGCCGGGCGCCTATCCCTGGCCGAACGGCGTCAACGACTGGCGCCCCGCCCATATCCACTTCTCGATCTTCGGCCACGGCTTCGCACAGCGCCTGATCACACAGATGTATTTCGAGGGCGATCCGATGATCTGGAAATGTCCGATCGTCGGCACGATCCCGGACAAGGCGGCGATCGAGCAGCTGATCGCGCCGCTCGACTGGGGCAATACGATTCCGATGGATTCACGCGCCTATAAATTCGACATCGTGCTGCGGGGCCGCCGCTCGACGATGTTCGAAAACAGGCTGGAGGGCAACTGACCATGCAGCAGCTCGGCTATCTCAAGGAAACCCCGTCGCAGACCGCCGGCCCCTATGTCCATATCGGCCTCACGCCGAATTTTTGCGACATCACAGGCGTCTACGACAGCGATCTCGGCGCCGCGATGCTCAATGACGAAACGCTCGGCGAACGCATCACCGTCACCGGGCGCATCTTCGACGGGGCGGGCGCGCTGGTGCGCGATGCCGTCGTCGAGATCTGGCAGGCCGACAGCGCCGGCCTCTACAACAGCCCCTCGGAAATGCGCGGCGCCGCCGACCCGAACTTCGCCGGCTGGGGCCGCTGCCCGACCAGCGCCGACGATGGCGTCTACAGCTTCGAGACGATCAAGCCCGGCCGCGTTCCCTTCAAGGACGGCCGCAGACAGGCGCCGCACATCACCTTCTGGATCGTCGCCCGCGGCATCAATATCGGCCTGCATACGCGGATGTATTTTCCGGAGGAGACGGAGGCCAACGCCAGCGACCCGCTGCTTGCCCGTATCGAACATCGCGAACGCGTCGCCACCATGGTCGCCGGCCGCGACGGCGCGACCTGCCGTTTTGACATCCACCTGCAGGGGCCGAAGGAGACCGTGTTTCTGGATATTTGAAGGTCGACGGCTATTTGTAAGGAGAGCTCTTAGCAAGCAGCCCCCTCACCCTGCCCTCTCTCCGGGGGGGGTCGAAGGATGGGTCGGGTCGGCGCCCACCCCTGCACTTTGTCTGAAATGCTCGAATAGAGACCCCCATGACCGCATCGCCCTTCGACCATCCCTTCCTCTCCGGCCTTCTCGGCGATATCGAAATCGCGCCCTATTTTTCCGCCGAAGCCGATATCCGCGCCATGCTCTCCTTCGAAGCCGCGCTCGCCAGGGCGGAAGCCGCGCACGGTGTCATTCCCGGCGAAGCCGCAAGGAAGATCGCCGAAGCCTGCGCCGGTTTTTCTCCGGACCTCACCAGCCTTCGCGCGGCAACGGCGAAGGACGGCGTCATCGTCCCCGACCTCGTCAAGCAGCTGCGCGCCAAGGTCGGCGAGGAAGCCGGCAAAAACCTGCATCTCGGCGCCACCAGCCAGGACGTCATCGACACCAGCCTGATGATCCGACTGAAGGCGGTGGTCTTCCTGTTTGCCGGCCGGCTTTCCTCGATCCTCGCAGCGCTCGACGGGCTCGACCGGCGGTTCGGCCGCAACCGCCTGATGGGGCATACCCGCATGCAGGCGGCGATCGCCATCAGCGTCCGCGACCGTCTCGATGCCTGGCGCCCGCCGCTCGCGACCTATCGCGACCGCCTGACCGAGCAGAGTTTTCCCGTCCAGTTCGGCGGTGCTGCCGGCACGCTCGACAAGCTCGGGCCACAGGCCACCGCAATCCGCGCTTCGCTCGCCCAGGAGCTCGGCCTCACCGATATCAGGCAATGGCAAAGCGCGCGCCTGCCGATCGCCGATATCGCCGGCCTGTTCGCTTCGATTTCGGGCAGCCTCGGCAAGATGGGACAGGATATCGCGCTGCTTGCCGAGATGGGCGGCGAGATCGAAATCTCAGGCGGCGGCGCCTCGTCGGCCATGGCGCACAAGCAGAATCCGGTTGCCGCCGAAGTCCTGGTCTCGCTCGCCCGCTTCAACGCCACGGCGCTCTCCGGCATCCATCAGTCGCTTGTCCATGAACAGGAACGCTCCGGAGCGGCCTGGACGCTGGAATGGCTGCTGCTGCCGCAGATGACCATGGCAACCGCCGCCAGCCTGCGGCTTGCCGGAGAGCTGATCGGAAATATCAAGCGGCTTGGGACGGCCTGAGATCGCAGCCGCGGCCAGCGCTGTGGCAAGCCCGTTCGTCAGGGGCTCCAGCGCGAGCGCGGCGATTTGCATTTTCGATCGCGCGCAACCATCTAATAGGCATGACTTGCGGAAAACGCCCCGCCCGAGCAGCCCATTTACCGAAAACCAACCATACCGGGTTGCTTTCCGAAGCGAAAGCCGATTGCTTAGGAGAATATACTTCTTCTTCCGCTAGCGGTTAGGAGAACGAAAGGGGGCGCAGGCAAACTCGTGGAATTCTGCTGCTTCGCATCGGGATAAACTATGATTACGATGGCGATGCGGGAAGGCCGGTTTGAAAAACGATGACGACAGAACTGTTTCAGATAAAATTTTGGGGCGTCCGCGGCAGTATTCCCGTATCGGGCCCCGAGTTCGATCGCTACGGCGGTAACACTTCCTGCATCGAGATTCGTTGCGGAAAACATCGGTTGCTTTTCGACGCAGGTTCGGGCCTGCGCGAGGCGGGACTGTCGCTGCTCGCCGACGGCGTCAGCGACGTGGATCTGTTCTTCAGCCACTGCCATTACGACCACATCATCGGCCTGCCCTTCTTCAAGGCGATCTATTATCCCTCGATCAACGTCAACATCTGGTCCGGCCATCTCGACGGCAAGATGAGCACGCGGGAAATGGTCGAGCAGTTCATCAGCCCGCCCTGGTTTCCGGTCAAGACAGATATCTGTCAGGCGACGATGAACTTCCGCGATTTCCATCCCGGCCAGGTTCTGACCCCGCACGAGGGCATCGAGATCAGGACTTTCACGCTGAACCATCCAGGCGGCGCCATCGGCTACCGCATCGAATGGCAAGGCCGTTCGATCGCTCTCATCTACGATATCGAGCATATTCCAGGCAGCTATGATCCGGTCTCGCTGGAGATGATGCAGGGCGCCGATCTCGTCGTCTACGATTGCACCTACAATGAAGATGAGATGCAGCGCTTCAAGGGCTTCGGTCATTCGACCTGGCAGCACGGCACCGAGCTCGCCAAAATGGCCGGCGCCAAGCGCTTCGCCCTGTTCCACCATGCGCCCTCCCGCACGGACGAACAGCTGGCCGAGATGGAAGCGCAGGCTGAGGCCGCCTTCCCCGGCGCCTTCGCCGCGCGCGACAACCAGACCGTGGTGATCTAGGACACCGAGTCTCCTGCGGGCGCGCAAGACGACGTCCGTTCGCGCCTTGCTGACGGAACAGATGCCGGGTCCGACCGTTTCCCCGGCAGCGCAAGATCGATGAAACGGGGTATCAGCCATGACCGTGCTCTCCGGACAATGCCTTTGCGGGCAGGTGCAGCTTTCTGTGCGAGGCGAACCGCTGCGTGTCGGCATCTGTCATTGCACCGACTGCCGAAAGGAAAGCGGTTCGGCCTTTACTTTTTATGGAATCTGGCCCGCCGGGCGGTTCGAACATTCCGGAGAAACGGGCGAATTTCACGGCCGGCGCTTCTGCACCGGCTGCGGTTCGCGGCTGTTTTCCGCCGATGACCAGGAGGCGGAGATCAAGCTCGGCATCCTCTCGCAGGCGCCGACGCCGCTGGTGCCGCGCTATGAACTGTGGATCAAACGCCGCGAAACGTGGCTGCGACCCGTGGAGGGCGCCGAGCAGTATGAGGAGGACCGAACGTGAGCCTCGCCACGCTCGTCCGGCATAGGTTCGTTACGATCTCAGGCATCGAGACCTTTTACCGCGAGGCCGGCCCGCCGGACGCACCGGTCCTGTTTCTGCCACACGGCTATCCCTGCTCTTCTTACGAATTTCGCAATCTCATGCCGCGCCTTGCCGACCGCTGGCGCCTGATAGCCCCGGATTTCCCCGGCGCGGGCTATAGCGACACGCCCGACGATTTCGACTACAGCTTCGACGGCTATGCCGCCTGGCTGGAGGCTTTCATCGACGCGCTCAGTGTCGACCGCTTCGCCCTCTATCTCCACGATTTCGGCTCGCCGATCGGAGCGCGGCTGGCAATCAGAAACCCTGGCCGCATCGTGGCGCTGATGATCCAGAATGGCGATATTCCCTATGAGGATGCGCTTGGCCCGAAATATGCAGATATCGAGGCGACCTGGGCGCTACCGCGCGCGGAGATGAGGAAGGCGCTGGCGGAAGCAATCAGCGAGGAGACCTTCCGGGAGGAATTCCTCAACGACCTGCCGCCGCCTCTGGCCGAAACGATCCCGCCGGATCTCTGGAGGCTGCACTGGTCGCTGGTCACGCCGCGGCGCACGGAAATCGCCATCGACCTGATCGCCGGATTGAAGGAGAACCGCGCCTGGTTTCCCGAGCACCGGAAATATCTCCGGCAAAACAGGCCGCCGACCCTGATCGTCTGGGGACCGAACGACCACTATATGCCGGAAGAGTCGGCACGCGCCTACCTCCGCGATCTGCCGGATGCCGAACTGCATCTGCTCGATGGCGGGCATTGGCTGCTCGAGACGCATCTCGAAGAGGTCGCTGAACTCATGCGGGACTTCCTCGGGCGCGTTCACGCCGGCTGATCGCTCCTTCGCGCTAAGCTGAGAAGTGCGCCCGGCGACGACCAGGAGACGGCAGGATGATCGGCCGTCAGCGCAAACAAGGCCGACAGGAAATCCCAGGCGGCCGCATCATGGACGAGATGGTGGGTGAGCACGCCGATCGGCTCGTCGCTGCCGGCAAACCGGTCGCGGAGTTCGGCGACGAGTTCGGCCACCAGCTCCTCCTCGTCGCGGCCGCCGCGCGTGCCGTGCCAGTCGATAATGTCGACATGGGTGTTGAGAAGCGGGATCGGCCCGCCCTCTCTTGCCCGCCCGTAAACCGAAAGCGCCGCAAAGGCGAGGTCGGGCAATGCCGGGATGAGCGCGGCGTCGATCCGGTTCCACGGCGGCACCAGCACCGGCAGGAAGCGAGCCGGATGGAGCCGCTTCAGGCGCTGTAGTCCCTCACGCAACTCGCCGAGCACCACCTCGGGCGGGCGTTCGCCGCCGAGTTCCTGCTTCTTGCGCTCAGGTCCGGCGTGGTTCGTATGCCACCAGCCATGCACAGCGACAGCGACGCTCGCCTCTGCCGCCAGCCGCGCCGCCAATGCTTCGCCGGTCCGGCCGGGAATGACGGCAAGCGTCAGCGGAATTCCGTTCGCGCCGGTCAGTGACAGCAGCCGCTCCAGATCCGGCGTCGGCTCGACGGCATCGTCGTCGCGCAGCCAGAACCGCGCCACGCGGCCGGCGGCGCGCCAGCGGTCGAGCTCCCGGCGCAGCGGTTCCCAGCTCATCCCTCGGCTCATCATCTCACTCCTGTTCCTGCGCCTTGCGCAAAATCCCGTCCAGGGCGCCGGCAGCCATCGCGAGCGAGCGCTCCCCGAGCACGAAGCGCCGCGCTGCCTGCCCCATCGCGTCGCGTTTCCGCCCGTCGCCGAGCAGGGCCGCGACAGCCGCGGCATAGGCGGCGACATCGCCCTCCGGCGTCAGCAGGCCGGTGACGCCGGCCTCGACCACGGCGGGCACGCCCGCCGTCTGCTGCGCCACGACAGGCAGGCCGGCGGCCTGGGCTTCGAGATAGGCAAGGCCATAGGCCTCGCCGCAGCCGGGCCAGACATAGATGCCGCCACGCGCGAGCAGGCCGGCGATCTCAGCCTCACCTTGCTCGCCCAGCCATTCGATGCGGCCGGAAAGGCCGGCGAACAGCGCCTCCACCTCCTGGCGCATCGGCCCATCGCCGATGACCGAAAGCGTCCATGGCCGGTCTCCGATCAGCCGCAATGCTTTCGCGAGCATCGCGAAGCTTTCCATCTTGTCGCCGGCCCGCATCATCGCGACCGTCATCAGCCGGCTGCGATCGGGCGCCGGGCGCACCGCCTCGAACAGCGCCGGATCGATGAACGGCTTGAGAGCCGCAAGCCGCGCCTGCGGAAAGGCGGAGCGGAGCCCGGCCCGGTCGCGCTCGGTGAAGCCGATATTGACCGCCGCCTGCATGACCGCCTCGCCCACGCGCTTCTGCCGGGCCGCCCAATCGGTCTTATCGCGTTTTGCCGCATAAGAAGCTTCGGCGGTGACATAGGGAATGGCGAATTCGGCCGAAATCGCCGGCCCGAAGGGATCGGGGGATTTGTAGTAGGGGTGGTAGCAGAACCAGAGATCCGGCCGAGGCTCTTCTTGCCATTTCGCCCGCAGCCGCGCCAATTCGGCTGAGATCGCGGGTTCGAGCGCTGCCGCCGCCTCGGGCGTCGCAGCATGGGTACGGAATTCGGAGACGACCTCGACCTGATGCCCGGCAAGCTGCAATGCCCGGATCAGCAGCCGCGCCATCAGCCGGTCGCCCGAGGGCACCGGGTGGTTCGGTGATTTTATCGGCGCATAGAAGGCGACCCGCATGCGATCCCTCACATAGACACACTGTTTCCAATCGGTATTCACAGGCATCATAGATCATTCGAATTCATAACCAGATCAGGCACATGCAGCATGCGGTCGCCTTGAACCTTCCCATGGTGCGCGGCATCGTGCCCGGAGGCGAAAAAATCCCTTATTGCTGCCTTCCCGAAAACTTGCGCATAAGCATATGCAATGTGATCGCAATGGAAGCAATTCCGCCTCCTTCCCCATCTCTATGGGCCTGCGATTGCATCGACAAGAACGGGAATGAATGACGACGGCCTCGGTCACAGGGATTTTTTCGGAACGCTCGATCAGAAGGGCAAGGCTCGGTTCCGGGCTGGTTATCTTTGTCTTCGTTCTCTTGCATTTGTCGAACCATGCGCTCGGACTCGTCTCGATCGCCGCAGCCGATAAGGCCCGCCATCTTTTCCTGGCTGTCTGGCGCAATCCCGTCGGCACCGTTCTGTTCTATGGATCCGTCTTCGTCCATATGGCCCTGGTGCTGCGCGCCATCTACATCAGGCGCAGCCTGGTCATGCCCAAGGGAGAAGCAGCTCAGATGGTGCTCGGCTTGCTGATCCCGCTGCTTCTCATCGATCACGTCATCGGCACCCGCATCGCGCATGAACTCTACGGCTATATCGACAATTACGAGACGATCGTCGGCATGTTGTGGCTGCGGACGCCGGCGACGGGGGTGCGCCAGGCATTCGGCCTTCTCGCGGTGTGGATCCATGGCTGCATCGGCATCCATTACTGGCTGCGTTACCGCCCTTGGTACGGCGATTTCGCACCGCTGCTGCTGGCGCTGGCGATCCTTGTGCCGGTGCTGTCGCTGCTCGGTTTTGTCGAAATGGGCCGCACCCTCGCCGACCCCGCCTACCAACTGACCGCGATCGAGCCTTACGCGACGACCGTGAACTCTCACTATGTCTCCGATCCTGAGATTCGCAGTCAGATCGCCATGGTTCGCGCCGGGCTCTATGGCGCCTTCTCGACCTCGCTGATCATCGTCGTTGCCGCCCGCACCCAGCGCAGGCTGAAGGAGCGTCTCGATCAGGTCGCGGTGCATTATCCGGGTGGCGAAGTGATCCGCGTGCCGCGGGGCTTCACCGTGCTGGAGGCGAGCCGCCTCGGCGGCCTGCCGCATTATTCGGTGTGCGGCGGCAAGGGCCAGTGCTCAACCTGCCGGGTGCAGATCCTCGGCGATTACCAGAAGCTGCCGCCGCCCGACAAGCTGGAGCAGACGACACTGAAACGCATCAATGCCGGCCCTGACGTGCGGCTGGCCTGCCAGCTTCGACCGAATGCCGAGATCGCGGTCGCGCCTCTCCTGGTTCCGGCGGAGGAGGCGGCTCTGCCTGCCAACAGCCAGGAGACGAGCCCCGGCCGTGAGCGTGAGATCGTCGTGCTCTTCGTCGATATCCGTCATTTCACCACGCTGACGGAAACGCGCCTGCCCTTCGACGTCGTCTTCCTGCTGAACCGCTATTTCGCCATCATCGGCAAGGCGGTGGAACAGGCCGGCGGCCGGCTCGACAAGTTCATCGGCGACGGTGCCATGGCGCTCTTCGGCCTCAACGCCGCGCCGGAAGAAGCATGCCGCCAGGCGCTCGACGCCGCCGCGGCGATCGTCGCGGGGATCGAGAAACTCGCCGCCGAACTGGCCGAAGAGCTGACGCTGCCGCTGCGGATCGCCATCGGCATCCACGCCGGGCCGGCCGTCGTCGGCACGATGGGCTATGGCCGGGTGCGCAGCATGACGGCGATCGGCGATACGGTGAATGTCGCGAGCCGGCTGGAAAGCGCGGCCAAGGAATTCGACGCGGCGATCGTCTTCTCCGAGCCGGTGGCGCGGCTTGCCGGCGCCGACCTTGCCGACGTCGAAAGCCGTGAAATCAGCGTGCGCGGCCGCGCCCTGCCCTTGAAAGTTTATGTCATTCCGAGAGAGAAAGCGGCAGAACCGCTCGAAGGAAATGTCTGATGCCCGGCAAGCCCTGGCTCACCGCCAAATATTGGAGCCGCCGGCTACGCAAGGCGCGCAATAGAACCGCCTCGCGGTTCTTCGACACTCGCCTCGGCCGTCGCTTGCTGATCGAGAATATCGGCCCGCGCGTCGTCTCGATGACGGTCGATGCCGGTGATCATCTGATGACCTTCTCGCCCGCCGACTATATCGGCCGCAAGGTCTTCCGCAAGGGCCATTTCGAGCGCGACGCCGTCGACCGGCTGATCGTCATCCTGCGCGAGCGCGGCCTGCTCAGAAAGGATGCGACGCTGCTCGAGATCGGCGGCAATATCGGCACCCAGACCGTCTATTTCGCCTTGAGCGGCACCTACGCCAACATCGTCAGTGTCGAGCCCGATCCGCGCAATTTCCCGCTGCTTGAACTCAACATTCGCCAGAACCGGCTGGAGGAGAAGGTTCGGCTCGTCAACTGCGCCGCCGGCGAGCACGCAGGCGAGATCGACTTTTTTCTCAACCTCAACAATCACGGCAAGAGCAGCGCCATCCGCCAGAGCCCGATCGACCGGAAGATCAGCGTGCCGGTGAAGCCGGTCTCCGAAATCCTCGCCGGCCTCTCGATCGATCCGGCCGCAATCGGCCTTGTGTGGATGGATATCGAAGGCTACGAGCCGGTCGCCTGCCGCTCGATGCAGCCGCTGCTTTCCCGCCGCGTGCCGCTTCATATGGAATTCACGCCGCTGTTCTACGGGCGCGAGGGAACGAAGGCCTTCATAGCGATGCTGTCAGGGTTCTACGAGGATTGTCTCGTGCTCTTCGAGGACCGCGAGGAAGAGATGAAGGTGCGGGACCTGCCTGAAGAGTTCGATCAGTACAACGTGCTGTTTTTGCCTTAGGCTTACTTCTCAAAAACATACTGACGCCCGGAGCCGGGCGCGCGGGACCGGCTTGTGCAAGCCCGAAAAAAGCAGTTAGCTACCGTCGTTGGGGACGCTCTTCATGCACAGTTAGACGACCCGTGGGCGATAGGTGTGCTGAGACGTTTCCGCATTCGAGGGAAGTCTCGTGCGCTGGTCCAAACCGCTCAGAGTACATCTCGGGGTCCTGATCGTTGCATCGCTGCTTTGCACGTCGATGCCGATTATCTGGATGGCGTTCAGGCAGGGAAGCAATGCTGCCGTGAGTGCCGGCGCGCAGCAGATGCGCGAGATGAGCCTGCGGCTGATCGAGGGATACCGCAACACGCTGGAAGGAGGCTACGAGGCGGTCGCGCTGGCAGCGACCCTGCCGCAGCTCGCTTCGCCGCCGCCTCAGGATATCGAGGCAAAACAGGAACTCTTTCTCGAAGTTCTGCGAAACGTCCCCGAGGCAACGAGCATCTATACCGGTTATCCCGACGGCTCGTACCTGCAGGTCATCAAAGCTGCAAGGAGGGATGTCCGCCAGACCCTCTCGGCGCCTGACAATGCGGCTTTCGCGATCAGAACGATCGCCGAGCGACAAAGCGCGAGCGTCATATCGACGCTTCGCTTTCTCGACAGCAAGGCGAGACCCATCGGCGAGCGGAAGATCGAAAATGCATCTTTCGATCCGCGGCAACGCCCCTGGTATCAAGCGGTGGTCCAGGATGGAGTTCCGGTCTCGGTCGGACCCTATGTGACCGGAACGCTCCAGGTTCCGACCCTGACGATCGCGGCACCGACGAGGGACGATGGGCGGGTGGTCGTCGGCATCAACGTTCACCTGCAGACCATCGGTCGCCTGTTGGATGCGCAGGGAATTTCGCCGCATGCCCGAGCCTATGTCATCGACGGGAGCGACAATCTCATTGCTCACTCCGACCCTGACATCATGAGCAGGATCATCTCGATCTGGTCGAGGACCTCAGGCTCTTTCGCCATGACGGCGAACGCTTTCGATACCAGTCTGGAAACGGTTGCGAGGCTGCGGCGAGATCCCGCCTTCGCAGGCGGCGGATTGGCGCGGTTCGATCTTGATGGTGAAGGCTATCTCGTGCAGATCGCTCCCGTCAGCATATCCGGTCTGTTCCAGGGAAGCAGCGCTGCGATCGTCGTGCCGTTGGAAGACCTCGTGGCCGATGCCCACCGGCTGCTCGTGCGCAATCTGCTGATTGCCGGCGCCTTAGTGCTCGCGGGTGTCGCGGCATCGGTCATTCTCT
Source organism: Rhizobium sp. NLR16a (assembly GCF_017948245.1). NCBI lineage: Bacteria > Pseudomonadati > Pseudomonadota > Alphaproteobacteria > Hyphomicrobiales > Rhizobiaceae > Rhizobium > Rhizobium sp. NLR16a. The sequence goes on along the minus strand of NZ_CP072867.1, from coordinate 113,174 downwards.
CGCGGATGGTCAGCCGCTCTCTCTACCGACTCGCCGACGAGGCGCGCAGGATCGGTGATCTCGATGTCGGTGAGAAAGCCTCGTCGCACTCCTGGATAACCGAAATCAACACATTGGCGAGCGCGCTCTCGGCAAGCCGTCACGCCATCGGCCAGTTTGCCCTCTATGTACCGCGCGAAGTGGTTCGCCGTATCGTCAGCCCTGACGGGCGAACGGTGGTCAAGGCGAAGCGGCAGGACGTGACCGTGCTTTTCACCGATATCAGGGACTTCACGACCATATCGGAGCAGAATTCACCCGAGGACGTGGTCGATACGCTGTCGGCCTATTTCGAGCTGCTGAACACCATCGCCGAGCGTCATGAGGGCACGGTCGTGCAATATCTCGGCGACTCCATTTTCGTCATGTGGAATGCCCCTGTTCAAGATGGCGGGCATGTCGAACACGGCTGTCGCTGCGCGCTTTCGATGAAAGCCGCGATCGACGACCTCAATCGGGAAAACAGAGTTCATGACCGCCCCGAACTCTTCACGCGGTTCGGGCTCCACACAGGTCCCGCCGTCGTCGGCAGTTTCGGAGCAATCTCGCGCCAGCAATACACGGCCATGGGCGATACGATCAACGTCGCCTCACGGCTGGAAGGATTGAACAAGGATTACGGCACCTCGATCCTGGTGAGCGCCGCAGTCCACAATGCCGTCGGCGACCGCTTCCAGTTTCGGCCGTTGGGGCTGGTGCAGGTGAAGGGGCGGGCTGAGAAGGTTGATCTATGGGAACTGGTTGGGGAGCGTGGCTGACGGGCAGCTTTGGCTGGCGTTACCCGCGGAGGCGCAAGGCGGGCGGTCCATTTTTCTGCTGACACGCTCGCGCTTTGTTGGAACGACGACAGATCCTCAACGCCCTTGCCGCGGGCACCGCCGCCAAACACTAGCTGGCAGGCGGCATCACCAGCGACTGATGGCAATGCACGCCGGCGAGAACACCCGAGGCGGAGGCGAGCGTGCCGCTGTGCATGGAGCTCGCCGCATCGCCGGCGGCGAAGACGCCCTTGACGCTGGTCTCCTTGTTTTCGCCGGTGCGGATCACCGGCCCGAAAGCGCCGTCGTCGAAGGCGCAGCCCAGCTGTTCGGCGATCGGGCTCGCCATCGCGGTCTTCGGCGCGACGAAGACGGCGTCGAGCGGCACGATGCGGTCATCGGCGAGACGTACCGCCTGGAGTTTCGGACTGTCGCCGAGCAATTCCACGATCGGGCTGCGTTCGATGCGTACACCGCGGTTCGTCAGCCGCGCCAGCTGCTCTTCATCGGGCTCGAACAGTGCCTGGGCGAAGAAGGTGGTCGCGCCCCAGTCCGGGATCATCATGGCGGAATGGGCCGAATGCGGGTGGTTTGCAAGGACGCCGAGTTCGCCGCCGCTCACCTCGTAGCCGTGGCAATAGGGGCAGTGCAGCACGGAGCGGCCCCAGCGCTCCCCAAGGCCGGGGATGTCGGGCAGCGTATCGCTGACGCCGGTCGCGAGAATGAGGCGGGCAGCGCGTTCTTCACCGCCGCCTTCGATGGTGATGACGAATTCCTCACCCTCCTTCCGGGCGCGGGTAACCTTGCCGTCGCGAAATGTTATGTTCGGATAAAGCGAAAGCTGCCTCTTCCCCTCACCCATGATCGCCGCCGGCGCCTGGCCGTCCTGGCCGAGAAAACCGTGCGAAGCTTGCGAAAACCGGTTTCGCGGCGCGCCGGCATCGACGAGCAGAACCCGCCGCCGCGCCCGGGTGAGCTGCATGGCTGCCGACAGGCCGGCAAAATTGCCGCCGATGACGATGACTTCGTAGGACATGCGCTGACTCCTTCGATATTGGTTCATGAATCATCATAAGTTACATGAAACCTGGCGGTCAAGACTCATGTCACTTGTCTTGTTACAAACTGGCTGCGATAATGGCGCGCTCGCTCGACAGGACAGAACCATGCGCAACGACAGCCGCCTTTCCCGCATGCTGCACGTGCTGATCCACATGGATCGGCATCAGCATGCGGCGACCTCCGAAATGATTGCAAAGATGCTGAACACCAATCCCGTCGTCGTTCGCCGCACGATGGCCGGGCTTCGCCAGCAGGGCTATGTGCGTTCGGAAAAGGGCCATGGCGGCGGCTGGACGCTGGTGCGACCCTTGTCCGAGATCACCCTGCTCGACGTCTACAACGCGCTTGGCGAACCGCACGTCTTTGCCATCGGCCCCGCCGACGATCAGCCCAAATGTCTGGTCGAGCAGGCGGTGAATAACGCGCTGGCCGACGCGATGAAGGAGGCGGAGGCGCTGCTTTTGAGGCGGCTGGGCAGCGTGACGCTGGAGGAAATCGCGGCTGAATTCGAGGCAAAACTGACGGCGCGCTCGGCTGCGGCTTATTCCTGTGCCTCGTGAGCGGAAGCTCCTAGAAATCAGCCGTCACGCCCCCCCTCACCGTCCAGGAGGTTGTATCGCGATCGGGGTGCTGATTGCTGCTCTCCTTGATCGCCGCCGCCCAGTCGGCGCCGTTATTTTCGGTTGCACCGGTATTTTCTATGTCGGTGATCGTGTCGAACCATGTCACCATGTTCTCGGTGCAGGTATTGGCATGCGGCGAGAAAGGGTGCGGATTGTCGAGCGAACCGATCATCAGGTTGGTGCGACCGTTTTCCAGGTGGTGGAAGAACAATGGGGTGCCGCAATTGGCGCAGAAGCCGCGCTCGACAAGCTCCGAACTCTTCCAGACGCTCGGCTTGCCGCGTGTCCAGCTGAGCGCATCATCGGGAGCGGCGACCAGCGCGGCAAAGATGTTGCCCGAGGCCTTCTGGCACATGCGGCAATGACAGAGATGCGAATTGTCGAACATGGCGGTGGCGTGGTAGCGCACGGCACCGCACTGGCAGCCGCCGCTCACTTCCATCTCGATGCGTTTCATTTTCTCCTCCTTCAACAGGCGGGTGGGGCCGGGGCCTACTCTCCCCCTCACACCCGCCGATACAGAAAGTAACGCCCTTCCTTGATTCCCTCCGGCAGCGGCAGCGCCGCAAGCTCCGAATGCTCCAGCGGCAAGCCGCTGACCGCAATGCCGTTCGGGGCGAGCACGCCGGCCATCAGCTGCGGCAGCCAGGTCAGCGTCACCGCGTCGATCTCGTCATGGCCGGTGCCGATATCGGCGTGGGCAAGGGCTGCGCCGATCCCGAGGAAGGCCTGACCGGAATCGCGGATGTTGCCGGTCACCATATCTTGCGGCTCCGGGGTCGAGGCCGAATAGGAACGGACCTCCCAGTCGAAGGCGATGATGCGGCGGTCGGGGAATTTTTCGCGCAGGTGGTCATAGGTGCGGCCGTTGCCGAGGCCGAACTCCAGCACCGGGCCTTCGATGTCCTCGACCAGATCGGTGATTGCGTTCAGAATGTCGCGCTGGGCCGTCAAGCGGCGAATGAAGCTGTCGAGGCGGCTCATCGAAATCCGTATCCGTGATGAAAATCGTGAGCGCGTGCTAACACATGAAACCTTGCCAAGTCGATTGCCGTAAATGGGAATTGGCGTTGCAGCAGCGATATGGGTCTGTGCTAAGGTCGATGCCATGACAATCGTGAATGACGAAGAATTCTTTGCGAACGTGCCGCGCTTCAGCGCCTTCGAGGGCGTGACCGATGCCGGCAATTACCGGCCGCTGCCGGAGGGATGGGTGCTGGCGCTTGCCGATATCGTCGGTTCGACGCAGGCGATCGCCGGCGGCCGCTACAAGGACGTCAACATGGCCGGCGCCAGCGTCATTTCGGCGGTGCTGAATGCGGTCGGCAAGGGCGACTATCCCTTCGTCTTCGGTGGTGACGGCGCCCTGATTGCGCTTCCGGGTTCGCTGGAGAAGGCGGCGCGGGATGCGCTGGCCGCCGTGCAGGTCTGGGTCGAGGAGGATCTCGGCCTGATGTTGCGCATCGCCATCGTACCGGTCGCCGATACCCGCGCAGAGGGCCTCGACGTCCGTGTCGCCCGCTATTCCGCAAGCCCGCATGTCACTTACGCAATGTTCTGGGGCGGCGGCACGAGCTGGGCGGAACGACAGATGAAGCTTGGCCACTACGGCGTCGGCCGCGCCGCCCCCGGAACGCGGCCGGATCTCACCGGCCTTTCCTGCCGATGGAGCCCGATCGAGGCCGAGAATGGCGAGATCGTCTCGATCATCGCCGTGCCCGGCGAAGGCCGGCCGGGCGAAGAGTTCCGCGATCTCGTCAACGGCATCGTCGCCATCACCGCCGAGCAGAGCCGCGGCAGCCATCCGGTGCCGGCCGACGGCCCGAAATTCGCCTTCTCGCTGAAAGGTATCAATCGCGAGGCCAAGGCCACCGCGCCGGCCGGCAAACGTCTGCGGCAGAAGCTGATCATCTTCCTGCAGCTCGCGATCACCGTTCTCTGCTACAAACTCGGCATTCCGCTCGGCCGCTTCGATGCCCGCCGCTACAAGGGCGACGTCGCCGGCAATTCCGATTTCCGCAAGTTCGACGACGGGCTGAAGATGACAGTCGATGTCGACGCCGCGCGCTTGAAACGGATCGAGACGCTGCTGGAAGACGCGCGGGCGAGAGGCATCGCCCGCTACGGCCTGCATCGCCAGTCCTCGGCGCTGATGACCTGCTTTGTGCCGACGCCGATCTCGCGCGACCACATGCATTTCATCGATGGCGCCGCCGGCGGTTATGCGGTGGCCGCCAGCCGGATGACCGGCAAGTCGCTTTCGGCCGTTTCCGTTACGCCTTGACGACGTGATCGGCGGAAAGGCCGAGCCGGTCGAAGACGTTGCGCGTGTCGATGATCAACGCCGCACTTTCGGCGAGCGCCGCATAATCCACCCCGTCATGATCGGTCGCGACCAGCACGACATCATAGCCGGCAACGGCCTGCGCCGTCAGTGCCACCGATTGGCGCCCCTTCAGCGCTTGATGTTCGCGCGTCGGCGGGATCTCGGCGACGAAGGGATCGTGGTAATCGGCGCTGCCGCCGCGCTCCTCGATGATCTCGATCAGCCGCAGCGACGGGCTCTCTCTTATATCGGCGACGTTCTTCTTGTAGGCGAGCCCCAGCACCAGCACGCGGCTGCGGCTCAGCGCCTTGCCGGCGCGGATGTCGAGCGCTTCGGCCAGTTTGCCGACGACATAGCGCGGCATCGCCGAATTGATCTCGCCGGCAAGCTCGATGAATCGGGTCGGAAGCTCATATTCACGCGATTTCCAGGTGAGGTAGAAGGGATCGATCGGGATGCAATGGCCGCCGAGGCCGGGGCCAGGATAGAAGGGCATGTAGCCGAACGGCTTGGTCTTGGCCGCGTCGATCACTTCCCAGACGTCGATGCCCATCGCCGCATAGACCGTCTTCAGCTCGTTGACTAGGGCGATGTTGACCGAACGGAAGATGTTTTCGGTGAGCTTGACGGCCTCGGCCGTCGCATTCGAGGAAACCGGAACGACGGTCGACACCGCCGCGCCATAGAAGGCCTTCATCAGAGCCAGCGCCTCCGGCCCGTCGCCGGCGACAACCTTCGGGATAGTCGCGGTGTGGTAATGCTGGTTGCCGGGGTCCTCGCGCTCCGGCGAGAAGCCGACGAAGAAATCCGCGCCGGACTTCAAGCCGGTGCCTTCGAGGATGACCTTGACGATATCGTCGGTCGTGCCGGGATAGGTGGTGGATTCCAGCGCGACGAGCTGGCCGGGGCGCAAATGCTCAGCGATCGAGCGCGAGGTCGCCTCGACGAAGGAAAGATCGGGGTCGCGATGCTTGGTGAGCGGCGTCGGCACGCAGATGATGATGACATCACATTCACCAAGGCCGGCGAAATCCGTCGTCGCCTGGAATCGGTTCGCATCGATCTCGGCGGCAAGCGCCTCGTTGCTGACGGCGTCGATATAGGAGCGGCGGGCATCGAGCGCCACCATCTTTGAGGGATCGATGTCGAAGCCGGTGACCGCAAAACCGCTGTGCGCGACGGCGATCGCCAGCGGCAGGCCGACATAACCGAGCCCGATAATGCCGGCACGCGCCGCGCGGCTTTCGATCTTCTGCAGGAGCGTGTCGAAGGTGGAGGTGGCCAAGGCGGGATCTTTCGAATGGGAATTTAGAAAGCTGATCTAATGCATCATGGCGGGGAATTAAACCCGGAGCTTCTTCTCGCCACGGTGCCACCCCTGTTTACGCCGTGCCCTCAGAGCGCACGAGGGCTGGTCTCGCCGATATCCCAGAGCACCACCTCTCCGGGGTGTGGCCGAAATGCCCCGGCGGCGGCCTTTGCCGCAACCTGAGCGCACAAAAGAATCCGGGTCCCATTGTTTCGCATCTGCAGCACCCCTATGTGAGTTTGATATTGAACCATCGAGAAAGGACTTCCCCTCCGATCCGCGTTCCGGGGAACTGAGGGCGCTGCTGCCGGGCTTTCGGCAGATCGTTGACAAATATTACCGCTCGTACATCCTGATTTCCTTGTGACCTGCGCATGAAAATGCGTCGGCCGGGGGACTTTTGGCTCTTGGGGATGGCGTGCCTTATGAGGATCATACCGAGAATGAGCACGATCGAATCCAGCGTGTCCTCCATCCTGTTGGACCGGGTCGCCGAATGGCTGACACATTCCTCGCTGGCAGGTGACGACCTCGAAAACATCGTGCGCGGCTTCTGCGAAAGACTTGCTTCCGCCGGCCTTCCGATCGCCCGCGTGCACCTGACCTTTTCGATGCTGCATCCGCTCTACGATGCCTTGAGCTTCACCTGGCGGCGGGCCAGCGGCGTCACTATCGAGGGCCTCCGCATGCCGGCCGGGCAGAAGCCGGACCGCTTCCTGCAGAGCCCCTATTATTACCTGCTCGACAACAACCTGCAGCATATTCGGCGGCGGTTGATGCAGGAAGGCCCGGCCGAATTCCCGATCTTCGAGGATCTGCGCAAGGACAGGATGACCGATTACCTCGCCTTCGTGCAGCCCTTCGGCGACGATTCGGTGCAGGGCATGATGGGCTCCTGGTCGACTGACCATCATAACGGTTTTACCGACGACATGATCGACGCGCTGCTCCGGATGCAGAACCATCTGGCGGTGGCCGCCAAGATGGCGGTGCTCGGCAAGCTCGCCAACAACATGCTGACCACCTATCTCGGCGGCGACGCCGGCAAACGGGTGCTGAATGGCCAGATTCGCCGCGGCGACGGCGAAACGATCCGGGCGGCGCTGGTCATGGGCGACATGCGCGAATCCACCATGTATGCCGAAAAGGAAGGCCGCCAGGCCTATATCGATACGCTGAACCAGTTCTTCGACGCGATCGCCGCTCCCTTCAACCGCAATGGCGGCGAGATTCTGAGCTTCCTCGGCGACGGCTTTCTCGCCGTCTATCCCTGCGGGCGTCACAAGGACCCATCGAAAATCGCCTGCGAGGCAGCACTTTCGGCCGTCCACCAGGCGCAGGCGCGGGTGGCCGAGCTCAATCGGGAGCGCGAGGAGAAGGGTCTATCCAGGATCGGCTACGGCATCGGCATGCATGTCGGCAACGTCATGTTCGGCAATGTCGGCCTCAAGGACCGGCTGACCTTCTCCGCCTTCGGATCGGCGGTCAACGAGGTGCAGCGTTTGCAGATCCTGACCAAAAAATACGGCCGGGAGGTCGTCGCCAGCCAGGCCTTCGCCGGTTATTGCGGCGGCGAATGGACAACCCTCGGCGAGGAGAAGCTGCGCGGCATCCGCCAGAAGGTGACGGTACTGCAGCCACGCGCCCCGGCCCCGGATATCCATGTCGACGAACATTTCCGCGAAGCCGTGCAGAACGGACTTTCCGAAGCCGAACAGGTCATTCTCCTGCACCGCGACGCCAAGAAACAGGTCAAGCGCACAAGCATGGAGAAGTTCATTCAGTAAAACGCCAGGTTGCGGCCGCCAGAACTGCGCGTTACAGAGATGGTGAACCGCGGCAATTTCCCCTTGCTTGTCATCAGCTAGACACCCCGTTTGCGGTACGATAGTGTTGCCTTAACGGGAACATAGAAGACTGGGGAATTTCATTGGTATGGCGTCCGCTGCCGATCTGTTGCGTATCGAGAATCTCGACGTCTCCTTCTCCGTTTTCGGCGACCGCCTGCGTGTCGTAAAGGAAGCCAATCTCCGCATTCTTCCGGGTAAGGTTACCGCCCTCGTCGGTGAGTCCGGTTCCGGTAAATCGGTGATCAGCCAGTCGGTGATGGGCATCCTGCCCAACCCGGCCAATGCGTCAGGCAGTATCCTCTTCACCGATCCGCTCGACGGCAGCACGACCGATATCCTGTCGCTGCCGCGCGACAGTGAAGAGATGCGTGATCTGCGCGGCAAGCGCATGGCGACGATTTTCCAGGAGCCGATGACCTCGCTGTCGCCGCTGCATACCGTCGGCAACCAGATCAGCGAAGTGCTGTTGATCCATACCGACGTCGACAAGCAGGAAGCACGCCAAAGGACCGAGGAAATGCTCGGCCTCGTCGGCTTCTCCAATCCGCACCGCACCTACGACATGTATCCATTCGAACTGTCGGGCGGCATGCGCCAGCGCGCGATGATCGCCATGGCGCTGATCTGCAAGCCGGCTCTCCTGATCGCCGACGAGCCGACGACGGCGCTCGACGTGACGATCCAGGCGCAGATCCTCGAACTGCTGCGCGACCTGCAGGCCAAGCTCGGCATGGCGATGCTGCTGATCACCCACGATCTCGGCATCGTCGCCAACATGGCCGACGAGGTGGTCGTCATCTATCACGGCGAGATCATGGAAGCGGGACCGGTCGAGGCGATCTTCCGCAATCCGCAGCATCCCTATCTCAAGGCGCTGATGGCGGCCGTTCCGCATTTCGACATGAAACCCGGCGAACGGCTGAAGGCGCTGCGCGACGTGCCGGTCAATCTCGAGACGCTGGTCGGCAAGAAGAAGCCGCTGCAGGCTGAAACGCCGGGCACGCTGCTTTCCGTCGCCAATCTGTCGAAGACCTACAGGACGCGCAGGCGCAGCCTGTTCGGCAAGCACGAAGCCGCCGTCGTGCATGCGGTCGACGACGTCAGCTTCGACATCCGCCGCGGCGAATGTCTCGGCCTGGTGGGCGAATCCGGCTGCGGCAAGACGACACTCAGCAAGATCCTCATGCGCGCCGTCACCCCTGATGGCGGCTCGGTGGTGTTCAACGACGGCAAAGAGGTCATCGACGTGCTGGCCGTCAAGGGCGCCGAGCTGCAGGAGCTGCGCACCAAGATCCAAATGGTGTTCCAGGACCCGGTCTCCTCGCTCTCGCCGCGCATGACGGTGCGCAACATCCTGAGCGAGCCGCTCGAGATCCACGACCGCGGCGACAGCGCCGAGCGCAAGCGCAAGGTCGAGGGACTGATGGGCGCGATCGGCCTCGACAAGCGTTACCTCAGCCGTTACCCGCACAGCTTCTCCGGCGGCCAGCGCCAGCGCATCGGCATTGCCCGCGCCCTGGCGCTCGGGCCGAAGCTCGTCATCCTCGACGAGCCGGTGTCGGCCCTCGACGTCTCGGTGCAGGCGCAGATCCTCAACCTCTTGAAGGATCTGCAGAAGGAGCTGGGCCTGACCTATCTCTTCATCTCGCACAATCTCGCCGTCGTCGATTACATGGCCGACCGTATCGCTGTCATGTGCAAGGGCCGCATCGTCGAGATCGCTCCGCGCGAGATCATTCTGCGCGATCCGGTGCACCCCTATACGAAATCACTGCTCGCCGCCGTCCCCTTCCCCGATCTCGACCGGCCGCTCGATTTCAAGGCGCTTCGGGAAAACGGCGCCGCCGACAAGCAGAACTGGGGCAAGACCTTCACCGCCGAGCATGACGACGCCTCCGAGCTTGCCTATGCCGATCTCGGCGACGGCCATCTGGTGCGCGCCCGCAAGGGCGCTGATATCCGGGAGTTGCGCTGATGGTGACGCGTCGCACCTTTCTCGGCGGCCTCGTCGGTGCTGCGATCGCGCCGGCGGTGCTGCGGGCCGAACAGGTCGGCGAGCCGGAATTCCTGAAGGAGCGGCTGGCATCAGGCAGCCTGCCTGGTATGGCCGAACGCATTCCCGCCCGCCCGCGCATCGTCAACTTGAAGGAGATGGGGCTCGAACCCGGCGCCTATGGCGGCACGGTGCGCACCATCATCGGCAGCCAGCGCGATATCCGCTTCATGACGATCTACGGCTATGCCCGCCTGATCGGCTACGACAAGCACCTGCAGTTCCGGCCCGACATTCTGGCCGATTTCCGTTCCGAGGAAGACACGGTCTTCACCTTCACGCTGCGCGAGGGCCATAAATGGTCGGACGGGGCGCCGTTCACCGCCGATGATTTCCGCTACTGGTGGGAAGACGTCATCCTCAATGACAAGCTGACGCCGGGCGGCGGCGCACTCGAGCTTCGCCCACACGGCAGCCTGCCGCGCTTCGAGATGCTCGATCCGCTGACCGTTCGCTATACTTGGGATAAACCCAACCCGATGTTCCTGCCGAGCTTGGCCGGCCCGCAGCCGCTCGTCATCTTCGGGCCGGCGCATTACCTGAAGCAGTTCCACAAGAAGTTCCAGCCGGACCAGGCGAAGATGGAACAGATGATGCAGACCTTCCGCGTCAAGAAATGGCAGGACCTGCACATCAAGATGGCGCGCTCCTATCGTCCGGAAAATCCCAACCTGCCGACGCTCGATCCCTGGCGCAACACGACGGCGCTGCCGGCCGAGCAGTTCGTCTTCGAGCGCAACCCGTTCTTCCATCGCGTCGACGAAAACGGCAGGCAGCTTCCCTATCTCGATCGTTTTATCCTCAACGTCTCTTCCTCGTCGATCATCGCCGCCAAGGCCGGCGCGGGCGAGGCCGACCTGCAGGCAACCGGCATCGACTTCAACGACTACACCTTCCTGAAGGAGGCGGAGAAGCGCTTTCCGGTGAAGGTCAATCTCTGGAAGGTCGCGCGCGGCTCGCGCATCACGCTCTTGCCGAATCTCAACTGCGCCGACGAGGTGTGGCGCGGCCTTTTCCGCGACGTGCGCCTGCGCCGGGCGCTGTCGCTGGCGATCAACCGGCACGAGATCAATATGGTCGCCTTCTATGGATTGGGCACGCCGAGCGCCGATACCGTGCTGCCCGACAGTCCGCTCTTCAAGCAGGAATATGCCGACGCCTTCGTCAAGTTCGATCCCGACGAGGCCAACCGCCTGCTCGACGAGCTCGGCCTGACCCGCCGCGGCGACGACGGCATCCGGCTGCTGCCGGACGGGCGACGCGCCGAGATCACCGTCGAGACCGCCGGCGAAAGCAATCTCGACACCGACGTGCTGGAACTGGTGCACGATCACTGGGCCGATATCGGCCTTGCGCTTTATACCCGCACCTCGCAGCGGGACGTCTTCCGCAACCGCGCCATGAGCGGCACGATCATGATGTCGATCTGGTACGGCCTCGACAATGGCGTGCCGACGGCCGACATGTCGCCGTCCGGTCTTGCGCCGACGCTCGATGATCAGCTGCAATGGCCGCTCTGGGGCATGCATTATCTCTCCGCCGGCCAGGAAGGTGTCGCTCCCGACCTGCCGGAGGCGGCAGAGCTGGTGGACCTGCTCGGCCAATGGGGCTCGACGGCAAAATTCGAGGAGCGCCAGGCGATCTGGCACAGAATGCTGTCGCTCTATACGCAGCAGGTCTTCTCAATCGGCCTCATCAACAGCACGCTGCAGCCGATCCTGCGCGCCGCCAAGCTGCAGAACCTGCCGGAGAAAGCGCTCTACGGCTTCGATCCCACCTCCTATCTCGGCGTCTACATGCCGGATGTTTTCTGGTACAAGGAGGCCTGAGGCGTGCTCAGATACATTCTCTGGCGCATCGCCGCCATGGTGCCGACGCTCTTCGTCATTTCGGCGCTTGTTTTCACCATCATCGAGCTGCCGCCCGGCGACTTCTTCGAGAGCCAGATCGCCGAGCTGCGCGCCTCCGGCGAGGCCGCCAACCTCCAGGAAATCGAGGAGATGCGCCAGCAATACGGCTTCGACAAGCCGGAGATCGTGCGCTATTTCTACTGGGTCGGCGGCATGCTGCACGGCGATTTCGGCTATTCCTTCGAATACCAGCTGCCGGTCTCGGACGTGGTCGGCGAACGGTTGTGGCTGACGATCCTCGTCTCCTTCACGACGATCCTGCTCACCTGGCTGATCGCCTTTCCGATCGGCATCTATTCGGCGACGCATCAGTATAGCTGGGGCGATTACGGGCTGACCTTTCTCGGCCTGCTCGGCATCGCCATTCCGAACTTCATGCTGGCGCTGATCCTGATGTATTTCGCCAATGTCTGGTTCGGGCTGTCGATCGGCCATCTGATGGACCAGCAATATCTCAACGCACCGATGAGCTGGGAAAAGGCGAAGTCGATCCTCGCCCATCTCTGGATCCCCGTCATCATCGTTGGCACGGCCGGCACGGCCGGCATGATCCGGCGGCTGCGCGCCAATCTTCTCGACGAGATGCAGAAGCAATATGTGACGACGGCCCGCGCCAAGGGCCTGCATCCGATGCGGGCGCTGGTCAAATATCCGCTGCGCATGGCGCTCAATTTCTTCATCGCCGATATCGGCTCGATCCTGCCGTCGATCATCTCGGGCGCCGAGATCGTCGCCATCGTGCTGTCGCTGGAGACGACCGGGCCGATGCTGATCAAGGCGCTGCAGAGCCAGGACATGTATCTCGCCGGCTCCTTCCTGATGTTCCTCGCCTTCCTCAACGTCATCGGCGTGCTGATCTCCGATATCGCCCTCGGTTTCCTCGATCCCCGCATCCGTCTGCAAGGCAGGAGCACCAAATAATGTCGCCCCTTCCCGCACCCGGCGCGCCGCTGCCGCACTACGTCTCCACCGCTCCCTTCGATCCGCATGCGACCGAGAGCATGACGGCGGCGCAATCGCGCATCCATCTCGCCTCGCAGAAGCAACTGATGTGGTGGAAGTTCAAGCAGCACAGGCTCGCTTTGATCTCCGGCATCTTTCTCGCCGCCGTCTACCTGATGATCCTTATCGTCGAGTTCCTGGCGCCTTACGGCCTGCACACGCGCAACGTCGACTTCATCCATGCACCACCTCAGCGCGTCCATTTCTTCGACAAGGGCGAGTTCGTCGGTCCCTTCGTCTACGGCCGCAGCATGACGCTCGATCTCGACACGCTGCACCGCGTCTATACCGACAGGCCGAACGACGTGCAGCCGATCCGCTTCTTCTGCCGCGGCGATTCCTATAGATTCTGGGGTCTCGTCGCCTCGAACTACCATCTCATCTGCCCGGCGATCGGTGGCCAGATGTTCCTGCTCGGCACCGACCGGCTCGGCCGCGACGTGCTGTCGCGCATCCTCTACGGCGCGCGTATATCGCTGACGATCGGCCTGATCGGCATTTCGATCAGCTTCGTGCTCGGCATCGTCATCGGCGGCCTTGCCGGATACTGGGGCGGCGTCTTCGACCTCATCGTCCAGCGCCTGATCGAGGTGCTGCAATCGCTGCCAAGCCTGCCGCTGTGGATGGCGCTCGCCGCCATCATGCCGGTGACCTGGAGCCCGATCGTCATATATTTCGGCATCACCGTTATCCTCGGAATCATCGACTGGACCGGGCTGGCGCGGGCCGTGCGCTCCAAGCTCCTGGCATTGCGCGAGGAGGATTACGTCCAGGCCGCGCAGCTGATGGGGGCCAGCACGCCGCGCATCATTGGCCGCCATCTGGTGCCGGGCTTCATGTCGCATCTCATCGCTTCGGCGACGATTTCGATCCCCGGCATGATCCTCGGCGAGACCGCGCTCTCCTTCCTCGGCCTCGGCCTTCGACCCCCGATCACCAGCTGGGGCATTCTGCTGACCGAGGCAAAAAGCGTCAGCGTCATCGCCTTCTATCCTTGGCTGCTCTTTCCGATCATTCCTGTTGTTCTTGTCATTTTGGCGTTCAACTTTCTGGGAGACGGCTTGCGCGATGCGGCAGATCCCTACAAATAGCGGCAAGCTCGGCGGCGCCGTCCGGCATCGCGCCCGCCTCTTGGCCTCCGGATGGTGGGGGTGCTAACTATGATGTTCACCCCGGAGGGAACACCCATGGCCAGACGTCTCGAAGATGCTCGCATCCTCATGTACAGCCACGACACGTTCGGCCTCGGCCATCTCAGGCGCTGTCGCGCCATCGCCCATGCGCTGGTCGAAGACTATCGCGGCCTCAACATCCTGATCATTTCAGGGGCGACGATCGCCGGCGCCTTCGATTACCGCGCCCGCGTCGACTTCGTGAAGATCCCGAGCGTGATCAAGCTGCGCAACGGCGAATATACGTCGCTTGCCAGTCACATCGATCTGCACGAAACGCTGAAGATGCGCGAATCGAGCATCCGCCACACGGCCGAGACCTTCCAGCCCGACATTTTCATCGTCGACAAGGAGCCGATGGGATTGAAGGGCGAGGTCGAGGATACGCTCGCTTATCTCAAGGCCCGTGGCACCGTGCTGGTGCTAGGGCTGCGGGAGATCATGGACGCGCCGCATCTGCTCGAGGCCGAGTGGAAGAAGAACAGCGTCATGCAGAAGATCGACCAATATTACGACAGCGTCTGGGTCTACGGCCCCCCGGATTTCTACGATCCGCTTGTTGGTCTCGACGTGCCGGCCAGCCTGCGCCGGAAGATGGATTTTGTCGGCTTCCTGCAGCGCAGCGTCTCCAAAGGCAAGAGCTCGATCAACGCCCGCAAGGACAATTATCTGCTCGTCACCACAGGCGGCGGCGGCGACGGCTCCGATCTCGTCCATGACGTCATGAACGCCTATGAGGCCGATCCGACGCTGACGCAGAAGGCGCTGGTCGTGCTCGGGCCCTATATGCCGGCCGCCGAGCGCGCCAAGCTGGTGCAGAAGGGCGAAGCCATTCCCTATATCGAGGTGATCGAATTCGACAATCACATGGAAGAGCTGATCGCCGGCGCCACCGGCGTCGTCGCCATGGGCGGATATAACACCTATTGCGAGATCCTCTCCTTCGATAAGCCGGCCCTCATCGTGCCCCGCGTCAAGCCGCGCGAGGAGCAGCTGCTGCGCGCGAAGCGGGCCAGCGAACTCGGCCTCGTCGAGATGCTGCTGCCGGAGCAATCGGTTGATCCCGCCATCATGGCCGCGGCGCTGAAGCGCTTGCCCTCTCGCCTGCCGCCGTCGAAAAGCGGCAGCAATATGCATCTCGAAGGGCTGGACCATATCTCGCAGACCGTCGGCCGATGGCTCGACGGCCGGGCCACCCACCTAGCCGTTGTCGGCGCAGAATAGGGCACAGCCTTGCCGCCACGCCGCAAGATACTCGTCGTGCTGAAAGGCTATCCCCGCCTTTCGGAAACCTTCATCGCCCAGGAATTGCTCGGCCTCGAAAGGGCCGGCTTCGACCTGACGCTGATTTCCATGCGCCGACCGACCGACAAGAAGCGCCATCCGGTGCATGACGAGATCAAGGCGAGTGTCGTCTATCTGCCGGAATATCTGCACGAGGAACCGATTCGCGTGCTGAAAGGCCTCGTCGCCGGCTTCGGTAAAACCGGCTTCAAGGCGCTGATCAAACGCTTCTTCGCCGACCTCAAGCGCGACCTCTCCCGCAACCGCTTCCGCCGTCTCGGCCAGGCGCTGGTGCTGGCGCGCGAATGGCCTGATGGAGGCGAGTGGCTGCATGCTCATTTCATCCATACGCCGGCCTCGGTGACGGAATATACCAGCATCCTGACGGGCACGCCCTGGACCTGTTCGGCCCATGCCAAGGACATATGGACCTCGCCCGACTGGGAACTGAAGGAGAAGCTGAAGCGCGCCCGCTGGACCGTCACCTGCACTCGGTCTGGCTACGAACACATGCGCGTGCTGACATCGCGCAAGGAGGCGGTACATTTGAGCTATCACGGCCTCGATCTCGCCCGCTTCGGCCATTTTTCCGGCGCGCATTCGCAGAGGACCGGCAACAACCCGGCTGATCCGGCCTTCATCCTCAGCGTCGGCCGCGCCGTCGAGAAGAAGGGCTACGACGTCTTGCTTCGGGCGCTGGCGCTGCTGCCGGCGGACCTCCATTGGCGCATGGAGCATATCGGCGGCGGTGACGAGCTTGCCAGGCTGAAGGCGCTCGCCGCCGAGCTCGGCCTCTCCGGCCGCATCATCTGGAAGGGCGCCATGGCGCAGGAAGACGTGCTCGACCACTACCGCCGCGCCGACGTCTTTGCGCTCGCCTGCCGCATCGCCGCCAACGGCGACCGCGACGGCCTGCCGAACGTGTTGGTCGAGGCCGCGAGCCAGCGTCTCGTCTGCGTCTCCACGACAGTATCCGGCGTGCCGGAACTGCTGACGGATGGCGAGAACGGCCTCGTCGTGCCGCCGGAGGATCCGGCGCTGCTTGCCCGGGCGCTGGAGGTGGCGATCCGCGATCCGGCGCTGCGCCAGCGCCTCGGCGACGCCGCCGAAAGGCGGGTGCGCGAGGACTTCGACTATCACTCCAGCATCAGACAGCTCGCCGGCCTGTTCGAGGCCGAATGGCAGAAGGCGTCATGACGGCACCGCGTATCTTCTTCTATGTCCAGCATCTGCTCGGCATCGGCCACATCGCCCGCGCCAGCCGCATCGCCAATGCGCTGGTCAGGGACGGTTTCGACGTCACCGTCGTCACCGGCGGCCTGCCGGTACCGGGCTTTCCCGGCGAGGGTGTGAAGACCGTTGCCCTGCCGTCGGTCGTCGCCAGCAATGCCGGTTTCTCCGGCCTCGCCGATGCCGATGGCCAGCCGGCCGGCGAAGAATTCCTGGCCGCCCGCCGGCAATTGCTGCTCGATGCCTTCCATGCCACAAGGCCCGATGTCGTCATCATCGAGGCCTTCCCCTTCGGCCGGCGGCAGATGCGCTTCGAACTCCTGCCCTTGCTCGCTGCGATCGAGAAGACCGAACCGCGGCCGAAACTCCTAAGCTCGGTGCGCGACATCCTGCAGGAAAACCGCAAGGCCGGCCGCGACGCGGAGACCGCCGCCCTGGTCAACCATCACTTCGACGCTGTGCTCGTCCATGGCGATCCCGGCTTCGTCAGGCTCGAAGATACTTTCCCGCTGACGCCAGAAATCGCCGACAGGCTGCGTTATACCGGCCTCGTTACGCCGCCGCCGGCGCCCGAACCGACGGAAACCTTCGACATTATCGCATCGGCCGGCGGCGGCGCGGTCGGCGCCGAGCTGATCGGCGCGGCGAAGGAGGCGGCGGCGCTGCTGCCGGGCGATCTTCGCTGGCTGCTGATCTCAGGTCCCAACCTGCCGGAGGCCGATTTCGCCAGACTGTCGCGGGACGCAGCCCCGAATGTGACTCTGGTTCGCTTTCGCAAGGATTTTCCCTCGCTCTTGCGCGGCGCCAGGGTATCGATCTCGCAGGCCGGCTACAACACGGTCGGCGACCTCTTGCGCACCGAGTGCCGGCCGATCCTCATCCCCTTCGTCGCCGGCGGCGAGACCGAACAGACAGTGCGCGCCGAACGGCTGCAGGCGCTGGGTCTTGCCGACATCCTGCCGGAACGGGGGCTGACCTCCACACATGTGAAAGAGGCTGTCGAAAAGGCGCTGACAGCGCCCCGGCAGGAGCCGGTTTCGCTCGATCTCGACGGGGCGGAGAAGACGGCCGCCATCATTCGCTCGATGATTGCCGAATCGCTCGCCTAATTTAAAAATCCTGTGATATAAGCAGAGTTCCGGCGAGAATCGGCCTTTCTGCAGCCGGTCCCTTCGCCTTGTTTTCATTGCGATATCGGCGGTCCGGCTGCATGGTCCTGTTCTCGACAATTCCTCCCGTCCCGCGCCAGGATCGCGCCTTCGAAATTTCCCAGCACGCTGACGGTTAGCCAATGGAAAAGAGCCTCGCCCGCTATATCTGGAAGAACACGCGGCTGCAGCAGCTGTGGATCCTGGCTGTCGTCGCGGCCTCGATGATCCCTTATTTCCTGTCCTTCGACCTGCCGAAGCAGATCGTCAACGGACCGATCCAGGGCGACGGCTTTGAAGGCCCCGGCGCAACCCAGACCTTCATGCACATCGCCTATGACATTCCGCTGATCGGCCATGTCGAATTCTTCAAGGGCGTGCAGCTCGACCGCTTCCAGATGCTGATGGCCCTGAGCCTCGTGTTCCTGGCGCTGGTGGTGCTAAACGGGCTCTTCAAGTTCTACATCAACACCTATAAGGGCCGGCTCGGCGAACGCATGCTGCGCCGCATCCGCTTCGAACTGATCGACCGGGTGCTGCGGTTTCCGCCGGCTCATTTCAAGCGGGTGAAATCGGCCGAGATCGCCACCATGATCAAGGACGAAGTGGAGCCGATGGGCGGTTTCACCGGCGACGCCTTCGTCTCGCCCGCCCTGCTCGGCGGCCAGGCGATCACCGCGCTCGCCTTCATCATCGTGCAGAATTTCTGGCTCGGCATGATCGCCGCCGCCATCGTCGGCGTCCAGGCCGTCGTCATTCCCCGCATGCGCAAGCGCCTGCTGGATCTCGGCCGCCAGCGGCAGCTGACGGCGCGCGAACTTTCCGGCCGCGTCGGCGAAATCGTCGACGGCATCGGCACGATCCACGGCAACGACACGTCCAACCTCGAACGCGCCGACATCGCCTGGCGGCTTGGCCGCATCTTCTCGATCCGCTACGACCTTTACCAGTGGAAATTCCTGGTGAAGTTCATCAACAACTTCCTCGCCCAGGTCACGCCCTTCCTGTTCTACGCGATCGGCGGTTATCTGGCGCTGCAGGGCCGGCTCGACATCGGCCAGCTCGTCGCAGTCATCTCGGCCTACAAGGATCTGCCCGGGCCGCTGAAGGAACTGATCGACTGGGACCAGATGCGTCAGGACGTGCAGGTGAAATACCAGCAGGTCTACGAGCAGTTCAACGTCGAGCCCTTGATCGAGAGCCACATCCAGGAATTGGCGACCGCACCCGTGGGCGCACTGACCAGCGCGCTGGTCGTCACCAACCTGACGCTCTCCGATGACAGCGGCGCCCGCCTCGTCGACCACGTCTCGGTCGAAATCAAGCCGAACGAGACGGTTGCGATCGTCGGTCCGAACGGCAGTGGCGCCGAAGCCTTCGCCGAAGCGCTCGGCCGGATGGTCTGGCCCGACTCCGGCCGCATCACCATCGACGGACGCGACCTGCTCGAGCTGCCGGAATCGATCACCGGTCGCCGCATCTCCTATGCCTCGGCCGACACCTTCTTCTTCCATGGCACGCTCGCCAGCAATCTGCTCTACGGCCTCAAGCACGCGCCGATGATCGACGCCGTCTACGACGAGAAAGAAGCGCAGGAGTATAAATGGCATTCCATCGAGGCGGTGAAGGCCGGCAACCCGACGCTCGACCTCAACAGCGATTGGGTGGATTATCAGGCGGCCGGCGCCAATGGACCGGATGATCTCCTCAAAGCGATCCGGCCGGTGCTCGACGCCGTGCTGATCTCGCAGGACATCCTCGACCTGGCGCTGCGCTCGAACGTCAATACCGACGTGCATGTGGCGGTCAGCGACCATGTCGTGGCGCTGCGCGCGTCGCTGCGCGACCGGCTGCGCGACGAAGGTCTCGACGGCATCGTCGTGCCTTTCGATTTCGACGCCTACAACGCCCAGGCGACGGTCGGTGAGAACCTGCTCTTCGGCACCATGAAGCGGCCGTTGATGACCAACCGCCGGCTCGCCGCCCATCCCTATTTCCAGCAGCTCTTCCGCGAGACGGGCCTCAGCACCGATCTCTACGCCATGGGCCTCGAGATTGCCGAAAACGCCGTCGAACTCTTCCACGACCTGCCGCCGGATCATCCTTTCTTCCAGCAGCTGACCTTCATGACGGCGGACGACATTCCGACCTATCAGGCGCTCCTGCAGAAGCTGCAAAGCCGCCGCTTCGAGGACGCCACGCCTGAGGAGCGCTCCGCCATCATCCGGCTGAGCTTCGCCTATATCGAGCCGCGCCACCGCTTCGGCCTTTTGACCAACGAGCTGATGGACAAGATCGTCAGCGCCCGCAAGCAGTTCCACGCGCATATTCCGGCCGATCTCGCCGAGCTGATCGAGCGCTACGACGCCGAGCGTTTCACGCCGTCGGCCAGCCTGATGGACAATGTGCTCTTCGGCCGCATCGCCTATCAGCAGGCCGACGCCTCCGACCGCATCCGCGCCATCATGGGCGAGCTCTTCGACGCACTCGACCTTTATGACGATGTCCTGTCGATCGGCCTCGAATTCGACGTCGGCTCCGGCGGCAAGCGGTTGACCATGGTGCAGCGCCAGAAGCTGAACCTGGCCCGCGCGCTTCTGAAGCGCTCGGATTATTTCGTCTTCAATCGGCCGTTGTCGGCACTCGATCAGCGCGTTCAGGATCAGATCACCCGCAACATCATCGAAGACCTGCATAAGGAAGGTGAGCGCCCGGCGATCATCTGGGTTCTTTCGAATGCGCGGATGGCCGAAATGTTCGACCGAATCCTGCTCTTCGACCGCGGCGGGCTGGCGGAGGCCGGAAACTATCCGGAACTTTCCGAGAAAAACGGTATGTTCAAGGAACTGTTATCGTAATATTCTATTGGGGCGGCGATGGTAGGCGTTCCCGGGGGAACGCCCCGAATTGAGGCGCCTGGTTCCAAGAACCCTGCGTCAGGGGATTGAAACGCTCATGCTATTGAGAGACGAAGTCGAAATGCTGCGCCGGGTGCCGATCTTTTCGAGGATTGCGCCAGCGAAACTCAAGCTTTTGGCCTTCACCTCCGACCGCATGACCTACAAGGCCGGTCAGGATCTCTTCCATCAGGGCGATGTCGGCGACGCCGCCTATGTCATCCTCTCCGGCAGCGCCGATATCATCGTCTCCTCGCCGGCCGGCGAGATCAAGGTCGCCGACGTCGAGCTCAATTCCATCGTCGGCGAAATCGCCATTCTCTGCGATGTCTCGCGCACGGCAACGGTGCGCGCCACCTCGCCGCTCGAAGTATTGCGCATCAGCAAGGAGCACTTTTTAAAGCTGCTCAGCGATTTCCCGGAGATGGCCGTGGAAATCATGCGCGTGCTTGCCGACCGCCTGAACCACACGACCGCCGAACTGACGGCAGCGCGGGCTGCCAAGCAGCCGCAGATGGCGCAGTAAGAATATTCAGCGTTTCGGTGGCCATTGTTGAGCGCCGTGCAGAAGGCGCAAAATCTCCACCCGTCTGATTTTCTGACGAACACGATAGATCACAATAAAGGACGTGCGCGAAATGACGAGTTCGCGCGTTCCGCCAATTCGTCCGGGCCGGCCGATCTCCGGCTGATCGATGAGCAAATCCGTTTGGCGCTCGATCTCGTCAAGGTGGCTTATCGCGGCGCTGAGATTCTGATCGGCGATAAACTGTATTGCTCGCTTGCGATCTGACGCAGCTTTCGCACGCCAGATGAGCTTCACTTGGCTTTACCCTTAAGGCGCGCCACCAACTCTGCTCGTTCGCGCGCCATCTCTTTCTTGACCGTCTCGTGCGGAATCCCGACCGTGTCAGGATCATCGGCCTCCCGGATCGCCTCCTCGACCTGTTCGCGAAACCACTTGTCGTATTCTGCTGCCTCATGGGTGCGGCGCAGGGCTGCCGCACGATCCGGCCGAGAGACAGTCTCGGGAGCGTAATCGGCCGCATCGACATCGAACTGGGAGATGCCGACATCCTTGAGATAGGAAACCAGGGTATCCATGCGCTTGAACAGGCGCACCTTGCGGCTGCGCTGGGCGGCAAGCGGGCGTTCGGCCTTGCCGTAGCGGATGACGACGGACCAGCCGCCGGTTTTGCCGACGACGTGAGCAGCATCGACCGCCCCTGCCTCGACAAGACGGGAAAGCGTCGAATGATCGATGGTTTCTGCGGTCATGTCAAATCCTCGCTGATCCCGAAGATTGGCGCATTTAATTATAGATTGCAATGCATTCAATAATTGACATTGTATTTGCAATGGTCCAGCAGATGTCAGGCGCAAGGTCACGGCTGCTGCAGCCTTTGTGCCGCGTGGCTGCCCCTCACCCTAACCCTCTCCCGGTAAACGGGGCGAGGGGACGTGACCTGCGAGAGGCTGGCGGGGAACGGAGGGAATATGCACATGAACAGACTCTTTCGCGGGCGTTCGCGACCACCCTGGATGCGGTGTCTGCCATGATATCTTCCACGATCGTCGTTACAGGGTGCAACGCCGGCAAGGGAAAGTCAGGCCGAAGCGGCCAAGCGACACAGAATACATCCTATTCAAACGGGACTCTGCCTTCGACAAAGGCGGCAATATCCGACCTCAACGGAGATTGAGCGGTATGCGCATCGAGCCGATAAAAATCATGCTGCTTGCCGGCGTAGATTTTCCAGCACTGGGGAACAGCGTTGTTCCAGCTTTCAGTTGGCCGGTATGGATCGAGTTCTCCCCAGAAAACCATGGTGGGTATAGCGAGGGGAGACGTTTCGAAGCGCAATCTGGTTGATGACACGCAGATCAGCGCCTGGATTTCCAGACCCTCTTTGACCGCATTCCACAGGACCGTTCCACCGGCGCTAAAACCGATCCCCAAGCACCCGCGTCCGTCGATCTCACGAAGTGCCCGGACCGCATGCCGCATGCCGTCACGGTTGAAAAGATGGTCGTGAAGCGCGTCTCCACGCAGATCGGGACGCCCGCTCAGATCGGCCAGTTGCAAATCTTGTCGCTGAAAGCTGCCAGCATCCAGCAGCTCGACAAAGGTTTCGGGAAAGCCGTGGATATCGCCAACGACCAGATGTTGCATTTCGACGATGCCGCTCTTCGCTTCGATAGATGATAACGGCCGCCGGTTTCCCGGCGGACTGTCTCGATCTTATTCCCGCTGCTCCAGCGCCTTGCTGAAGGCGAGTGCTGCGAGCGTGCAGATGGCGCCGGAGAGCAGGTAGTAACCGACGAAGGTCAGGCCGAAGCGGCTGGAGAGGCTGAGGGCCACCAGCGGCGCAAAGCCGGCGCCGATCAGCCAGGCAAGGTCGGAGGTGAAGGCGGCGCCGGTATACCGATAGCCGCGACCGAAGCGCGACGAGATCGAACCGGTCGCCTGGCCGAAGGACAGCCCGAGCACGCCGAAGCCGATGATGACGAAGGCGTCGTGGCCGTTATTGCCCGAGGCGATCAGGATCGGTCCGATAAAGCTGAAGATGGCGATGATGACGGCGCAGATGGCGAGCTGGGCACGCCGGCCGATGCGATCGGCGATCAGCCCCGAGGCGACGATGGCGACGACGCCGACCAGGGCGCCGATCACCTGCACCACCATGAAGGCGCCGATCGGCTGATTGCCGTAAAGGCTCATCCAGCCGAGCGGGAAGATGGTGACCAGGTGGAACATGGCGAAACTGGCGAGCGGCACGAAGGCGCCGATCAGGATGTCGCGGCCGTGAACGCGCAGCACCTGGAGGATCGGTGCGGCCTCCAGTTCATGCTGCTCCAGGAGCGTACCGAATTCCTTGGTCATGACCAGCCGCAGACGCGCAAACAGCGCCACGACGTTGATTGCGAAGGCGACGAAGAAGGGATAGCGCCAGCCCCAGGAGAGGAAATCCTCGCTGGACAGGTTGGCGACGAAATAACCGAAGAGCGTGCTTGCCAGCGCAAAGCCGATCGGCGCGCCGAGCTGCGGGATCATCGCGTACCAGCCGCGGTGATTGGGCGGCGCGTTGAGCGCGAGCAGCGAGGCAAGACCGTCCCAGGCGCCGCCGAGCGCAAAACCCTGGCCGAGACGGAAAAGCGCCAGCAGGGCGATCGACCAGACGCCGATCTCCGCGTAACCCGGAAGGAAGGCGATCGAGGCTGTGGAGCCGCCGAGCAGGAAGAGCGCGATGGTGAGCTTTGTGCCGCGCCCGTACATCCGGTCGATCGTCATGAAGACGACGGAGCCGACCGGACGGGCGAGGAAAGCGAGCGAGAAGATGGCGAAGGAATAGAGCGTCGCTGTCAGCCGGTCCGGTGCGAAGGGAAAGACGAGCTGCGGAAAGACCAGGACCGAGGCGAGGCCATAGACGAAGAAATCGAAGAATTCCGACATGCGGCCGATCACCACGCCGATGGCGATGCTGCCCGGCGAAACCGGCTTGTCGTCGTGAATGCGCCGCGCGTCGCGTTCCAGCGACGACGATGACGGTCCGTAATGCGATGCTGTGGCCATGAAACGCCTCCCTCGTTGAGGCGCTTTCGGCACGGCGCCTCAACCTGATCTTGATCAAACCCGCAGGCTTATCAAGTCCGTAAGATGCAAATAGTTCATCATCGCGGCTTAAATTGAGCCGGGCCGGGAAAAATTGCGTGATCCCGGCGGTGATTTTTCCCCTGCTAAAGCTGGCCGGCCCGGCTCTTGCGGATATATTGAGTGGACATGCGCGCGCAAAAAATCCTTCTTAATTTCATCAGGATCTCAAGGCGGTAGCGCAACACGATTCTGCCGCACTGCGGCATCTTTGCTGCACTGCGACTTTCCGCCTCATGTCGCTATCGGGTTCAGTGCTTTAGTCGCGGTCAAAACGAAACAACAAGAGCTTAGAGACGTGCAAAAACTCATGAAGTTTTCCCGCCTTCTATCCGTCTTGCCGCTGCTTTTCCTGGCAGGATGCAACATGGTGGTCATGGCGCCCTCGGGCGACATCGCCGTGCAACAGCGCGATCTGATCGTCATCTCGACGGTGCTGATGCTTTTGATCATCGTCCCGGTGATCTTCCTGACGCTGCTCTTCGCCTGGCGCTACCGCCGCTCCAACACGGCCGCCGCTTACGCGCCGGAATGGCATCATTCGACCCGCCTCGAAATCGTCATCTGGGCGGCACCCCTGGCGATCATCATTGCGCTCGGCGCCGTCACCTGGATTTCCACGCACAAGCTCGATCCCTACCGCCCGCTCGACCGGCTCGATGCCGAGCGCGCCATCCCGGCCGATACAAAGCCGCTGACCGTCGAGGTCGTGGCGCTCGACTGGAAATGGCTGTTCTTCTATCCCGAACTCGGCATTGCCACCGTCAACGAGCTCGCCGCCCCCGTCGACATGCCGGTCAATTTCAAGATCACCGCATCCTCAGTGATGAACTCCTTCTACATCCCCGCCCTTGCCGGCCAGATCTACGCCATGCCCGGCATGGAGACGAAGCTGCACGCCGTCATCAACCGGGAGGGCGAATATGAAGGCTTCTCCGCCAATTACAGCGGCGCCGGTTTCTCGCACATGCGCTTCAAGTTCCATGGCCTCACCCGCGAAGGCTTCGACGCCTGGGTGGCCAAGGTCAAGCAGCAGGGCACGATGCTCAATCGCGACGCCTATCTCAAGCTCGAGAAGCCGAGCGAGAAGGAGCCGGTGCGCTATTATGCCGGCGCCGACGCCGATCTCTACGACGCCATCCTCAACATGTGCGCCACCCCGGGCAAGATGTGCATGAACGAAATGATGCATATCGACATGACGGGCGGCGGCGGCAAGGAAAGCGCCGAAAACCGCGAGAAGCTGCAATACGACAACCGCCATGCCGCCGAAGACGTCGTCGAGCCTGGAGCTACTGTGCCGGCAACGGGCGTTCCGGCACAGGTCGAGCCGCCCAAGAGCAGCGATGGCAACGGCATGCAGCACGACATGCCCGGCATGCACAGCACGCCCGGAATGGACATGCAGCATGACGGCCATTCCATGCCCGACACGGGCAACGGCGCCGATCCGGCGCCGGCGCAGCTCAACAACAATTAACCTGGCGCTTTGCGTCGCAAGACATAATGAACGGGTTGTTCCATGTTTTCCAATCCTGACCTCCTGAAGTTGATCTTCGGCCGGTTGACCCTCGACGCCATTCCCTACCACGAGCCAATTCTGGTCGTGACCTTCATCGGCGTCGTCATCGGCGGTCTCGCCGTGTTTGGCGCCATCACCTATTTCAAGTTCTGGGGTCCGCTCTGGCACGACTGGATCTGCAGCGTCGATCACAAGAAGATCGGCATCATGTATGTGATCCTGGCCGTCATCATGCTGCTGCGCGGCTTTTCCGACGCGATCCTGATGCGCGTCCAGCAGGCGATCGCCTTCAACGGCTCGGAGGGCTACCTGCCGCCGCACCATTACGACCAGATCTTCACCGCCCACGGTGTCATCATGATCTTCTTCGTGGCGATGCCCTTCGTCACCGGTCTGATGAACTTCGTGGTGCCGCTGCAGATCGGGGCGCGCGACGTGTCCTTCCCCTTCCTCAACAACTTTTCCTTCTGGATGACCACAGCCGGCGCGATCATCATCATGCTGTCGCTGTTCATCGGTGAATTCGCCCAGACCGGCTGGCTCGCTTATCCGCCGCTGTCGGGCGCGGCCTACAGTCCGGGCGTCGGCGTCGACTACTATATCTGGGGCTTGCAGGTGGCCGGTGTGGGAACGACGCTGTCGGGCATCAACCTGATCGCCACCATCGTCAAGATGCGCGCGCCCGGCATGACCTTCATGAAGATGCCGGTCTTCACCTGGACGGCGCTCTGCACCAACGTGCTGATCGTCGCCTCCTTTCCGATCCTGACGGCAACGCTCGCGCTGCTATCGCTCGACCGCTATGCCGGCACGAATTTCTTCACCAACGACCTCGGCGGCAATCCGATGATGTATATCAACCTCATCTGGATCTGGGGCCATCCGGAGGTCTACATCCTGGTGCTGCCGGCCTTCGGCATCTTCTCGGAAGTCGTCGCCACGTTCTCGGGAAAACGCCTGTTCGGCTACGCCTCGATGGTCTACGCCACCTGCGTGATCATGATCCTGTCCTACATCGTCTGGCTGCACCACTTCTTCACGATGGGCTCGGGCGCTTCCGTCAATTCCTTCTTCGGCATCACCACGATGATCATCTCGATCCCGACGGGAGCGAAGATCTTCAACTGGCTCTTCACCATGTATCGCGGCCGCATCCGCTACGAGGTGCCGATGCTGTGGACGGTCGGCTTCATGGTGACCTTCGTCATCGGCGGCATGACCGGCGTCATGCTGGCGGTGCCGCCGGCCGACTTCGTGCTGCACAATTCGCTGTTCCTCATCGCCCATTTCCACAACGTCATCATCGGCGGCGTTCTCTTCGGCATGTTCGCCGGCGTGAACTACTGGTTCCCGAAGGCCTTCGGCTTCAAGCTGGATCCCTTCTGGGGCAAGATGAGCTTCTGGTTCTGGCAGATCGGCTTCTGGTTCGCCTTCATGCCGCTCTACGTGCTCGGCCTGATGGGCGTCACCCGGCGCATGAGCCAGTTCGAGGACCCGTCGCTGCGGATCTGGTTCATCATCGCCGCCTTCGGCGTCGGCCTGATCGCGCTCGGCATCGCCGCCTTCCTGATCCAGATCGTCGTCAGCTTCATGAAACGCGAGGAATTGCGCGACGACAGCGGCGATCCCTGGGATGCCCGGACGCTGGAATGGTCGACCTCCTCGCCGCCGCCGGACTACAACTTCGCCTTCACGCCCGTGGTCCACGACCATGACAGCTGGTACGACATGAAAAGGCGCGGCTACGAGCGCCCGCTCGGCGGCTTCAAGCCGATCCACATGCCGAAGAATACCGGCACCGGCGCCATCCTGTCGGCCATCAGCGTCGCGCTTGCCTTCGGCCTGATCTGGTACATGTGGTGGCTGGTGATCCTTTCAGCCGTCGCGCTGCTGGTGGTGGCGATCGGCCATACCTTCAACTACAAGCGCGACTTCTACATTCCCGCCGGCAAGGTGACCGAAACGGAAGGCAAGCGCACGGCGCTGCTTGCCGAGCAGGTGTAATGACCATGAGCGATCAAACCATCGACACGGCCGAAAAGCCTGAATTCTATCTGACCGAAGACCATCATCCGGAAGGGAGCACCAATCTCGGCTTCTGGCTCTACCTGATGAGCGACTGCCTGATCTTCGCGGTGCTGTTTGCCACGCACGGCGTGCTCGGCCGCAACTATGCCGCCGGGCCGTCGCCAGCCGATCTCTTCGATCTGCCGATCGTCGCTCTCAACACCTCGATGCTGCTCTTCTCCTCGATTACCTACGGCTTCGCCATGCTGCAGATGGAGCGGAACGCCAAGGCGGAAACACTGTTCTGGCTTGCCGTCACCGGCCTGTTCGGCGCAGCCTTCATCGGGCTCGAACTCTACGAGTTCATCCACCTGATCCACGAGGGCGCCGGACCGACCCGCAGCGCCTTCCTTTCCTCCTTCTTCACGCTCGTCGGCACACACGGGCTGCACGTCACCTTCGGCATCATCTGGCTGATCACGCTGATGGTGCAGGTGTCGATGCACGGGCTGGTCGAGGCCAACCGCCGCCGCCTGATGTGCCTTTCGATGTTCTGGCACTTCCTCGACGTCGTCTGGATCGGCGTCTTTTCCTTCGTCTATCTGCTCGGAGTTCTCGGATGAGTTCGCAAGCACCCACCCATGAGGATGCCCACGAGGCGCATCACGGCCACAGCCATGGTCACCAGGCCGGCCACGGTACGTTCAAAAGCTACATGACGGGCTTCGCACTTTCCGTCATCCTGACCGCCATTCCCTTCTGGGCGGTCATGTCCGGCGTCGTCGCCAGCCCGGCACTGACAGCGGTGCTGGTGATGGGCCTCGGCGCCATCCAGATCGTCGTCCATATGGTCTTCTTCCTGCACATGAACCCCAGGAGCGAAGGCGGCTGGACGATGATGGCGCTGATCTTCACCCTCATCATCGTCGCCATCGCGCTCTCCGGTTCGCTCTGGGTCATGCATCATCTCAATTCCAATATGATGCCGATGAGCCCCGAGATGATGAAGAACATGCCGTGACAGCAATGAGGGGCGGCGGCAGCGCCGCCCTAAGTCGATGAGCGAAGCCCCCACGCAAAAATCGGAAAGACAGCATTTCCGGGCAAAACGTGCGCTTTTCGCCGTCTGCCTGACGCTGCTTGCCGCCATCCTCTTTGGCCTCGGCACCTGGCAGGTTCAACGCCTGGGCTGGAAGCGCGACCTCATCGCCCGCGTGGACCAGCGCGTGCACGACGCCGCCGTGCCGGCCCCGGCGCGCGCCGACTGGGGGAAGGTCAATGCCGGCAGCGACGAATATCGCCGGGTGACCGTCGAGGGAATGCTGGCAAACGGCAAGGAGACGCTGGTCTACGCCTCGACCGTGCTCGGCCCGGGTTATTGGGTGATGACGCCGCTGATGCTCGCCGACGGCACCGCCATCCTCGTCAATCGCGGCTTCGTGCCGACGGACAGGCGCGACCCCGCGTCGCGCCGCGACGGTCAGATATCGGGCCTGATCGAGATCACCGGACTGATGCGGATGACCGAGCCGAAGGGATCGCTGCTCCAATCCAACGACGTCGCCGCCGACCGTTGGTATTCACGCGATGTCGCAGCGATCGCCCAAAAACGCGGCCTCGGCGCGGTCGCGCCCTATTTCATCGATGCCGACGCCGCTGCAAATCCCGGGGGCCTGCCCGTCGGCGGCCTCACCGTCATCCGTTTTCCCAACAACCATCTCGTCTATGCGATCACCTGGTACGGACTGGCGGTGATGGTGCTGGCATTGCTGGTGTTTGTTGTTCGCGGCGAGATCGGAAGAGGCCGAGCGTAGGCCGGCCTCGCTGTCGCTTTGCAAGGGCGCGAGCGCTCCGGCAAGCAACAGTTGCACGCCGGCAGTTTGCGCGCGCCGGCTTAATCTCTTGTAAAGCGGTGTGCGATACTGCTTGCCTCAACAGAACATTTCAAAGTTGCACATGAGCCGGCCGGATTACATCCCCAGTCTCGATGGTCTGCGCGGTGTCGCCGCGCTTCTGGTCGTGCAGGCGCATATCGGGCTCATCTTTCCGAATACAGCCTTGCGTAACATGACGATGGGCAGCGAAGCCGTTGGCCTGTTCTTCGCCCTCAGCGGCTTTCTGATGGCCCATCTCTATGGCGCGCGGCCGGTGACCAGAGAAAATGTCCTGGATTTTCTGGTGAGCCGCTTTGCCCGTATCTATCCGGTCTATCTGGTTGCCGTCCTGCTCGTGGCAATGCTGTCGAGCACGCAAGATCTCAATTTCGTTCAGCCGATCACCGGCGGCACGGAATTTCTCCGCCACGTCTTTCTTCTAGGCTCAAGCGGCGTTTTCTGGTCAATTCCACCCGAAATTCAATTCTATCTGTTCTTCCCGATCCTTTGGCTCTGCTTGACCTGCCCGCAGCGCTATAGCGGTGGGATCGCAGGTTTGGCGGTGCTGGTCGTGGTGGATGGTCTGCTTGAGCTGCCGGGACCAGGCATACTGCTTCTTTCCAAGCTCCCCTATTTTCTGTTCGGCGCCCTTGCCGGGGCGATGCATCCCCACTGGGATAGGTGGACGCCATCCCCCCTCACGGGCGCTTTCACCCTGTTCCTTCTGGCGGTGTTCTTCACCTACAGGCATGTCTTGCCTGATTTCTCCCCTGAATTCTGGAGCCTGCAAAGCGCGGCCGCCGCAGCCATAATCGTGGCGCTGGTCGCTCGACAGCCTCCCATCGCAGCCCATGTCCTGGCAGCGCCACCCGTGCGGTTCTTCGGCGCGATCAGCTTTTCGCTCTATCTTTTCCACGTCCCCATCATGTTCCTTGTAGGCCGGGCTTTCGAGGCTCTGATGCCGGAACCGGCGCTCATCCTGGTGGCGCTTTTTGTTGCGGCGGCAGGAGCATGGTTCATTCATGAGACGATAGAAGTTCCGAGCCGACGCCTGCTCGTCGGCTTGTGGCAGCATCATCGGTGGCGCGCAGCCGCGCGGGAAACTCCGGCTGAGACGATCGAACAGGCGATCGTCGACCTGCAAGAGACCGAAAAGCGCCTGCTGGACGGCGCAACTCCGGGCGCGACGGGTAAACAGCAAGTTCCGACGACCTCTGAACTCGGAGCCGGCCGCACTGCCCTTCAGGATAATGGTGACGAGAAGCTTCGCGCCTAGAGCGGTCAACAAGCGATCCGGCTGATCGCTTCGGCAAGCTGCGCCTGCGAGAAGGGCTTGCCCAGGCGGGGCAGATTGGCGGCGCCGTCGCCGTCGGGCAGATCGGCGTAACCGGTGGCGAGAATGATCGGCATCTCAGGCCACTCGCTGCGGATCGCCTCGGCGAGTTGCGCTCCCGTCATCCGCGGCATGGCATGATCGCAGATGACCAGATCGACCTGCTCTTTGCGCAGAATGTCGAGCGCCTCTGGACCGGCCATGGCCTCGAAAACGGTGTGGCCGAGATCCTCCAGCATCAGCGTCGTATTCATCAGGACCAGCCCGTCATCATCGACGGCGACGATGCGCAGCCCCTGCGGCGGGTTATCCGGTTTTTGCGGCGTGTCGGCCGGTGCTTCGGCAGTCTGCTCGGCAATGACGACAGGAAACCATAGCTCGGCCGTCGTGCCTTCGCCCAGCGTGCTCTTGAGGAGGAGCCGGCCGCCGGACTGGCTTGCGAGACCCTGCACCATGGAAAGGCCGAGGCCGGTGCCCTTACCGACACCCTTGGTGGTGAAGAACGGTGTGACCGCCTGCTCCAGCGTCTTCGCATCCATGCCCTCGCCTTCATCGATCACTGCTATTCTTATATAGCGGCCGGCCGACAGTGGCCCCTTGCCTGCGGTTATCGTTTCCTCGGACGCGCGAAGCATGATGCGGCCGCCGGAAGGCATGGCGTCGCGCGCGTTGACAACGAGATTGAGGATCGCCATCTCCAGCTGGTTGGGGTCGGTGAGGATTGTCGGCAGCCTGATCGGGAAGGAAGTCTCGATCGTGGTGAGGGGGCCGAGCGACCGGCTCAGAATGTCCATCATGCCGCGCACCAGGCCCGAGACGTCGATCGGCTCTATGTGCAGCTCCTGCCGGCGGGAAAAGGCAAGCATGCGCTGCGTCAAGGCAGCACCCCGCTGGGCGCCCTGCATGGCATTGTCGACCAGCGAAGTCAGCGAGCGGTCCTGTGGCATGCGCTTCTTCAGGAGTTCGAGACTGCCGAGCACGGCCATCAGCAGATTGTTGAAATCATGGGCGATGCCGCCGGTCAATTGGCCGATCGCCTCCATCTTCTGCGATTGGAAAAGCTCTTCGCGCGCCTGCTCCAACGCCCGCTGCGTTTCCATCTTTTCGGTGATGTCGCGGGTGATCTTGGCGAAACCGAGCACTTCGCCATCTTCGTCGCGGATAGCGTCGACGACGACGCTGCCCCAGAAACGGCTGCCATCCTTGCGGACACGCCAGCCTTCCCTTTCGAACCGGCCTTCGGCGCGCGCGACGCGGAGCGCCTTCTCCGGCAGGCCGGCCGCGCGATCCTCGGGCGTATAGAAGGTCGAGAAATGCCGGCCGATGATTTCATCAGGCCGATAACCCTTGATGCGCTCGGCGCCGAAATTCCAGCTGCTGACATTGCCGTCGGGATCGAGCATGTAGATCGCATAGTCCGAAACGCCCTGAACCAGACGGCGAAACTGCTCCTCGCTCTGGCGGATCGCGTGTTCGGCGGCCCTGCGTTCGGTCAGATCGCGGGTGATCTTGGCAAAGCCGACCAGTTCGCCGGAGGGGTGGCGGATCGGATCGATGACCACATGCGCCCAGAAGCGGCTGCCGTCCTTGCGCCGGCGCCAGCCCTCCCCCTCATACCGGCCCTCTTCCATCGCCGTGGCGAGCGCGCGCTCGGGGATACCCGCGGCGCGATCCTCATCCACATAGAAACGGGAAAAATGCTCGCCGAGAATCTCCGAAGGTTTGTAGCCTTTGAAACGTTGAGCGCCGGTATTCCAGCTGGTGACGATGCCTTCCGGGCTCAGCATGTAGATGGCGTAGTCGGTGATGGCATCGACCAGAAGACGAAAGCGCCCCTCTTCGTCAAGAGACGTATCATGTCGATCCAGCACTTCCATCTGCCCCTCTCGGTTACCAGCGCTCATAACGCGGCATCAGGCAGAAGGTTCCAAAATATCACACTTTTTCACACCGCCCTGACCTGCGGATGGAACCGCTCACCGATACGCTCGGCGGCTGCATAAGCCTGCGAGACGATCTCCGGCACGAGATCGATATCGGGCAGGCTGCCGAGGCCGAGCGGGCCGACGGCAAAAAGTCCGGCGACCGTCGAGCCGTCCTCCAGGAAAGGCTCGCCGCGCGCATTGACTGCCAGTCCGAGCGAAAGTTCGTCCGGCATGGCGAGGCCGGCGGAAAACAGGCTCTGCATCAGCGGCGCGGAAAGATCCGGCGCCCGGCAGCGGCAGTCGATGATGCGCTCGGCATGGATGACCTCCTCGACAGAGGAGCCGGCCGGCGTGAAGAACAGACCGCTCAGGCCCCGGCGGCCGGCCCGGCCGCGGCGCAGCACCGTGCGGCCTTCGGCAAGCTCGCGTTTCAGGCGCAGGTGCATGGCCTCCGGCAGGCGATTGCGGTGACTGTCGTAGATTGCCCGCAAATGGCGGTTGAACTGATGTTTGTCGCGGGCCGGCAGCGATCTCCACAGGGAGCGGGCATGTTTCCTCAGCCCGTTCATCACCGATTGCCAGCTTCGCCCCTCCTCTTCCGCCTCGCGACAGGCCTGGCGGATGAAGCGCACGATGTCGGGCAGGCTCTCCGGCAGCGCTTCGGCCGGAAACACCGGATCGGCGGAATTCGGCGTATGGCTCTGGGGCAGGAAGCCGCGCCGCGAAATGATCGTCACCTGGCCGGCAAAACCGGAATCGCGCAGCTGCAGCAACTGATCGACGACGCGAATGCCGCTGCCGAGCAACACGGCATGCGGCCGCGCGACAAGGCGCTGAGCCCTGACCGGCGAAGGATCCGGCTCGCCGGCGTCCGGTTCACCCAGGCCGTAGCCGGTGGCGAGAATCACGGTATCGAACAGCGGATTGGCCGGATTGGCGCTTTCGAGCAGGAAGCGGTTGCCATGGCTCCGGCGGATCGCCACCACAGGATCGTTGCAGACCTGGACGGTGATGTCCCGGCGTGCGGCGAGCGCTTCCGAAAAGCGCTGATAGACGTAATCGCTGAAGATCTCCTTCGGCACGAAGATCTGCCGGAAACCGGGAATGGCGGCCGGTACGGCAGCGCGGAAAGCGGCGTTGCTACAGAGCCAGTCGTTGAAATCGTCGCTGTCGCCGACCGAAACCGAGAGATCACGCACGCGGGTGTTGAGGATCGTCGAGGCGCGGGCGGCGGCCAGCGCCTGGCCGCCACTGACCGACGAATTCGGATCGAACAACTGCAGATGGAAAGGTGCGCGCAGCGTCTTCATCAGCGCAATGGCCGTCATCATTCCGGAGAAGCCGCGCCCGACGATCACAATGCGCGGCACGGCTGAGATCTGCGCCGCCGCCTTGGCCCTTCCGGAAAAAAGTCCCTGAACCGTCATCGCAACTCCTTTGCGCTTCATTCGCAGCCTGGGCTCGATCGAGGTTTCAACGCATAAACAGCGGCTTACGCGTTGATGAGGGTTACGCGGCCATTCGCGCCGCAGCTCGGGCCTCACCGAGGCCCCCCAAGAAAACGAGGGCATGATCCCTCGCCATAGTCTATTAAACTAGTCGTGTATGAAAGCGCCAAAAACCGGAAGTGGCAAGAGGTTTGTTAGACACGCGATTAAGTCATTGATACCGCAGAAGATTTTTGACTTCTCCCGAAGTGGCCATACCGCTGCCTTCGCCGCGGTCGTGCTTGCCAAGTCTGATCGGCCTGCTCGGACGGTCCTGAAGGCACCGTTCAATCAGGCTCCCCATACGCCTATCAACATCTTGAGAAACCGCTCCGCCGCAGGCGACAAGGTGCCGCCGCGGCGGCGAACCACACCGATCGTTCGAGATATCTCGGGGTTGCGAATAGGGCGGGTGATCAGGAACGGATGATCTTCTCGCGGGGTTGCCATTCGAGGCAGCACCGAAATCCCAAGGCCCGCCTCCACCAACCCAAGGGAGGTAGACAGATGAGTTACCTCATAGAACCAGCGCAGCTTAATGTTCGATTTTGCCAGTGCCGCGTCGAGCAGCGTTCTGTTGCCGCTCGACCGATGAACGGTGATCACGTGATAAGGCTCTAACTCCGCCCACTCGACCCATTGTTTTGCTGCAAGAGGATGATCCTTGCGCGCTGCAAGTACGAATGGGTCTTCCGCAAGCCGCTCGAAGGTAAGGTCCGGGTCGGAGGTGCCCATGATATTGATTCCGAATTCCACTTCCCCGCTTGCCACGGCTTGAAGCCCGTCGGTGGCAGGCAGATCGAGGATACGAAAGCGGATGTTCGGATATTCTTCATTGAACTGGCGAATGACCGTAGGCAGGAAGTAGAATGCCGCGGTTGGAAGACATGCGATAGTCACCAACCCCCCTCGATTGGGTCCAACGTCACGCACAGCAAAGAGGGAGCCATCGAACTCCTCCAGCATGCGTCGGACGAGGGGCACCAGTTCCGTCCCGAGGGCCGTCGCTGACACATGCCTGGTTGTGCGTTCCAGAAGCGGTGCCCCGATGGCCTGCTCCAGTTTTTGAATGCGGCGGCTCAACGCAGGCTGCGACATATGCAGGGCATCGGCCGCGCGATTGAAGCTCTCCAGTTCTACGACGCTCAGGAAGGCTCTTAGGTCGAGGATCTCACAATTAATGCTCATTTCGCATCAATCCTTCAAATCTTAGCATTTTACAAATAAAAAATTCTTCCAATAATCGGATCAAACAACGCCGATTGATACGGTGATGGCATAATTCCGGCGAAAGCACAACCGATGAACGATCTGATGGCTATTCCCTGCGTTCTGATGAGAGGAGGCACCTCGAAAGGCCCTTTCTTCCTCGCCAGGGATCTTCCCGCGGACACCGACCAGCGTGACAAGATTCTGCTGTCGATCATGGGCTCGGGTCATCCGTTGCAAATCGACGGAATTGGCGGCGGCAACCCGGTTACCAGCAAGGTCGCCATCATCGGACCTGCCAGCGTTCCCAGCGCAGACGTGGATTATCTCTTTGCCCAGGTGCGAGTCGACCAACAGATCGTCGATACCTCGCCGAACTGCGGCAACATGCTCGCCGCAGTTGGCCCGTTTGCCATCGAGGCTGGACTGGTTCCGGTGCGTGGAGAGACGACGCTCGTTCGGATCCATAACGTCAACACCAGCAAGCTGATCGAGGCCGAAGTTCCCACTCCGAATGGCAGCGTCTCCTATCTCGGTGAAGCTGCAATCGACGGAGTGCCCGGGCGCGCCGCGCCAATTGCGCTTACTTTCATGGACGCAGCCGGAGCTCGTACCGGACGGCTCTTTCCCACCGGCAAAGCCATCGACCTGATCGGCGGCGTGGCTGTCACCTGCATCGACTGCGCCATGCCGATGATCCTGATCGAGGCAGTTTCGATCGGCGCAACCGGCCTGGAATCGGCAGCCGAACTCAATGCTGACAGGGAATTGCTGGAACGGCTGGAAGAGCTGCGGATTGCGGCTGGCGAACGAATGGGCCTTGGAAACGTGCGCAACCAGGTAACGCCAAAGCCGGTGCTCATATCGCGGCCAAAGGCCGGAGGCGACCTCAGCGTACGTTATTTCATGCCGCATCAATGTCATCCGTCGCTGGCAACCACGGGCGCCGTCGGAATTGCCACAGCCTGCATCACCAAGGATACGGTCGCTTCGCTTCTGATCGGCCGGAGGGCCCCTCCGCTTGTTCTTTCCATCGAGCACCCCAGCGGCCACCTGGACGTCAAGCTGTATGAACGGGACGGCAAGACCGTCGCCGGAATCCTTCGCACCGCCCGCCGGCTGTTCGAGGGACATGTGCTAGCAAAACCTGTCACGCAACTGGGTTGCGCGGCATAATAGCTCTGGCCGCCAGGAGGGCGCCAACAACAGGAGGAGAATATCATCATGCGCAAGCTTATGCTCGCCCTCGCGGCAACCGTCGCGCTCGCCGGCTCCGCACTTGCGGATCCGGTCCGTATCAGCGTCGGCTCTTACAACCTCAATAATCTTCCGTTTCCCGTCGCCCAGGGGCTTGGCCTTTATGAAAAGGAAGGGCTGGAGGTGACCGTAGAAAATTTTGCGTCGGGCGGTTCTAAGACGCTTCAGGCGCTTGTTGCCGGCTCAACCGACATCGCCGTCGGCTTCTACGATCATACGATCCAGATGCAATCGCAGAAGAAGGCCGTCGTCGCCTTCGTACAGCTCGCCCGCAATTCAGGGCTCGTATTGGCTGGCGGCAAGGGCAGCAAATTCGATCCGGCAAAGCCGGAAACGATCAAAGGCGCAAAAATCGGTATCACCTCGCCGGGTTCGTCCTCCGATTTCTTTGTTCGCTATTACCTGCAGCGCAACGGCTTGTCCGCAAGCGACGTGTCGCTGATCGGTGTTGGCTCCGGCTCTTCCGCCGTCGCAGCGCTCGAACAGCAGAAGGTCGACCTGCTCGTCAACTACGATCCGGCTGCGACGTTCATCGAAGCCAAGGGCGTCGGCAAGATCCTGATCGATGGGCGCAGCGACGACGGTGCCAGAGCGATCTATGGCGGGATTTACCCGACCTCCGTCCTCTATGCCACGCAAAGTTATATCGAGGAAAATCCCGAGACGATCCAGAAGGTCACCAATGCGACGGTCAAAGCGCTCGAATGGATGAACAGCCACTCCGCGGAAGAAATCGTGGAGAAGCTCCCGAAGGAGTTCATTTCCGGCGATCGTGACACCTACGTCAAGGCGGTCGAGAACGCCAAGGCGATCTTCTCGAAGGACGGGCGCATTAACGAGGAGGACATCAAGATCCCGCTCGCCGTCCTGAAGAGCTTTAACGACAAAGTCGCCGCGGGTGAAATCGACCTAGCGAAAACCTACACGAACGAGTTCGTCGGCAAGGTCCCGAACGCCGCTGCCAACTGATAGGAGGAGGTCATGGAATTGGCCGTCGTGAAAACTGCACCCCCGACCAACCGTCCGGATCATTCGAAGCCGATGGTTTCCATCGACGCAATCACCATGTCCTTCGGTGCTTATGTGGCGGTGCAGGAGGTTAATCTAAGCGTCTCCGATGGCGAATTCCTGGCCATCGTCGGACCGACTGGATGCGGCAAAAGCACCATACTTAACGCAATTGCCGGTCTTCTGAAGCCTGCCAGCGGCACTGTTTCCATCGACGGTCAGCCGGTCCGCGGGGTCCAGACCGATATAGGTTACCTGTTCCAACAGGACGCACTGCTTCCGTGGAAGACCGCAATCGAGAACGTGGAACTCGGTCCCATGTTCAAGGGTGTCGGAGCTGCCGAACGTCGGGAGCACTCGATGAGATGGCTGGCGAAGGTCGGATTGAAGGGGTTCGAGCATCGATATCCGCATCAACTTTCCGGCGGCCAGCGCAAGCGTGTGCAGATGGCACAGGCATTGATCACCGGCCCCAAGGTGATCCTGATGGACGAGCCTTTCTCCGCGCTCGATATCCATACCCGCCACCTGATGCAGAACGAGCTGCTGCGGCTTTGGCAGGAGGAACGGCGCGCAGTGGTGATGATAACGCACGACCTCGAGGAGGCGATCGCCCTTGGCGATCGGGTCGTCGTGCTTGCCGCCGGACCGCGCTCGCGCGTCATCGACAGCTTCCCCGTCAACCTCGAACGCCCGCGTGATGTCGCCGAAATCAAGCTCGATCCGCGCTTCCTGGATCTCTATCGCAACATCTGGTCATCGCTGCGCGGTGAAGTGGAGAAAAGCTATGAACGTCATGACTGAACGCCTCATTCAAATCGTGCTGCTCGTGGCAATTGTCGGCGGCTGGCAGCTCGGTGTCGCGGCAGGCGTCATAGACGTCTTCTTTTTCCCGGCTCCTCTCGACATCTTCGACCAGGTCTTATCCTGGGTGGCCGACGTCGACTTCTACAGCCACGTCGCCATCACGCTGACAGAAACC
The DNA here is from genome assembly GCF_017948245.1 of Rhizobium sp. NLR16a. Classification (NCBI taxonomy): domain Bacteria; kingdom Pseudomonadati; phylum Pseudomonadota; class Alphaproteobacteria; order Hyphomicrobiales; family Rhizobiaceae; genus Rhizobium; species Rhizobium sp. NLR16a. Next base: position 74,255 of record NZ_CP072867.1, on the reverse strand, counting down.
GTGCTCGGCTACCTCGTCGGAACGGCACTCGGCGTCGCCGCAGGCGTGTGGCTTGGTCTCAGCCGTTCGGCTGCGCGCATTCTCGACCCCTTCATCAAGGGGCTGAACGCAATACCGCGCGTCGTGCTCGCGCCGATCTTCGTGCTCTGGCTCGGCCTTGGGCTGTGGTCCAAGGTGGCGCTCGCCGTGACGTTGGTATTCTTCGTGACGTTCTTCAACGCGATGCAAGGCGTGCGCGAAGTCAACCCGGTGGTGCTGTCGAACGCCCGCATTTTGGGCGGCAATCGGAGGGACCTGCTTCGCCATGTCTATTTCCCGGCAGCGGCGAGCTGGATTCTGTCGTCGTTGCGTACTTCGGTGGGCTTCGCCGTTGTGGGGGCCATCATCGGCGAGTATCTCGGCTCTTCCGCCGGGCTCGGTTATCTGATCGCTCAGGCCGAAGGCAATTTTGATGCGGTCGGCGTCTTCGCGGGCATCCTGATCCTCGCGATCTTTGTCTTGATCATCGACAGCATTCTGGACATCGCCGAGAAGCATCTCATCAAGTGGCGAACAAGTGCTTCTGAACGGCCGGCGTGACGATCGTCGCGGCAACCGAAAGAACTACCGGCACGCGTTCTCCCTTACACAAGAAAGGGAGAACGCAAGCGTTCTGAGCGAGAGGACTTCGAACGAAACGTAATATTCGCCGTTGCCTTGTCGACGAGATAGATCATCCGATCGGTCGGACACACAAAAAGTCCCTGAACCGTCATCGCAACTCCTTTGCGGCTTCATCCGCACCTGGGGTTGATCGAAGTTTCAACGCATAAACGGCCGGTCACGCGTCGATGAAGGTAGGTCATGCGGCAATTCTCCCTGGCAAGAGCTTTATTGCCGAATCGATCTAACGCGTTAAACTGAATGCATATTTGAAGCGCTGCCCGCGATTGGCCTCAGCCGCCCTCGCCCGGATATGGCTTCGCCTTCAACAGACCTGCCAAATGCGCCGTGTTGCGGGCCAACATGTTGACGGCCTTGGTCACGACCTTCGGCACCTTGTCGAGATCGACGAAATTGGTTGAACCCATCGCTACTCCGACCCAGTAGGCGACGGCATTGGCCGGAATGGTGAAACCGACATCATTGAGCGCCTGGTAGAGTTCGGCCGAGATATGATGGGCGCCGTCCTCGTTGCCGACGACGGCAACGGCTGCCACCCTGCCGTAAGACACCATACGGCCCTGATCGTCTGTCTCGTCGAGGAAGGCGTCCATGCGCTCGAGCGCCCGCTTGCAGACGCTGGACGGCTGGCCGAGCCAGATCGGCGTCGCCATCAGCAGGATATCGGCGTCGAGCAGCTTTGCGCGAATATCCGGCCAGTCGTCGCCGGCGCCCTCGTCCGAGCTCACGCCCGGCTTGACGTTGAAATCGGCAAGGCGGAGCACTTCGGTCACGACGCCGTATTCGGACATCGCCTTGTCGATGAGAGCGATCATCCGGTCGGTCGATGACGGATCCTTGGCGTCGCTGGTCTTCAGCGTCGCGTTGAGAGCAAGGGCTTTCAGCGGCATGGGTCTCTCCGTAACGGGCGCCTCTCGGGCCTTGCTGCTGCAACCCACCCGCGCGCCGATAGTTCCCGAGAGGGATGCGTGAGGGCCTCACGCAAAAATAACCAGTTGGTGAATTCTTTACTTGAACGCCCAGTTGGAATCGGCAAAAATGACGGTGCTATCAATCCCTTCATGGATTTGCCGTCTTTTCGGGCCAGCGTCCGAGCACCACATCTATTGGAAAAATACCGTGAGCAGCGATGCGTCAACACGCGCGACGAAGCCTTCGGCTTCGATGGCGCTTGCAACTGCGGCAGGCTGGGGCCGAGGCCTCTATACACTGGTGCGCATCACCGTGATGGCCTTCCGCCATCCCTGGCAGGCCGGCTTGGCGATTGGCGCCACCCTCATCGCCTCCACCTTCCAGCTGATGATCCCCCGCCTTCTTGGCCGGGCGGTCGACCACACGCAGATGGCGATGGGCGGCGGTGCGGCCGGCCAGGCGGCGCAAGACGCGCTTCTGACCACGGCGTTGCTATTGCTCGGCGCCAGCGTGCTGCGCGGTCTCTTCACCATGGTGCAGAACTATTTCAGCGAATCCGTCGGTCACCACATGGGCTACGAGCTGCGCCTGGCCTGCTACGAGAAAATCCAGCGCCTCTCCTTCAGCTTTCACGATACGGTCCATTCCGGCGACCTGATCACCGTCGGCCTGCTCGATCTCGAGGGCGTGCGCATGTATTTTTCCACCGCGCTGGTCCGCATGGTCCTGCTGTCGATCCTGATCGGCATCGGCGCCTATATGCTGCTGTCGACAGATGTCGTGCTCGGGCTGCTGGCGCTCTCCTTCGTGCCCTTCGTCGGTTGGCGCTCCTCGGTGACGCAGCTCAGGCTGCGGGCCACCTGGCTCGACCTCCAGGAGCGGCTGTCGGTGCTGACCCGGATCATGGAGGAGAATCTCGGCGGCATTCGCGTCGTGCGGGCCTTTGCCGCCCAGGAACACGAACTGTCGAAGTTCGAGGCCGCCTCGAAGAACGCGCTGGCGCTTGCGCATCAGCGGGTCGGCATCCGCGTCGTCAACACCAGCGCCATGACCTTCTCCTTCTTCGCCGCCATGGGCCTCGTGCTCTGGGTCGGTGGCGGCAAGGTCATGTCGGGCGAGATCACCGTCGGCACGCTCGCCTCGTTCCTGACCTTCATGACCATCCTGCAGATGCCGGTGCGCCAGCTCGGCCTGATGGTCAATGCCTTTGCCCGCGCCTCCACCTGCGGCTCGCGGCTCTTTGCTCTGCTCGACCTCGACATCGCGATCAAGGATGCGCCGGACGCGACGGATTTGGCGGTGACGGAGGGCGTGCTGCGCTTCGAGAATGTCAGCTTCGCCTATCCCGGCTCGGAAAAGCGCACCGTGCTCCATGATGTCTCCCTTGAAGCCAGGCGCGGCCAGACGATCGGCATCGTCGGCCCTCCCGGCAGCGGCAAGTCGACCATCGCCCATCTGATCCCGCGCTTCTACGATGTCAGCGGCGGCAGGATTACCATCGACGGCCAGGACATCCGCAAGGCGACACTGCAGTCGCTGCGCCGGGCTGTCGCCGTCGTGCAGCAGGATTCCTTCCTGTTCACGACGACGATCGAGAACAACATCGCCTATGGCGACCCCTGGGCCAAGGAAAGCCGCATCGAACGCGCCAGCGAAAGCGCTCAACTGCACAATTACGTGCTCGGCCTTCCCACCGGTTACGGCACCGTCGTCGGCGAGCGCGGCGTGTCGCTCTCCGGCGGACAGCGCCAACGTCTTTCGATCGCCCGCGCCCTGATGCTGAAGCCGGCGGTGATGGTGTTCGACGATTCGACGGCGGCAATCGACGCGGCCACCGAGCAGCGCATCCGCAGCGCCATGCGCCGCTACGCCGCCGACCGGGTGACCATCATCGTTGCCCATCGCCTGAGCTCGCTTATGCATGCCGACCTGATCCTGTTCGTCGAAGACGGACGGATCGTCGAGCGCGGCACGCATCAGGCGCTGCTTTCGCTCGGCGGGCGCTACAAGGCGCTCTACGATCTGCAGGTGCGGCCGGGCGACGAGGTGTTGAGCGCGTGATGAGATGCCTCTCTTCTCCCCACTGGGGAGAAGTGCCGAGCAAAGCGAGGCGAAGAGGGCGAGGAGCGACAGCGACGAGTGCCCTGAGCGGAAGCGAAGGGCAAAGAGGGCGTGCCGTGCGGCCCCCCCATCCGCCCTTCGGGCACCGTCCTTCGGACCCCCCGCTGGGGAGAAGGGGACACGCAATGAACGTGCTGGCCACCTGACATGATGGCCGCAGGAGGAAAGACATGGCCGAGGAACTGGAAACAGAGCGTCCCGACGTTCGCGAGGATGGGCGCCGTCCGCCGCGGGCGGTGGTCGGTTCGCATCGCGTCGAGGAGGAAATGTTCGGCAAGGCCTTCGACGGCAACATCATCAAGCGCATCTGGGCTTTCGTTCGCCCCTACCGCACCCAGGTCCTTTGGGCTGTTGTCGCCGTGCTGACCTTCACGACGATGCAATTGCTGATCCCGCTGATCATCCGTTACGCCATCGATCACGGCATGTCGCCGGGCGGCAATCATGCGGCGCTGATCTGGGCTGTTGCCGCCTTCACCATCGCCATCCTTATCAATTATGCGGCAAGCTACGCGCAGGAGACGCTGGTCGGCAATGTCGCGGAAGAGGTGCTCTTCGACATCCGCAAGGCGATGTTTTCGCATCTCCAGCGCGTCTCGCTCTCCTTCATGGACAAGACCGAAGTGGGGCGGCTGATGTCGCGCCTGCAGGGCGACGTCAACTCGATGCAGGAATTCCTCGAAACCTCGGTGCTGTCCGTCGGCGACATCGTGCTGCTCTTCGGCATCGTCTTCGTGATGCTCTATCTCGATTTCAAGCTGGGGCTGCTGACGCTTTCGGTGCTGCCGGTGCTGTTCGTCGTCCGGCTGTTCTGGCTGCCGCTCGCCCGCAAGTCCTTCATGGCCGCGCACGAGACCAATTCGGTCGCCAACGGCGCGCTTGCCGAAGCGATCCACGGCGTGCGCGCCGTCCAGAGCATGGACCGGCAGGGCGTCAACTTCACGCTCTACGACGACAAGGCGCATGCCAATCTCAAAACGCATCTGACGGCCGCGCGTTATGCCCAGGTGATGGTGCCGATCGTCGACAGCCTGACCGGCGTGGCGATGGCGCTCGTCATCGTCGTCGGCGGCGCCCGCGTTCTCAACCAGGCGCTCGATGTCGGCGTGCTCGTCGCCTTCCTCTTCTATATCCAGCGCTTCTTCGACCCGATCCGATCGCTGACCCTGCAATATTCGGTGATGCAGCGCGCCATGGCTTCGGGCCAGCGGCTGACCGAAGTGCTCGACGTCCCCGTCGACATCAAGGACGCGCCTGACGCCAAGACCCTGTCGCGCGACATGGACGGCTCGGTGGAATTCAAGGATGTCGTCTTCGGCTACAATCCGAAGCATCCGGTGCTGAAACATGTGAGCTTCAAGGTCAATCCCGGTGAGACGGTGGCGCTGGTCGGGCCGACGGGCTCCGGCAAATCGAGCTGCATGTCGCTAATCCATCGCTTCTACGACGTGCAGCAAGGCCAGGTGCTGGTCGGCGGCCACGACGTGCGTGACCTGACCCAGGATTCGCTCGGAGCGCAGATCGCCATGGTGCTGCAGGAACCCTTCCTCTTCACCGGCACCGTCTTCGAAAACATCCGCTACCATAAGCTGGAAGCGACGCGCGAACAGGTGATCGAGGCGGCCAGGGCCGTCGGCGCGCATGATTTCGTCATGCGCCTGCCCGATGGCTATGACAGCATTCTCGGCGAGCGCGGCGGCAATCTCTCGCTCGGCCAGCGCCAGCTTTTGAGCTTTGCCCGCGCCCTTGTGGCGGATGCGAAGATCCTCGTGCTCGACGAGGCAACCGCCAATATCGACAGCTATACCGAGATGCTGATCCAGAAGGCGCTGGTGAAGCTGCTCGAAAACCGCACCGGCCTCGTCATCGCCCATCGCCTGGCGACGATCCGCGAAGCCGACCGCATCATCGTGCTGCAGAACGGCGAAATCATCGAAAGCGGCGACCACCGCCAGCTGATGAAGAACGGCAAGCTCTATTCCAGACTCTACAATCTCAACTACGCCTCGTTCGACGATATTCCCGAGGACGTGCTGGAAGAGACGACGGCGGCGGGGCCGGCAACTTGATGGGGATGACTTGCGTTAACGCGTGTCGTAAAGATTGAACGAACAAACGCGTTCCTGCCGCATTTCCCTCTTATCCGGGGCAAGTGCCACTGAGGAGAATGTCATGAAGAGAATTATTAGCAGCCTGTTGATCGCGACGGCCCTTGTTGGATCGGCTATTCAGCCTGCTGCGGCGCGTGACCACCATCATCACGACAATACCGGCCGGATCATCGCCGGCGGCGTCGCGGCAGGTGTCGTCGGCGGCCTGATCGGCGGCGCACTCGCCAATGGCGGCCCTCGCTACGTCGATGAAGGCCCTCGTTATGTCGAGCCGGCGCCGAGGTGCTGGTATGAGGACCGCGACGTCCGCAACCGCTATGACGGCTATTACCATACCGAAACCGTGCGGGTCTGCGAATAGCCCCTGAATTCTTGCAGCGGCATTGGTTTTAATCGCCGCCGGTTTGCCTCCAGCCGAGGCTGCGTCCCGCAGCCTCGGTTTTTTGTGCGACATCCCGGCCGCTCGTCCGGGCCTAAGACCCCCTCCATGCCGCACCGTTTCACGTAAAAGTCCAACAAGATCTCTTCTTTGATCGCCGCCGAGACCGTGGCTTAGCCCCTCCCCCTTGTGGGGAGCGGTCTTAGCGTGAGCCGGCACGCCAACGAACAGCACGCAAAAGATCCCGCCCATCCCGCCGCCTGTCATCCGGCTGTCAGAGACGCGCAATAGTTGAGAGCCGATGGATGATGGTCCCGTGAACGGCGGCAAGGTGCTGAGAAAAGAGCGCATGCGTTTCGTCAGCGCCGAACAGGTGGCGCAAATGGCGGGCGTTTCGCGCTCGGCTGTCTCGCGCACCTTTACGCCAGGCGCGAGCGTTGCGCCTGCAACGCGCGAGAAAGTGCTGCGGGCCGCCGAAGAGCTCGGCTATCACGTCAATGATCTGGCGCGCGGCGTGCTTGCCAATCAAAGCCGCCTCGTCGGCATGGTCGCCACACGGCCGGAGGTGGGTTTTCGCGCGCATCTGGCCGCCGCCCTTGCCAAAGCCCTGATCCGGCGCGGCAGCATTCCGATTCTGATCAACACCGGCCAGACGGAAGACGAACTGCTCGCCGCCCAGAAGATGCTGATCGGCCACCGCGCCGAGGCGATCATCATCCTGTCCGGCTCGCCGCCGGCGAGTTTCCTCGAACTCGCCCAGCGCAACGGCCAGCCGCTCGTCGTCATCGGCCGCTCGGAGCCCGACGCCGACCATGTGCGCGCCGGCAATTCCGAAGCCTCGCGCAAGGCGGCGACGGCCTTTTATGAAAGCGGCAGGCGTCAGCTGGCAGTGATCGGCTCCAACTCGGGAATGCCTGCTATCATGGAGCGCGAAAGCGCCTTCGTTTCGGCAGCCAAGTCGCTCGGTGCATCGGTCGTCGTCGCACGCGGCGACGATTCGGATTATCAGGGCGGCGTCACCGCCGGCCGCGCCCTCTTATCCAAAAGAATGAAGCCGGACGCCATCTTCTGCGCCAACGACCTGATCGCCTTCGGATTGATGGATGTCGCGCGCCTGGAAGCGCGGCTGCGCATTCCGGAGGATATCGCCGTCATCGGTTTCGACGACGTGCCGGAATCCTCCTGGCTGAGCTACCAGCTGACCACCTTCCGCCAGGACCCGGTGGTCATGGCGCAGCGCGCCGTCGATCTGATGGAGCGGCGGCTCGAAAACCCGGACTCGCCCCCGGCTTACGAACGCGTCATTCCGGAACTCATCATCCGCCAGAGCTTCAAGCCCTGACATCTCTCCCTGGCTTTTCGCGGGCGCAATCCTGTGGCAAGAAGGACCGGACACTGGGATCGAGGCGTTACGTTCTTTGCGCATTTGGGCGGCGTCGTCAGGGAGGAAGATCGCTGCAGATGAAAGGAATTCGCCAGCTCGCCGAGCACCTCGACATTTCGATCGGGACGGTGTCCCGGGCGTTGAACGGCAAGCCGGATGTCAATGAAGACACGCGCCGGCGCGTGCTGGCCGCCGCCGAAGAACTCGGTTATGTCGCCAACCAGTCGGGCCGCAGCCTGCGCCAGGGCATGACCAACGTCATCGGGCTGATGCTCGAGGTCAGCCGCGAGACGGTCGAGAACAGCGACGACTTCTTCCTCGGCGTCACCGACGGGCTGCAGAGCGTCTTTTCCCGCCACAAGCTCGATCTGGTCATGCTGCCCTGCCCCGATGACGAGGACCCGCATGAATATCTGAAGCGCATGGTGGCGCGCCGGCTCGTCGATGCGCTGATCATCTCGGCGACGCGGCGCACCGACCGGCGCATCGAGTTTCTGGAAAAGGCCCGCATCCCCTTCGTGGCGCTCGGCCGCAGTGCGTCCGGCGGCAGCTATACCTGGATGGATCTCGATTTCGAGGGCGTGGCGGCGCGCGGCGTCGACCGACTCGTCGCCAAAGGCCACCGGCGGATTGCGGTGGCGGCCCCCTCCTCCGACATCAATCTCGGCTACATCTTCCTCGACAGTTACCGTCAGGCGCTGAAACGGCACGGCATTCCCTTCGACCCCGCCCTCGTCATCCGTGTGAAGTCGAGTGAACAGGGCGGCTATCAGGCCGGCCACGAATTGCTGATGATCGAAGAGAGGCCGACCGCAATCATCCTGATCCACGAACTGATGGCGATCGGACTGTACCGGCGGCTTGCGGAAGCCGGCATCGTGCCCGGGCGCGACCTTGCCGTCGTCGGTTTCCGCGAAGAATCGCGCACACATTTCCTGCAGCCGACGCTGACCTCCTTCCGCATGTCGCTGCGCGATCTCGGCGCCCAACTCGGCGAAACCCTGCTCGCCACCATGCCGGCCTATGCCGACCATTATCCGCAGGGCGCGCGCAACAGGATCTGGCCGATGGAACTCGTTCCAGGCGAAAGCGACGCCTTCACACTGGCGGGCTGAACCCCGTCTATAGGCAAAGATTCAGCAGGGCCGGCTTGAGGCTGCCTGATGCTCTCGATCGGCTCGCCGACAATGGGCATTGTAGAAAGATGGCATGGCCGCACTCGTTGCCGGGTGCGGCCTGTTTCCGGCTATTCGGCGGCGGCGGCGGCGGCGACGCGGCGACCGATCGTCGCCTGGGTCAGCACGAAGGCCGAGAAGGCACAAAGCGCGATGCCCGCGGCCATTGGAACGGCGGTGCCATCGAAGAACAGGCTCGATACAACCATGGCGACGGCGGCAATCACGAAATGCAGCGTGCCCATCAGCGACGAGGCGGTGCCGGCGATCGCGCCGTGATCTTCAAGGGCAAGCACCGCGCTCGTTGGAATGACGAGGCCGAGGAAGCCGTAGCCGATGAACAGGAAGGTCGCCATAACAGGCAGCTGGTTGAAGCCTGAAGCCATCACCACCGCCATGACGATCATGGCCAGCGCAAAGGCGCTGACGGCAATCCGCATGACGCGCACCAGACCGAACCGCTCCCCGAGCCAGCCCGTCGCCTGCGATACCGCGAAGAAGGATACGGCATTGATCGAGAAGGCGAAGCTGTATTCGGTCGGCGTGAGCCCGTAATGCTGGATCAGCACGAAAGGAGAGTTGGCGAGATAGACGAGGAAGCTCGAAATGCCGAGGCCGCCGATGAAAGTCAGCGTCAGGAAATTGCGGTCGGCGAGCAGCAGACGATAGGCCTTCATGGCGCTGCCGAGGCCGCTGCCGTTGCGCTCCTCGGCCGGGCGGGTTTCCTCGAGCTGGGTGGAAAGCAGGACAAGGCCGATCACCGCGGCGCCGGTCACGGCCCAGAATACGCCGCGCCAGCCGGAGAGCTCGATGACGGCGCTGCCCGTCAGCGGCGCCAGGATCGGCGAGATCGAGAAGACCAGCATCAGCAGCGACATCAGCCGCGCGGCCTGGACACCGGTATGCATGTCGCGGACGATGGCCCGGGGAATGACCATGCCGGCGGCACCGCCGATGCCCTGGACGAAACGGAAGGCGATCAGCGTTTCGATATCTGTCGCAAATGCGCAACCGATCGACGCGACGGCGAAGAGGCCGATACCGAGATAGAGCGGCAGCTTGCGGCCCCACATGTCCGACAGCGGCCCGTAGACGAGCTGCGCAAGCGCAAAGGAGATAAAGAAAGCGAGCAGGGTCAGTTGGGTGACGCTGTTGTCGGCATGCAGGTCCTGGCCGATGGAGGGCAGCGCAGGCAGATACATGTCGATGGCAAAGGGACCGATGGCCGACAACAGGCCGAGAATGAGGGCAATGCGAAAGAAGGAAGCCGTCATAATGGTGATCTTTCGTAAAAGCGCAGCGGAGGCGCCGGATCGTCGCTCCGCACTCTTTGGAATCGACGCATCGTGCTCTCCGAAAATTAGTCCGATTTCGCGCCGATGCGCTGGGTTCAATGATGATCGTTCGCGCGAAGACGAAGTTGGGAGCTCATATCTCCAGCGGCGGAACCAAGAGTGTCAATAAATTTGGACACGCCTGTAAAATTAGACGCCATTGTCTAAACCGTCAAGACATCTTATCTTCGCTCCATGAAAGACAGCATGACACCGGCAGACCGGATGGCGGGGCACACGCAGCGTGGACAATGCGCCAAGCGTATGTCGATCCTCGACGCCGCCGCCGATGTCTTCTGCCGCCAGGGTTTTTCAGCCGCCAGCATCGACGAGATCGCCGCCGTCGCCTGTGTCTCCCGCCAGACGATCTACAATCATTATCGTGAAAAGGAGACACTGTTCGTCGCCGTCGTCGAGGACGTCATGAACCGCGCCAATGCCATGCTCTTCTCCGTGCTGTCGACCTTTCCTGACAGCGCCGACAATCTGGAGGACGGTCTGACGGCATTTGCCGTGCGCCTCAATAAAAACTGCATCTGCAATCATGATGGAAAATTCCTGCGCAAACTGGTGCAGACGGAGGGCGAGCGATATCCGCACCTCTTCGAAAGCTGGCGCCAGCAGGGGCCGGGCAAACTAACCACCGCGCTTTCCGCGCTTCTCGCCCGCCTTGCCCACAGTCAAGCGCTTGCTATCGATGATTACGACGTCGCCGCCCGGCAGTTCGTGGCGCTCGCCAATGCCGACCTGCAGATGATGACGCTGTTCGGCGGCACACCCACCAATGAAGACCTGGAAAAGGCGGCGCGCAATGCCGTGCGCACCTTTCTGAAGGCCTATGGCTGCCCGAAGGCCGAAAAGGCCGGCGGAGAGCCGCAGCTTGCGGCCATGTCCGGCTGATCACCCCTTGCGATCATGTAAAAACAGTCATCTGCGCCGGCACGACCGCAAACATGCCCACGCGGCGCGCGGCAAGATATGTCACCAGCTGTTCGACAAGCGAAGGCACGACCGGCTTCTGGACGACGCCGACCGCTCCCTTGACGCCGCCGGCGACGATCTCGGGATTGCCGGTCATGAAGACGACGGCGATCCCATGCTCTTCCGCCAGCCGCCTGCCGAGCTCAGGCCCGGTCGGGCCATCGGCGAGATTGACGTCGACGAAGGCGATATCGGCGGACGGCGCCAGCCGCAGCGCCTGTTCGCGGTCATTCGCAAGGCCCGCGACCTGCATGCCAATGCCTTCCACGGTCGCGCCGAGATCAAGCGCGATGAGGAATTCATCTTCGACGATCAATACTCTCTGCTTCATGAGATCATCTCGTTGGCAGCGCCGCACGACGTTGGTGGCCATGATTCGTCCTCTTGTTACGCACATACTTCGAAAGAAGGAGCCGCTCGGCAGTCTTCCCTGCCCGAAACTCATTGTCGTAACGGGAAACCTGACGATATGTTCCGGGGTGAAACGCGATTTTTGCCGCTTAACACATTGTTAACGTTGACAAATCCTTAACACGACGCCGGCAAGGCAAAAACCTGCCGCTCAATCACCTTGAATCAACCGCCTACTTCTGGATGAGAGCGGGCAATGATACGATCGGATTATTCCATCGGGCTCGGCGATTGAGGATCACGTTGCGAACTAAATTTGTTGTCCTGGTCATCGTGGCCGTCAGCCTGTTTGCCTATACCAAAGTGATGGCCAGGATCGGCTCGGGCCTGCCGCCCGCGGATGCACCGCCGGAGCAACGCGCCGACCTCATTCGCGTTTACAAGTCCGAACGCCGCATGGTCCTTTTCAGAGGCGACGCTGCGATCTCGACCTATCAGATTTCACTTGGAAGTGCTGCCGATGCAGGCCCCAAGCAGCGCGAAGGCGACGAGAAAACACCGGAAGGGCGTTATGAAATAGACTGGCGCAATCCAAAATCCGTGGCCCGTCTCAGCCTGCACATTTCCTATCCGAATCCGAAAGAGCAACATGAGGCTGAAGTGATAGGCTATCGGCCCGGCGGCAGCATCATGATCCACGGGCTGCCGAATGGCTGGGGCCTGCTCGGAGGGATGCATCGCCTGTGGGATTGGACGGATGGCTGTATAGCGGTCACCGATAGGGAGATGCGGGAAATTTGGGCCCGCGTTCCCGATCATACGCCCATCGACATCATGCCTTGAGCGACTGCGATCCGTACCGGGATCAACCGCCGAAACTGAGCAGGCTCAATTCAGCCCTTGGTCTTCCCGACGAGCACCGGCTGGCTGCGGTAGTCGGCGGGAAACAGCGCCTTCAAATTCTCGATCTTCGGCAGGTCGTTGTAGACGATATAGGGGTAGGTCGGATTGCGCGTCAGGAAATCCTGGTGATAGGCCTCGGCGGGATAGAAGCCGGCGGCATCGGACACCTTGGTGACGATCGGCTTCGGGAAGACATGGGCCTTGTCGAGCTGATCGATGTAGCGCTCGGCCACCTCTCGCTGCCCGGTGGCGGTGACGAACAGCACCGAGCGGTACTGGGTGCCGCGGTCCGGTCCCTGAAAATTCAGCTGCGTCGGGTTGTGCGCCACGGAGAAGAAGATCTGCAGCAACCTGCCGTAGGTCACCTTTTTCGGGTCGAACCTGACCTCGACGGCTTCGGCGTGGCCGGTCGAGCCGGTGCTGACCGTTTCGTATTGCGCCGTTTCAGCCTCGCCGCCGGCATAACCGGAGACGGCGCTCTCGATCCCATTCACATGCTGGAAGACACCCTGAACGCCCCAGAAACAGCCGCCGGCAAAAATGGCGGTCTCGGTGCTCGACCTGACGGCTTCGTCCATGGCCGGCGGCGGAATGACGACCGCTTTCTCGGCGGCGCCTGCTATGCCCGTGTCGAGCAAGACAGCAGTGGCGGCAAGGAGCACGGCACGGCTCCAGCGGTTGGAAGACATGGACATGTGCGCTACCTCCTGGCGGTCGCTCAAATCCTTGCTCATCCTTGCCAAAGCGGCAAATCACAAGCCGTTCACTCACGCCGATGTGACAACTAAATGAAAGCGTGTGTTTGAAGGCGAAACAGCGCCCAAGTTGAGTTGACAATCTCATGAGGAGTGAGGAGAGTGCCGCCGGTCTGAGCCAGCATTCCGGGGGGAACCTATGTCCGTGCGCTCGTTCTTTGCTTTCGCCACCATCGCATTTTTTTCCGCGATCGCCATCGGCCTTCCAGCCGCCGCTGCGGAGACCAAGCGTGACATCCAGACGATCAAGGATGCCGATTTCTTCGGCTTCGATCTTCGCACCGAGCAGAACGTCTCGCTCGACCAGTGCAAGACCTCCTGCATCGGCGACAAGAGCTGCAAGGCCTTCACCTACAATCCCAAGGTGAAATGGTGCTTCCTGAAATCCGATTTCAAGACGATGAACGCCTTCCCCGGCGCCATCGCCGGCAAGATCGTCGAGACGGCAGCCCAGAAGGAACCGGATATCGGCGCCGCGCCGCGCCCGACCTTCCTAAGCAACGACCTCATTCAGCAGGCCCACGACTTCAAGGACAATCTTGCCCTGACAGACGGCCAGCAGGGCCAGGGCGCCGACAGCCTGACGGCCAATGCCCGTCTCGACATGACGGCCAACAACCTGACGGACGCGCTGATCGCGTTCCACGGCGCGCTGTCGCTCACGCCCGATGATGCCGATCTCTGGCTCGAATCTGCCCGCGCCGCAATTTCCTTCGGCAGCACGGAAAGCAGCGTCACCGGTCAGGCCGTGGTCGACGCGCTGAACGGCTACGAGCTGACCCGCACCAAGGCCAAGCGCGCCGAGGCGCTCGCCGTGCTGGCCACCGCTCTCGAACGAAACGCCAATTACCGCCCGGCGCTCGACGCCTACAAGGCGAGCTTGGCGCTGGTTGCCTCCGACGAGGTGCAGACCGCCTACCTGCAGCTCAAATCGACGCAGGGCTTCCGCATCACCGAACACACGGTCGACGCCGACAGCGCCACGCCGCGGGCCTGTGCCACCTTCTCGGAGGCGCTGATCAAGACCACCGACTATACGCCCTTCGTGACGCTGAACGGCGAGGCGCCAAAGGCGGTCGAGACCAAGGATAAGCAGATCTGCGTCGAGGGCCTGACGCACGGCCAGACCTACAAGATCGCCTTCCGCACCGGCCTGCCGTCATCGGTCGACGAGACGCTCGACGCGCCTGTTTCCATCGACGTCTATATCAAGGACCGCAGCCAGATGGTGCGCTTCACCGGCGACAGCTTCGTGTTGCCCTCGACAGCGCGCCGCGGCATCCCGATCGTTTCGGTCAACCTGACCTCGGCCAACCTCAAACTCTACCGCATCGGCGACCGCGCCATCGCGCCGCTCTTGACCAACTCGCAGTTCCTGACCCAGCTCGACGGCTACAGCGCCCAGAACATCGAGGAACAGAGCGGCGAGCTGGTCTGGCAGGGGTCGATCGACATCGCCAACGAGCTCAACGAGGACATCATCACCAGCTTCCCCGTCGACGAGGCGCTGCCCGAACGCAAGCCCGGCATCTACGTGATGACGGCGACGGCGCCGAATGCGCCGGCGCAGGAGTGGGATTCACAGGCGACGCAATGGTTCCTCGTCTCCGACATCGGCGTCAGCACCTATGCCGGCACCGACGGGCTCAACGTCTTCACCCGTTCGCTTGCCTCGGCAAAGCCGATATCAGGCGTCGAATTGCAGCTGCTTGCCAAGAACAACGAGGTGCTCGGCACGGCGACGACCGACGAAAACGGCCGCGCCACCTTCACCGCCGGCCTGATCCGCGGAACGGCGGCGCTGACGCCCGCCGTCATCGCCGCCAGGAACGGCACGGCGGACTATGTGTTCCTCGACATGACGCGGGCCGGCTTCGATCTCTCCGACCGCGGTGTTACCGGCCGCGCCTCACCCGGCGCGATCGACGTGCTGACCTTTACCGAACGCGGCATCTACCGCGCCGGCGAAACCGTCCATGCTCAGGCGCTTGCCCGCGACACCGACGGCAATGCCATCGAGAATCTGCCGCTGACTTTCATCTTCAGCCGGCCGGATGGCGTCGAAGACCGCCGGATCGTCAGCCAGACCAGCAATCTCGGCGGTTATTCCGTCGATTTCGCCACCCAGGCAAACGCCATGCGTGGCACCTGGACGATGAACATCTTCACCGACCCGAAGGGCAGCGCGATCGCCAGCAAGAGTTTCCTCGTCGACGATTTCGTGCCCGATCGCACCGACATGGAGATCAAGACCGAGGCCACGGAGATCGGCCCGGATACGCCGGCGAACATCACCATCTCAGGCAAATATCTCTATGGCGCCCCGGCCGTCGGCCTGACGCTCGAGGGCGATGTTGTCGTCAAGCCGACGCGTGAGAGCGCCGCCTATAAGGGCTTCCTCTTCGGGCTTGCCGACGAGGAGGCGAACGAGGATTCGCGTCTGCCGATCGAGGGGCTGCCCGAACTCGACGAAAACGGCGAAGCTTCGACGGACCTCACCGTCGGCGACCTGCCGGCAACGACGCAGCTGCTCAACGCCACCATTTATATGCGCATGCAGGAAGCGGGCGGTCGCGCCATCGAGCGCTCGCTTGTCCTTCCCGTGAAGAACGATCGCGCTTCGATCGGCATCAAGCCGGAATTTTCCGACGAGCTGCCCGAGAATTCCATCGCCAACTTCACGGTGATCGGCGTCAATGCCGAGGGGCAGAAGCAGGAGGCGAAGGGCCTGCGCTGGAAATTCTACAGCCTCAACCGCGAGTACCAATGGTATCGCGAGGGGACCGCCTGGAAATACGAGCCGGTCTATACCGCCGAGCAGATTTCCAACGGCAGCGTCGACGCGACGATGGATGGCGGCAAGATTTCCGTGCCGGTGACCTGGGGCCGCTACCGCCTCGAAGTGGAAAGCCCTGATGCCGACGGCCCGACCTCCAGCGTCGAATTCGACGCCGGCTGGTTCGTCGCCTCGACGTCGACCGAAACGCCGGACGGCCTGGAAATCGCCCTCGACAAGGACAGCTACAAGATCGGGGAAACCGCCAAGCTGAAAATCACGTCGCGCTACGGCGGCGAACTGATGGTGACGGCCGGAACCGAAAAGCTCGTCGGCGTGGAGAACGCCACGATCGGCGAGACCGGCGGCGAGATCGACATCCCGGTCACCGCGGACCTGGGCGCCGGCGCCTATGTCACGGCAACGCTCTTCCGCCCCGGCGCCGCGCAGGACAGCCACATGCCGATGCGATCGATCGGCATCAAGTGGCTGAAGGTCGATCCCGAGCAGCGCGCGCTGCAGGTCAAGCTCGACACACCAGAAAAGATGCTGCCGCGCGGACCGCTTGAGATCGGCCTGCAGGTGACCGGCGCCGGCGCCAACGAGGATGCCTACGTGACGGTTGCCGCCGTCGATGTCGGTATTCTCAACCTGACGCGCTATGAACCGCCGAATCCGGAAGACTGGTATTTCGGCCAGCGTCAGCTCGGTCTCGAGATCCGCGACCTCTACGGCCGGCTGATCGACGGCTCCCTGGGCGCGACCGGTAAGCTCAGGACCGGCGGCGACGGCGGCGCCATTGCGCTGCAGGCAAGCCCGCCGACGCAGAAGCTCGTCGCTTTCTTCTCCGGTCCGGTCAAGCTCGATGCCGAGGGCAAGGCGAAGGTCTCCTTCGACATTCCGCAGTTCAACGGCACGGCGCGCGTCATGGCGGTCGCTTGGTCGAAGACGGGTGTCGGCCACGGCGTCAAGGACGTCATCATCCGCGATCCCGTCGTCGTGACGGCGAGCCTGCCGAAATTCCTCGCACCCGGCGACAAGGCCAATCTGCGCCTCGACATCGCCAATACCGATGCGCCGGCCGGTGACTACAAGCTGCAGCTGACCGGCAATGATGCGGTCGGCATCGAGCAGGCTTCAGCCTCGCAAACAATCCGCCTCGAAGCGGGCGCGAAATCCGAACTGACGCTTTCGCTCATCGGCAAACAGCCGGGCGCCGGCAGCGTCTCGATCAACCTGTCCGACGCCTCCGGCATCTCGCTCGACCAGGTCGTCGATGTGCCGGTCCGTCCGGCATCCTTGCCGATCACCCAACGCAGGGTGCTGGCGCTGAAGCCGGGGGCCAAGCTGACGGTGGACAAGAACCTGTTGGCCGACAGCGTGCTGCCCGGCGCCTCAATCAGCGTCAACGTCACCCGTTCGGCGGCCTTCGACATTCCGGCGCTGCTGATGACCCTCGACCGCTACCCCTTCGGATGCGCCGAGCAGACGACCAGCCGGGCGCTGCCGCTGCTCTATTTCGCCGAAGTGGCGAAGCAGGCCGGCATCGAAAACGACGAGGACGTGCACAAGCGCGTGCAGGACGCGATCTATCGCGTGCTTTCCTACCAGGCCTCGGCCGGCAGCTTCGGCCTCTGGGGACCGGATTCCGGTGATGTCTGGCTCGATTCCTACGTCACCGATTTCCTGACGCGGGCCCGCGAAATGAAATATGACGTGCCGGAAAAGGCCTTCGTGCAGGCGCTCGAAAATCTGCAGAACACGCTGTCCTATACCACCGACATCAACGGCCAGGGCGACCAGATCGCCTATGCCATCTATGTTCTTGCCCGCAACAAGAAGGCCGCGATCAGCGATCTGCGCTATTATGCCGATACGATGATCAACCAGTTCCCGACGCCGCTCGCCAAGGCGCATATCGCCGCCGCTCTGGCGCTCTATGGTGACGCCCAGCGTTCGAAGAACATTTTCATCGACGCGCTGCAGATGTCGCAGCAATCGATGGTGTCGCGCGTCAATCTCTCGCGCACCGACTACGGCACTATACTGCGCGATGGTGCGGCGATCCTGGCGCTCGCCGCCGAAAGCCGGCCGGTGCCGCCTGTCATCCCAGATCTCGCCAAGTCCGTCGCCAAGGAATGGGGCCGCAGCAAATACAAGAGCACTCAGGAAGAAGCCTGGATGCTGCTTGCCGCGCGCGCCCTCCAGGGCGGTGACGACGGTCTGAAGATCGATGTCAATGGCGCGGCGCATAGCGGCGCCTATATGGCGCGCATGACCGGCGATGCGCTCGCCGGTCACCCGCTGACGCTGACCAACCAGACGAACGACTCCGTCTCGGCTGTCGTCACCACCGTTGCCGCTCCCACCGTGCCGCTGCCAGCCGGTGGCGACGGCTTCCTCATCGAGCGCAGCTATTACACGCTCGACGGCGAGCAGGCCAATGTCAGCGAGGCGAAGCAGAACGAGCGCTATGTGGTCGTCATCCATGTGCGCGAGACCAATGACTGGTCGTCGCGCATCGTCATTACCGACCTTCTGCCGGCCGGCTTCGAGATCGACAATCCGAACCTCGTCGACAGCGCCCAGATGACGAATTTCGATTGGATCGGCGAAATATCAGCCGCCCATACGGAATTCCGTTACGACCGCTTTGTCGCCGCCTTCAACCGCGCGCCCGGCGAGGAGCGTGAATTCAACGTCGCCTATGTCGTACGCGCCGTCACCCCCGGCACGTACGACCATCCGGCCGCAAGCGTCGAGGACATGTACCGGCCGGAGCTTTCGGCCCGCACGGCGACCGGCAAGATGGAGGTCATAGCAGCACAATAATGAGGCTGTGGCACAAGTTCGCGATCGGCTCCGCCGCCGGCATCCTTCTTGCCGGCGCGGCTCTCGTCGCGCTCGACGCGGCCGACCGGGCCTTTCCGCCGCCGCTCGACAAGGCAGCGGTGGTTTCACCCGAGGTGCTGGATGCCGATGGGCAGCTGTTGCGCGCCTTTGCGACGCCGGAGGGCCGTTGGCGGCTGAAGACTTTGGTCGCCGACGTCGATCCGCAATTCCTGCGCATGCTTGTTGCCTACGAGGATCAGCGTTTCTACGATCACGCCGGCATCGACGTCTGGGCGCTCGGGCGCGCCAGCCTGCAGTTCGTCCGCAACGGCCGCATCGTCTCCGGCGCCTCGACGCTTTCGATGCAGGTGGCCCGGCTGATCGAGCCGCGCGCGGAACGCTCGTTTTCGGCAAAACTTCGGCAGCTTGCACGCGCCGTGCAGATCGAACGGCGGCTGTCGAAGGAAGAGATCCTCGACCTTTATCTCACACATGCCCCCTATGGCGGCAACCTGGAAGGTGTACGCGCCGCAAGCCTTGCCTATTTCGGCAAGGAGCCGCGCCGCCTGACGGTGGCCGAGGCGGCGCTGCTGGTCGCCCTGCCGCAATTGCCGGAACGGCGGCGGCCGGACCGCAATCTCCAGGCCGCACAGGAGGCGCGCAAGCGCGTGCTCGACCGCGTCGCAGTGGCCGAGGCCGTCGGCGACGGTGAGGCGGAACGGGCCGAAGCTGTCGCCATTCCACCGCGACGCCTGCAATTGCCTGCCTTTGCCGCCCATCTCGGCGAAGCCGCATTGCGCAAGGAGCCTCTGGTCCTCAAGCACCAGACGACGTTGAAGAAGCAGGTGCAGCAGGGGCTGGAATCCGTTGCTCGCGCCGCGGCGATGAAACTCGGGCCGAAGCTTTCGCTCGCCATGGTAATGGCGGACGCGCAGACCGGCGCGATCGTCGGCGAGGTCGGCTCGGCCGATTATTTCGACGCCAGCCGCTCCGGCTGGATCGACATGACCCGCGTCAACCGCTCGCCCGGTTCGACGCTGAAGCCTTTCATCTACGGGCTCGCCTTTGAGCTGGGCCTCGTTTCCCAGGAGACGATCATCGAAGACCGGCCGGCAGATTTCTTCGGCTACCGACCGCGCAATTTCGACATGAGCTATCAGGGCGACGTCACCGTGCGCGAGGCCTTGCAGCTCTCCTTGAACGTGCCGGCCGTCAAGCTGCTCGACGCCGTCGGGCCGTCGCGGCTCATGGTGCGCTTCCGCCGCGCCGGGGTGCGCCCGGTCCTGCCGCCGAACGAGACGCCGGGACTGGCGATCGGTCTCGGCGGCGTCGGCCTCACGCTGAAGGATCTGGTGCAGCTTTATACGGCGCTCGCCAATCGCGGCCAACCGGCAAGGCTTGGCGACGGCATCACCGGCACGCCGGGCAAAATCGACGGCGAACCGTTGCTGGAGCCGGTCGCCGTCTGGAACGTTGCCAATATTCTCTCCGGTGTCATTCCACCGGCCGGCGCACCGCAGCGCGGCATCGCCTATAAGACCGGCACGAGCTATGGCTATCGCGACGCCTGGTCGGTCGGCTATGACGGCCGGTATGTGCTCGGCGTCTGGGCCGGCCGGCCTGATAACAGCGCCGTGCCCGGTCTGACCGGCTATGGCACCGCCGCGCCGATCCTGTTCGAGGCCTTCGCCAAATCCGGCATCGCCACGACGCCCCTGCCCCGCCCGCCGGCAGGCGCCGTGCGCATCGCCCAGTCCGAATTGCCGATCAGCCAGCGGCGTTTTGCACTGAATGCCAGCGGCCTGCTCGTCGCCTCCGGCCGCGAGCCCGCGCCGCAGATCGTCTATCCGCCCGAGGGCGCCCATATCGATCTCGGCGCTGGAGCTGGCGATCTATCGCCGCTGATGCTGAAGCTGCAGGGCGGCCGCGCGCCCTTCCGCTGGCTCGCCAACGGCAAGCCCTTACCCGATCTCTCGCGCCGGCGCACCCAGCAATGGCTACCCGACGGCGGCGGCTATTCGAAACTGACCGTCATCGATTCAGCCGGACGCGCCGCAAGTGTGGGCGTTTTCATCGACTGAGGGAACCAAAGACCGGGCACAACCGTTGGAAAAGGTCTCCCTCCAACGTCAGACGGCCTCATGACTCTTCCGACAGCGACCTACCGGATACAGTTCCGCAACGGCATGACTTTCGATCGTGCCTGCGACCTCGTTCCCTACCTCAAGACGCTCGGCATCAGCCACCTCTACGCCTCGCCGATTTTCACCGCCGTCAACGGCTCGACTCACGGCTATGACGTCACCGACGCCAATGAGATCGATCCGGCGCTTGGGGGTCGCGCCGGGTTCGACCGGCTGACGGAAAGCCTCGCCTCGGCGGGCATGGGACTGGTTCTCGACATCGTTCCGAACCATATGGCCGCTTCGCCTGACAACGCCTGGTGGCGGGACGTGCTGGCCTTCGGCCCGCAGAGCGCCTATGCCAGCCATTTCGACATCGACTGGAGCGAACCGCTGACCCTGCCGCAGCTCGGCCAGGATTTCGAAGAGGCGCTGGCATCAGGCGAACTGCGCCTCGTGCTCGACGAGACGCACGGCAATTTCGCCTTGGCCTATTTTCAGACGCTGTTGCCGGCGAACCCGAGCAGCTACGGCGCGATCGCCAACCGGCTTGACGATCCGGTCGCAATGCGAATGGCCGAGGCCGCGGCCGCGACCTCAGGCGAGGACTTCGCCCGCGCGCTGCGCGACATCCTCTTCGAGGGAGGCGATCGGGCGGTCCTTCAGGAAAAACTCGAGGACGTCTCGTCCGATCGCGAATTCCTGAGGAGCCTGCATGACGAGCAGTATTGGCGGCTGATCCATTGGAAGGAAGCGGCGCGGCATCTGAGTTACCGCCGCTTTTTCGAGGTGACCGGACTGGTCGGCACCCGCGTCGAGGATCCCCATGTGTTCGACGACATGCACCGGCTGGTGCTCGAACTCGTGCGCCATGGCAAGGTGCAGGGCCTGCGCATCGACCATGTCGACGGGCTCGCCGAACCCAAGGCCTATCTCGACAGGCTGAGGGCAGCAGTCGGGACAGACACCTATATCGTCGTCGAAAAGATCCTCGGGGCGGGCGAGGTCCTGCCGGAGAGCTGGCCGGTCGCCGGCACCACCGGATATGAATTCATCGCCGCCCTCGGCGAGCTCTTCATCGACGCCGGCGGCCTGCGGATATTGGACGATGCCTATCGCAGCCTCGCCGGCGAAGCGGGCGATCTCGATGAGGGCCGCCGGCAGGCCAAGCGACAGATGGTCGAGCGCAATTTCGCCGGTGAGACCGGCAGGCTGGTAGCGATGGCGGCCGGCATCTTTCCCGAGATAAGCCGGGAAGAGATTGCCACCGCCATACGCGAGCTGCTGATCGCATTCCCCGTCTACCGCACCTATGGCGACGGTGGTCAGCTGAGCTGGCAGGATTCGGCCGTTCTTGCCGCAACCGCATCGCAAGTGATGGCGCGGCTCGACGACCGGCGCGCGCTCGACTACGTGCTGAAGCTTCTCGAAGGCAAGATCGAAGGCGATGCGGCACACGAATTCCGAATCCGCTTTCAACAGCTGAGCGGGCCGGTCATGGCGAAGGCGATGGAGGATACGCTGTTCTACCGCTATAACAGGCTGCTTGCCGCAAACGAGGTCGGCGGCGAACCGGGCAAGGCGCCCGAGGGCCCGGATGGCTTCCATCGTCGCATGGCCGAGCGGGCGCGGCTGCAGCCGCATGGGCTTTCGGCAAGCTCCACGCACGATACCAAACGTGGCGAGGATGCGCGCGCGCGGCTCTATGTCCTGAGCGAGGGTGCGGATGTGTTTGCCCAGGCGGTAGCGCGTTGGCGTGATATGAACCGGCCCTGGCTGAAGGATCTGCCAGATGGGGCGGCGCCGGAGCCCAATACCGAATGGATGCTGTATCAGGCGCTCGCCGGCGTCTGGCCGGAGGAATTCGACAGAGCACAGATGGAAAACCTTCGCGCCCGCTTTACCGATTACGCGGTCAAGGCGGTGCGCGAGGCGAAATTGCGCAGCGCCTGGACCGACCAGGAGGGCGCCTACGAGGAGGCGATCACAGTCTATGCGGCGGCGCTGGTGTCGCCGGACAATGACGCCTTCCTGGAAGATTTCGAAAGGGTGCTGCAGCCCTTTATTGCGGCCGGCTACGTCAACAGCCTGTCGCAGACATTGCTCAAGCTGACGGCGCCTGGCATTCCCGACATTTACCAGGGCGCGGAAGGTTTCGACTTCAGCCTTGTCGATCCGGACAATCGCCGGCCTGTCGATCACGCCAGCCTGACGGCCTGGCTGGATGAAGCCGGACCCATCGCCAAGCTCCAGGCGGCGGCCTTGAAGCAGCGCATCATCGCAATCGGCCTGCAGCTGCGCCAGCGGCACCCGGTTCTCTTTGCCGGGGGTGACTATCTTCCGTTGAAGACGACGGGCAGCCGCCGTGATCATGTGCTGGCTTTCGCCCGCGTGCACAACAGCGAATTCGCAATCACCGCCGCCCCGCGGCTGATGTTCGGCTGGCTCGATCCCGGCGTGCTTTTTGCCGGTCCGGAATTCTGGGAAGACACGGCGATCGCGGTCCCCTCCCCTCTCCATGGCTTGAAGGCGGATCTCGTGACGGGAAAAACGATCGAGCCGGGAGGCAGCATTTCGGTCGCCGCACTGCTCGGGAGCCAGCCGCTCGGGCTGATCAGTCCGATCTGAGCCTCGGGCGCGATTTGAGGATCGGGCGACGATCGCCGTCGCGCTGCGCAACGCGGCGGTTTCGAAAAAATCGATGTCGTCAAGATTAGCACTTGACCTTCCAGTTGCTGGAAGGTGGATAAGCCTCTCCAACTGCCCTTTGGGGCACAGGAGATAGCCATGGATACCAAGCACGAACACGACGACCATCATCATCACAGCCACGGCGACGGTCACTGCCATTGCGGCCATGATCATCAGGAGAAGGCTGCCGAAGCGGTGATCCGTGATCCTGTCTGCGGCATGACGGTCGATCCGCGAGCCGGCAAACCCTCGTTCGACCACATGGGCCGCCTCTATCATTTCTGCTCCGAGAGCTGCCGCACGAAGTTTGCGGCGCAGCCGCAGGATTATCTGACGGCGAAGGATCCGGTCTGCGGCATGGCCGTTGATCGTTCGACGGCAAAATACTTCGCCAAATTCGAAGGCGAGAAATTCTACTTCTGCTCGGCCGCCTGCCAAACCAAATTCGAGGTTGACCCCTATCGCAACGGCGCCCGTCCGGCGGCAAAACCGGCGGCGAAGGGTACGCTCTATACCTGCCCAATGCATCCGGAAGTCGTCAGCGACCGGCCCGGCGACTGCCCGAAATGCGGCATGGCGCTGGAGCCGATGGGCATTCCTCCGGCCGACGAAGGACCGAATCCGGAACTTGTCGATTTCGTCAGGCGGCTTTGGGTCAGCGCCATCCTTGCCCTGCCGCTGCTGGCGCTCGGGATGGGACCGATGCTCGGCCTGCCGCTCCGGGAAGCGATCGGCGAACCGCTGGCGATCTATATTGAGCTAGCGCTGGCAACACCGGTCGTGCTGTGGGCCGCCCTGCCGTTCTTCCGCCGCGCCTGGGCCTCTCTCGTCAACCGCAGCCCGAACATGTGGACGCTGATCGGCATCGGTGTCGGCACCGCTTATGTCTACAGCGTCGTCGCCACGCTTGCGCCCGGTCTTTTCCCGATGAGCTTTCGCGGCCATGGCGCCTCGGTGCCTGTTTATTTCGAGGCGGCCGCCGTCATCGTCGCCCTGGTCTTCGTCGGCCAGGTGCTGGAATTGAAGGCACGCGAGCGGACCGGCTCGGCAATCCGCGCTCTGCTCGACCTCGCGCCGAAGATGGCGCGGCGTCTCGATGCCGATGGCAACGAGAGGGACGTGCCGGTGGAGGAGATCCAGACCGGCGACCGGCTGCGCGTGCGCCCGGGCGAGCGCGTACCGGTGGATGGCTCCGTGCTGGAGGGCCAGTCGACCGTTGACGAATCGATGATATCGGGCGAGCCCCTGCCCGTCGAGAAGACGACGGGCGACGGGCTGACCGGCGGCACGATCAACAAGAACGGCTCCCTCGTCATGTCGGCCGAGAAGGTCGGCGCAGACACGGTGCTGTCGCGCATCGTCGACATGGTCGCCAAGGCGCAGCGTTCGCGGGCGCCGATTCAGGGCGCCGTCGATCGGGTGTCGGCCTTCTTCGTGCCCGCCGTCGTCGCCGTCGCCATCCTTGCCTTCGTCATCTGGGCGGCCATCGGACCGGAGCCGAGCCTGGCAAACGCGCTGCTTGCCGCGGTCGCCGTTCTGATCATCGCCTGCCCCTGTGCGCTCGGTCTTGCAACGCCGATGTCGATCATGATCGCGACCGGGCGCGGCGCTGGCGAAGGTGTGCTGATCAAGGACGCCGAAGCGCTGGAGCGCTTTTCCAAGGTCGACACGCTGATCGTCGACAAAACCGGCACGCTGACCGAAGGCAAGCCTGTGCTCACCGACATCGTCGCCGTCGGCGGCGTCGAGGAGAACCGGCTGCTGTCGCTGGCCGCGAGCCTCGAGCGCGGCTCCGAGCATCCGCTGGCCGAAGCGATCGTTGCCGGCGCCGAAGAGCGCGGGGCCGCCTTCGTGGAGGTGACCGGTTTCGAGGCGAAAACCGGCAAGGGGGTCCAGGGCATAGCCGACGGTGCAAAGGTGGCGCTCGGCAATGCGGCGCTGCTCGCCGATCTCGGCGTCGATCGGTCGGCGCTGTCGGAGAAGACCGAAGCCCTGCGCGGCGACGGCAAGACGGTGATGTTCGTGACGCTCGACGGCAAGCTTGCCGGTCTCGTCGCCGTCGCCGACCGAATCAAGCCGACGACATCAGCCGCGATCAAGGCGCTGCACGACAGCGGGCTGAAGATCATCATGGCGACCGGCGACAACGAGCGCACGGCGCGGGCGGTGGCGAAAAGCCTCGGCATCGACGAGGTCCGTGCCGACGTGCTGCCGGAAGGCAAGAAGGCGCTGATCGAGGAACTGCGCGCCAAAGGTGGGGTGATCGCCATGGCCGGCGACGGGGTCAACGACGCCCCGGCACTTGCGACCGCCGATGTGGGCATCGCCATGGGCACCGGCGCCGATGTTGCGATGGAAAGCGCCGGCATTACCTTGGTTAAAGGCGATCTCAACGGGATCGTCAGGGCGCGGCGGCTGGCGGAGGCGACGATGCGCAATATCCGCCAGAATCTCGGCTTCGCCTTCGGCTACAACGCGCTCGGCGTGCCGGTCGCCGCCGGCATCCTCTATCCGGTTTTCGGCTTGCTGCTCTCGCCGATGATCGCGGCGGCGGCGATGAGCCTCTCGTCCGTATCGGTGATATCAAATGCGCTGAGACTGCGCTTTGCAAAATTATAGGAGACGGCCATGAATATCGGCGAAGCATCCGAGCGGTCCGGCTTGCCTTCGAAGACCATCCGCTACTACGAGGATATCGGCCTGATCCGCCCCGAAAGGGGCGCAAACGGCTATCGCGACTATGCTGCGGCCGATGTTCACAAGCTGCGCTTCCTGCAGCGTTCACGCGGCCTCGGCTTTTCCGTCGAGGAATGCCGGCAATTGCTGGCGCTTTATGAGGACAAAGCCCGGGCGAGTGCCGATGTCAGGGACATTGCCGAGACGAAACTCGGGGAGATCGACCGCAAGATCCGCGAACTGACGGAACTTCGCCACGCTCTCGAGCATCTCGTGCATGCCTGCCATGGCAACGACCGGCCGGACTGTCCAATCCTCGAGGAGCTCTCGGACGGTCGCTGACCATTCTGGGAAAGCCGGGAGGGTCTAGCTGACCGTCTGGAACGGCGCTGGCTCGGCGGGCTCGTCCTCGTCGCCGTCCTCAAACACGCCCTCATCGAGGCGATGCTTGATCGCAAGCGCGTAAATCACGTCGAGAATATTGCGGTCCTTGAGATGAGGATCGGTCAGAGCGAGAAGCGAAGCCCTGACGATCTTCTTGCTGGTGGCCTTCGGGCATCGCGCCTTGACGAATTCATAGAGCGCCTCACCCGTCAGCCCTTCCATGGCGCCGTCCACGAGAGCTTCGTAGACCCGCTTCTTTTCCTTCATCCTTTACCTTCCCCTCCAAATCAGCGGCGTGATGATCTGTCATGTAATTGTCATAAACAATCGCCGATTTAAGGCACACATGCGTTTGCTGATGCTATTTCCCCGGTTCGGCGGCGGCGATTTCCGGCTGGCATGATTTTTTTATGCCGCCGGGAATAAAACCAGCCGCGCTTGCGTATACTCAAGCATGGAACGCAAAGACCGCCCCTTCGATGTCATCGGACAGCTTGCAGCGCTAAGGCGCTATGCTCGCGCGCTGGTGCGCAACTCGGATGAGGCGGAGGATCTGGTGCACGATGCTCTGGTGCGCGCCTTCGAGAAGCGAAAGAGCTTCCGAAGCGGTGGCAACCTGCGTACCTGGCTGCTTTCCATCCTGCACAATGCCCACATCGATCGTCTTCGCCAGAACCGGTCGCTGGCGCGTCGCCATGACGAAGCGGCTGTCGACGCCGAGCAGTCGCTGCCGGCCGGCCAGGAACATGCGGTGCGCCTGCAGCAGGTGCGCGACGCCTTCTTCGACCTGCCGGAGGAGCAGCGCGAAGCGCTGCATCTCGTTGCCATCGAAGACCTTTCCTATCAGGAAGCCGCCAATGCGCTCGGTATTCCGATCGGCACGCTGATGTCGCGCATTTCCCGCGCCCGGGCGCAGCTGCGCGAATTCGAGGAGAGGTCGCCGCGCGTTTCGCATCTCAAATTAATCGGAGGGAGCGGCAATGAAAGCAGTTGATCCGATCATCGATGCCGATCTCGACGCCTACGTGGATGGCGAGCTCGATGTCGCCCGCCGCATTCAGGTCGAGTCCTATCTCTCGGAGAATCCGGCGATTGCCGCCAAGGTCATGGCCGATCTGAGCATGAAGGGTGAGCTGCGCCTGGCGCTTGCCGGCGAAAATGCCTTCGGCCGTCCCGAGACCCGCGATGCCGCCCGCCGGCTGGAACGTGGCCTTTCCTATGGCCGCATCTTCCATTCCATGCAGCGCATCGCCGCCGTCGGCATTCTGGTCACCGCCGGCTGGGTGGCGCATAATTCGTTCGGCGCCTTTTCGGCGACCGAGGTATCGGCGTCGGTGCCCGCACCCGCCTATGTGGAGGATGCCGTCCGCGCCTATCAGACCGCGGCACTGCGCCAATCAATGCCGCCGCAGACGCCGGCCACCTACAGCGCGGACGATATTCGCGCCGCCACCGCCATCGTCATGCCCGAACTGCCTGGGGATTGGAAAGTCGCCGACGTGCAGATCTTCCCGTCCGAATTCGGCCCCAGCGTCGAAATGGCGATCGAGCAGTCGGATGGAAAGCGGCTGTCGCTTTTCGCGGTCCGTCCCGGGGCCTTCGAGGTCAAGCCGGTCAGTCATCTCACGCTGGAAAAAGCAGAAGCCGCCTATTGGCAGATCGGCGAGGTCGCCTATGCGCTGATCGCCGACGACAGCGGTCTCAATCTCGACCAGGCGGCCGAACGGCTCGCCCGCTCGCTCTATTAATTCAAACCGAGGAGATCAGCATGAACCCGATCAATTCCCGCTACGGTGCCGCGGCCGGCACCCAGGCCCTGTTCGACGAGGGCCTGCGCCAGCATATGCTGCGCGTCTACAATTATATGGCTCTCGGCCTCGTCATCACAGGCATCGTCGCCTTCGTCGTCGGCTCGACGCCGGCCCTCTACGTCCCGATCTTCGGCTCGCCGCTGAAGTGGGTCGTGATGCTGGCGCCGCTCGCCTTCGTCTTCTTCTTCTCGTTCAAAATCCAGACGATGTCGGCCAGCACCGCCCAGGTCACCTTCTGGGCCTTCTGCGCCGTGATGGGCCTGTCGCTCGCCTCCGTCTTCCTGGTCTTCACCAAGACGAGCATCGCACAGACCTTCTTCATCACTGCCGCGATGTTCGGTTCCATCAGCCTCTACGGCTACACGACGAAGCGTGACCTGTCGAAGATGGGCTCGTTCCTGATGATGGGTCTGTTCGGCATCATCATCGCCGGCATCGTCAACATCTTCCTGGGTTCGAGCGCGCTGCAGTTCGCGATCTCGGTGATCGGCATCGTCGTCTTCGTCGGCCTCACCGCCTACGACACGCAGAACATCAAGGAACAGTATTCGGAAAACTACGATCAGGAATCGAACCAGAAGCTCGCCGTCTTCGGTGCGCTCTCGCTCTACCTGAACTTCGTCAACATCTTCCAGCTTCTGCTCAACTTCACGGGCGAGCGGGAATAGAACTGCGCTTCTGGGGGCAATGGAAGCGCAAGAGCGTCCGGTCTGCAATCTGTGACAGGATGGCAGACCGGGCGCTCACTCGCAAAGACCCGGCCGGACGTCGACCCGGCCGGTTTTTTCTGTTTCAGATGATGCCCCAGGCGCGGTAGCGGCCGCGGCCGGTGATTTCACGAATGCCGATCTCGTTGACGAGGTTCAGCGCGCCACGCGGCGTGATGCGCAGCTGACGGGCGATCATCGCTGCCGACACCATCGGCCGCGACAGGATGAAGTCGGCAAGTTCCGGCAGGCTGCTGTTCGAGCGGCGGCCGCGAAAGCGCAACTCCATTTGCGTGCGAGCCAGCGACAACCGGTCGATTTCCTTGAGGCCGGCCGCCGCAGCCAACTGCATCGCCTCAAGAAAGGCTTGCAGCCGCGTCGCCCGGTCACGGGCCCGACGCCGCTCGTGGCGCACCAATTTCAGCCCGCCGTAAAAGGAAAAGAGATGGGAAGCGACCTTGCCGCGGGCGCGCAGGTAGCTTTCGACGAGAAGTCCGCCGAGCCAATGCTGACGCCGCAACGGCTCGATCCTGTCCCAGGTTTCGAACAGGATGACGGCGCCGAGAACCGGCGGCAGGCTGTCGGCCAGGGGCAGCACGCCTCGCCACTCCGCAAGCCGCTGCTCCTCATCCCATTCCTCGTCGCCCAGCAGGCCGAGGGGGTCATCGTTGCGCTTGGCCGGAGATATTGCCGCCGCCTCGCCGGACGGCGCTTTGCCCGTATGGATGTCGATGAGCTTCTGCGAGCGGGCAAGAATGGCATCGATCTCGGCCATCTCGGCGGCGAGCGGCGCGTCTCCATCCTCGCCCTCATCGTCGGCCTCGACCGCAGCGGCCGGGCTCTTGGCCTCCTGAGTGAGGCCCTTCCCTTCCCCCGTGGTCGCCGTCAGCGTTGCCAGCCCCGAGGCGCCGAGCGCCCAGGACGGCTCGCCGGTCCAGATGCGCCGACGCGTCCGCAGCACCGAATGGGCGATCGTCAATTCATGGCTCGGAGCGCGGCTATCCATATGCGCGTCGTGCAGAACGAGATCCTCGACATGAACGAGCTCGCCGGCAACCCATAATGCGCCGGCGGCATCGAAGAAATGGCTGCGTTCGGCAAACCCCTCACCCACCGGCGAGCGCAACACCCGCTCGTCCAGTCGCGCCAACGCATCCTCCGCCGCAGCGAGCAATGGAAGTAGGGTCTGAAGCATCGTACCGTCGATATCATAGCGCATTGTTAAGCTTTGCGGTTTTTCACAAATGGAAGCAAAACAGCTATTTTCTTCCGCCATCTATGACATGGTTAACGGTTTGTTTCAACAAAAGCGCGGAGAAGCAAGCAAAGAAGATGGCGATTGCCGATCCACAATCCCTTTAAACCGCTGCGACTGGCGCGAAGCTTTTGGGCCCTTCATCCCGTTTTTCTCGCCATCGGACCATTGGCCCGCATCAATGCCATCAGCATCGGACCGAGCGAGAACTCGCCGCGCTCCGCCCGCCGCGTCAGATCACGCAAATAGCCGCCGGCCGAATTGATATGGCCGCCGCGTTCCAGAATGCAGGCGATCACGGTGGCAGCATTTTCCGGCCCCATGACGTTGCAGGCTTGCTGATAGGCACTGGGGCTGACGCCGAGGGTGGAACGAACGACGACCGCGGCGGCCATCAAATCCCGCCAGCTGCCGATCCCGCCGCCCGGCCCATAGGCAACAATCTCGGGGCAGGCCTGCAGCACCATGGCAAGGGGGAAGGATTTCGGCGGCTCCCGCCACGGCCGCGGCTCTTCCTCCGACTTTGCGCCCTGCTTCGTTTCGAAGCTTGGTTCAAGTTCAGATGTGGGGTGTGGTTTTGAATTATGTATGTGCCAACCGTTTCGGCTGTCATTGGCGTCCGTTTTTTCTGTTTTCGTCTTCGATTCCAGCGTCTTGACGATCAATTGGCGGAAAGCTTCGAGATCGGTCAGCAGGCTTTGAATCTCCGCTGCCGACGGACGGCGCGGCAGGCTTGCCGACAGGCGATTGAAATGCTGCTGCATCTCGATCCATTCGCCGGCGATTTCCTCTTCCAACGCGATCTCGATGAGCTTGGCGATGTCACGCCGGCAAAGGCTCAGCCGCTCTCTCAGGCGCTTCCATTCGAGCTTGTCGGCCTGCACCTGGGCGGCCTGTGCCTCGATCTCGCGAGCGCGCACGAGGAGTGGCGCCAGGCTGAAGCCGAAGGCCTCCCCAAGCCCGCCCTCGCCGTTACGGCGGGCGAAACGTTTCCCGTTCGGACTGTCGCGCCGGATGATCAGGCCAGACTCCACCAGCATCGCCAGGTTTCGCCGCAGCGTGGTGCCGGCCATGCCATGCGTGCGCAGCGACAGCTGTTCGTTCGAAGGAAAGACGACGAAACCGTTGGCCTCGGCAATCTCGTTCTTCGGATAGAAGGTCAACAGCGCGTTGAGAACGGCAAGCGCACGATCGGATACGCCGACCATCTCCTTTGCTTCGCAGAGCGCGCGAAAGATCTTCCATTTGTCGACCGATGCATCCGGATCGACCTTGCTGGCATTTTCCTGATTTGCCAGCATGCCAAGCGTCATCGATCGCCGCCCAAAAGGCGTCGATACATATTGAGGCTCCATGTCCCTCACCTTTTTTCAAGGCAAAAGAAATCTACCACCCAAAAGGATGCCGAAGATGCTTGACACTGATTCGAGGAAGTGCGATTCTCAGATTGTCCAGATATGAGAAAGGCTTCCGCGGCGGCAACGTTCGGAGGCTTTTTTCTTTTGCGGTCTACTCTCCTGCTTGCAACTTGCCGGCCTGATAGGCTTCGTAAAGCTCATCGAGACGGCGTGAAATGTAAGCGCCGAAATCCGGCGCATCGCCTGTTTTCAACGCGATCGTGAAGGAATTGCCGGCGCTCCTGATTCGGCCGGCAATCTTGCCGCCGCTCTTCGGCATCCAGTCATATTCGGTTGGCACGGGCTTGGCCTCTTTCCTGGCAAGCTCGGCGACCAGAAGCTCGAATCGGCGGTCGCTCTCCTGCGCCCTGAACCCTTCCGAGTCGATTAGCTTTGCAAGCCGCGCCGCCGTCGTCCCATTCCAGTCCTGGGCAAGCGCCATCCACTTGCGCCGTCCGATACCAGGCGCGTCCCCCACCAACCTGATGATTTCGGCCGGAATGGCCTTGGCGACCGACAACAGCTTCGATAGCTCCGTCTTGTCAGTGGACAGCGCCTTCATGATGACGGGACGCTCAAAGCCCTTGAGCTCGAGATTGAGAGCGAAGACGGCGCGTTCGATATAGGAAAGGTTCCGGCGCGCCGAATTCTCAATGCCCTGTGCAATGACGACATCGGTATCGTCGAGCTGACGGACGATCGCCTGCACTTTGCGGCCGAGCAGTTTGACGGCCTGCAGGCGGCGATGGCCGTAGGCAATTTGGTAACGCTCGCCGTCTTCAGGATGGCGCCGAACAAGGATCGGCACTTCCTGGCCATTATCGGCAATCGACTGCACCAGCTCGTCCTCGAAATCGAGCGGCTGGTCGGCAAGGCGGTCGCGGACGAAGGAAGAATCGATCAGATCGGGATCGAGTTCGACGATGCGCTCGCCGGAGAGCAAAGCCTCCTGCATCGCCCTGCTCTCTTCCTCCATGCGGCCAAGGGTCAGCGCCATTGTCCGAACCGGACCGGCCGATCCGCGCGAAGAAGGCTCCTCGTAGTTGGCCGCGGCCAACTCCTGCGCCGTATCGTCGAAAAGACCTTTCAGGCGGTCGCGTCTGCTCATGTGCGGCCCCAGGCTTTGTGAATGCCGGCAAGAACCTCGCCATTGGCAGCATTGACCGATTCCAGCGCCCGGTCATACGTTGAGCGGCGCACCTGCCCCTTCTCGATTTCGTAAAGCGTCTGCTTTGTCAGCCCGGCATCGGCGATTGCCGTCGATTTGAGGATGGTTGCCGTCAGCACGTCGTCGCCGAACAGGCTGCGCAGCAGCGCAACGATCTGCGACTGCGGCGCATCGAAGGGTTCGTGGCGGGTGACGACATATTTGATGAAGTCGTGCTGCAGGTCGCCGCCGGCCCTGCGAACCACAGAGAGAAGATCCGAGGTCATCAACAGGAACTGCGACATGGAGGCGACATCGACCATCTGCGGGTGGATGGTGATGAGCAGCGACGTGGCGGCGCAAACGGCGCCGAGGGTGAGGTAGCCGAGCTGCGGCGGGCAGTCGATCACCACCACGTCATAATCGGCCTCGACCTCGGCAATAGCGACGCCAACGCGACGGAAAAACAGCTCGGCCGGCTTCTGGCGATCATTGAGCGCCCGCGGCGTCTCATGCTCGAACTCCATCAGCTCGAGATTGCCGGGCACCAGATCGAGTCCGTCGAAAT
Source organism: Rhizobium sp. NLR16a (assembly GCF_017948245.1). NCBI lineage: Bacteria > Pseudomonadati > Pseudomonadota > Alphaproteobacteria > Hyphomicrobiales > Rhizobiaceae > Rhizobium > Rhizobium sp. NLR16a. The sequence goes on along the minus strand of NZ_CP072867.1, from coordinate 40,819 downwards.
AGGTCTTGCGGACGATCTCCTTCAGCGGCTTGCGAGCCGCATCGTAGCGGATGGCGCCGTAAAGCGTATCGCCGTCGGAAAGATCGAATTCCGGCTGAACGCCCAGCATGGAGGAGAGCGAGGCTTGCGGGTCAAGATCGATTGCCAGCACCCGGTAACCCTCCAGCGCCAGATATTGCGCCAGATAAAGCGTCGTCGTCGTCTTGGCCGAACCGCCCTTGAAATTGGTGACTGCGACCGTCTGCAACTTTTCGCCGGGGCGACGCCACGGGAGGTAGCTCAGCGCGTCCTTCGGCTTGAGGTTCGCCATATAATGGCGCAATTCATTGATCTGACCGAGCGTATAGGAGCGTCGACCATTCGACGAAAGTTCCGGCTGCGGCCCCTTGCCGTCCAGCGAAAGCTGACGAAGATAACCGTCGGAAACACCGATCATCTGCGCGGCTTCGCCGGAAGAGAACGTGCGCAGCGTCTTCTGCGCAAGCGGCGGAAACAGCTTGTCGCGGAGGAGCTTCAGTTGCCGCGAAAGCTGGCTCGCATGCCGCTCGATCCGCACGTCTGTCGTCGATACGCTAATGTTGTCCAAAACACCCAATCCTTTTCGATGCGCTTTTCTGTCAACATAGCGTCAAAAAGCGTATCGAAAGTGACACGATTCGGGATTTACGGCAACAATAGGGGTCTAGCCGTCGTGGCGGGCCGAGTTGGCCGCGGCCAACTCCCTGCCCTGCCCTTGCGACCGGCCCAGTTTTTCGGCAAGACCGCCTGGACTCACGGGGAACATCCGCTTGAAACATATCACTATCATCGGAATCGGCACGGGCAATCCGGAGCACGTCACCATACAGGCGGTCAAGGCGATGAACGCCGCCGAGGTGATCTTCCTGCCGCTCAAGGGCACCGGCAAGGAAGAGCTCGCCGAGATCCGGCGGGAGATCTGCGAGCGCTATGTCACCCGGCCGGATATCCGGATCGCGGAATTCGAGGTGCCGCAAAGGCAGACCGCAGACAGGACCTACAAACAAAGTGTCGATGCCTGGCACGGCGAGATCGCCAATATCTATGGAGAGTTGATCTCTGGCCTGCCGGACAGCGCCACCGGCGCCTTTCTCGTCTGGGGTGATCCCAGCCTTTACGACAGCACCATCCGCATCATTGAACGCGTGCGCCAAACAAACAGCATTGATTTCGACTTCAGCGTCGTTCCCGGCATCACCAGCATCCAGGCCTTAGCGGCCAGCCACAAAATTCCGCTCAACCTCATCGGCCAGCCGGTCGAGATTACCACCGGGCGGCGGCTGGCGCGGGATGGACTTCGGGGCGGCAGCACGGTCGTCATGCTCGATGGCGAACAGACTTTCGCGAAGATCGACGATGCCGACGCCGAGATCTTCTGGGGCGCCTATCTCGGGACAGGGGACGAGATTATCCGATCGGGACGGCTCGCAGACATCGCGGCCGATATTCAGGCGCTGCGGATAGAGGCAAGACAGCGGCACGGCTGGATCATGGACATATATCTGCTGCGCAAGGGACGCGAGTTCGAGGAATAGCCGTCGCCATCAGGTTTTGCCGCACCGGCCGCGATCATGTAAGAGATGATCAGAGGATTGAGAATGGGCACGAAGGCCGCCAAGACAATCGACAGGACAGGCGAGGCGGATCTCGATGATCGACCGCCGGCGAAGCCACGCCCACGCGGCGCCTGCCCGGCCCTTGCCGCACCCATGCCGACCGGCGATGGTTTGCTCGTACGGCTGCGTCCTGCCGGCGGCGCCTTGACGCTATCGCAATTCTCAGCCCTTGCCCGCTCGGCCGCGGAGCATGGAAACGGCATCGTGGAAATCACCGCGCGCGGCAACCTGCAGATCCGCGGATTGCGGGCTGAGACCGTGAAGCGTCTCGCCGCCGATATCGATGCCGCCGGGATCGCCGTGCCGGACGGTCCGGCAATCGAAGTATCGCCGCTGCACGGCATCGATCCCGAGGAAACGGGCGATCCGGCAGCGCTGGAAAGGACATTGCGCAGCAAGCTCGTAGGACTACTCGCCTCGCCGCGGCTCGCGCCGAAACTCTCGCTCATCATCGACGGCGGCGGAGCGTTCGGTTTATCGGCGCTCTCGGCCGATATCCGTATCGTCGCACAGCCCGCCGCACAATGGCTCGTGGCGATCAACGGCGACGGCGAGACGGCAACACCCGTCGCAATGGGGCCTGCGGAGGCGGCGATATCAGCCGTTGGCGAGATTCTCGATCTTCTGGCGGTCGGGCAGAGCAAGCGGGCAAGGGATATCGATCCGGCCCTTCTGCGGGCGCGCTTTCCCGCTATGGACGCCATCCGATTTCATCCGTCCCACCAAGAACAGACGCCGCTTTCCGGCTTGCACCGGCTGAAGAACGGAAAACACGTGCTTGGCGTGCGGTCGGAATTCGGCCAGATGAGCGCGTCCGATCTGACCGCCCTGCTCGACGACGCCAAAGCTGACGGCGCAACAGCCATCAGACTTGCGCCCGGCCGCGGCTTCTTTTTCATCGGCTTTCCGGCAGATGCGGCGCCGGCTCTGCTGATCACCGCGAGCAACCATGGCTTTACCGTGCAACCCGGCGAGAAAAGCGAATATGTCGCTGCCTGCGCCGGCGCCGGCGCCTGCGGCTCCGCTTTTTACGAGACGAAAGCCCTGGCGCGCCGCCTTATGGCCGCAGCACCCGTTCTCTTCGACGGATCTCTGACGATCCATCTCTCCGGCTGTTCGAAAGGCTGCGCCCGCGCCGGGCCGGCGCTGACACTGACCGGATCGGCGGATGGTTTCGGCCTCATCCTCAACGGCCTTGCTTCAGATCTGCCGGATGAACGGATCGCTGGCGGTCGGATCGATTTCGCTATAGAGAGGCTCGCCCGGTCCATCGAAGACAACAGGGGCGCTGGCGAATCGGCCGCCGCCTGCCTTACACGGCTTGGCGCAACCAGCGTTTCGAAGGCGCCGCGACAGGAATAGGAATGCCAGACTACGATTATATCCGCAGTGGCGACGCGATCTACGAGCGTTCGTTTGCGATCATCCGCGCCGAGGCCGATCTTTCGCGTTTCACCGAAGACGAGGCTGAAATCGCCGTTCGCATGATCCATGCCTGCGGGCTCGTGGAAGCGGCGAAGCATTTCGTCTTTTCCACAGATTTCGTCAGCACCGCGCGCGACGCACTCAGGACCGGCGCACCGATCTTCTGCGATGCGGAAATGGTATCGCACGGCGTCACGCGAGCACGGCTGCCGGCGCTGAACGAGGTGGTCTGCACACTGCGCGATCCCGCAACGCCGGAGCTCGCACGCGAGATCGGCAATACACGCTCGGCCGCCGCCATGCATCTCTGGCTCGAAAGGCTCGGCGGGAGCATTGTCGCCATTGGCAATGCCCCGACGGCGCTTTTCCATCTTCTCGAACTCCTACGCGACGGCGCGCCGAAACCGGCTGCGATCCTCGGCATGCCGGTCGGCTTTGTCGGCGCGGCGGAATCGAAGGATGCGCTGGCGGAAAATTCCTATGGCGTCCCCTTCGCCATCGTGCGCGGCCGGCTCGGCGGCAGCGCCATGACGGCTGCCGCCATTAATGCGCTGGCGAGGCCGGGCCTATGACGACACCCCGTCTCATCGGCGTCGGCACGGGTCCCGGCGACCCGGAGCTTCTGACCCTCAAGGCCGTGCGCGCCATCGAACGCGCTGATGTCATCGCTTACTTTGCCAAGCAGGGCAGGGGCGGTAACGGCAAGGCGATCGTCGAGCCGCTGCTGAAACCTTGGGTCACTCTGCTGCCACTCTACTATCCCGTCACCACTGAGATCGACAAAGGTGACGAACGCTACCAAAGCCTGATCACCGAGTTTTACGACCGGTCTGCAAGAGACATCGCCGGGCACCTCGAGGCCGGGCGGACCGTCGCTGTTCTCAGCGAAGGCGACCCGCTCTTCTACGGCTCCTACATGCACTTGCATGTCCGGCTCTCCAAGCACTACCCCACCGAAGTGATCCCCGGCATCAGCGCCATGTCGGGCTGCTGGTCGCTGGCCGGCATGGCGATCGTCCAGGGGGACGACGTGCTGTCCGTACTGCCCGGTACAATGGCCGAGGCAGAGCTGACGCGCCGGCTCGCCGATACGCAAGCCGCCGTCATCATGAAGGTCGGTCGCAATCTGCCGAAAATACGCCGGGCGCTTTCGGCAGCCGGCCGGCTTGCGGACGCCCTCTATGTCGAGCGCGGCACCATGTCGAATGCGGCGATGGAAAAGCTTGCCGACAGGAACGACGGCGATGCGCCCTACTTCTCGCTCGTGCTGGTGCCGGGCTGGGAGGGCAGCCGATGAGTGGCAGGCTTTTCGTCATCGGCACCGGTCCCGGCAATCCCGAGCAGATGACGCCGGAAGCGCTGGCGGTCGTCGAGGCGGCGACGGATTTCTTCGGCTACGGACCTTATCTCGACCGGCTGCAGCTCCGCTCCGATCAGCTGCGGCATGCGTCGGACAATCGCGAGGAACTCGACAGGGCAGGGGCGGCGCTTTCCATGGCAGCGGATGGCGCCAACGTCTGCATTGTCTCCGGCGGCGATCCCGGTGTCTTCGCCATGGCCGCTGCCGTCTGCGAGGCGATCGAGAATGGGCCGGCGGCGTGGCGCGCCGTCGATCTCACCGTTCTGCCCGGCGTCACGGCGATGCTGGCGGTGGCCGCAAGAGCCGGGGCGCCGCTGGGTCACGACTTCTGCGCAATATCGTTATCAGATAACCTAAAGCCTTGGAATGTCATAGAAAACAGGCTTGCATTGGCGGCAAAGGCAGGCTTCGTCATCGCGCTCTATAATCCGATCAGCCGGTCGCGGCCGTGGCAACTCGGTGAGGCTTTCAAGCTGCTGCGCCACCATCTGCCGGCAACAACCCCCGTGATTTTCGGGCGCGCGGCCGGGCGGGCAAACGAGCGCATTGCGGTGCAGCCGCTATCGCAAGCGGATGCATTGATCGCCGATATGGCGACCTGCATCATCATCGGCTCCGCCGAAACGCGGATCGTCACGCGCCCCGGCAAGCCGGACCTGATCTACACGCCACGTTTCATGGCGGGGGGGAAGAGGTGATCGATCGCCGCAAGCGCCGCCTCGACGGTTTCGACCGATGCGACCATCGGCGTCGGCGCGCGCGCCACCATCATCACTTCGATGCCGAGCAGCCGCGCCGACTCGATCTTTGCATAGGTGGCCGTGCCGCCGCTGTTCTTGGCAATGATGACATCGATATGATGCTGCCTCAGCAAAGTGCATTCGCTTTCCAGCGTGAACGGGCCGCGATCGAGGATATATTCGGCATTCGCAAGCCTAAGCGGCCGTTCGACGGGGTCGACGCTGCGGATGAGATAGTGATGTTGCGGCGCCGCTTCTGCGTGGTGAGCACCCTGCCGGCCCGTCGCCAGGAAGACATGGCGGGGGGATTGGCCGAGCGCCTCGATGGCCGCCGGGATGCTCTGTATTTCCCGCCAGCGATCGCCCGGCAAGCGCTGCCATTCGGGGCGGCGCAGAGCGATTGCAGCGACAGCGGCGGTCTCGGCCGCGACCGCGGCATTTTTGGAAATTCGCTCGGCGAAAGGGTGCGTGGCGTCGATCAGCAGCCCGTAGCTGCCGGCTTTCAGAAAATCAGCCAGTGCCATGGCGCCGCCGAAACCACCGATACGGACCTGAACAGGCTGAACGGCCGGTTTCTCGGTACGTCCGGCGAGCGACAGCAGAACATCGCAATCATCACGCGCCGCAAGCGCTTTGGCGAGCAGGCGCGCCTCGCCGGTGCCACCGAGGATCAGGATGCGAAGTCTTCCCATGTCTGATGTCTTTTCCACTTGCAACAAGCGCTGGCTGACTATTATCGGCATCGGCGAAGATGGTCCAGCCGCCCTGGGCGAGGAGGCCAAGAGGCTGATCGCCACTGCACCCGCCGTATTTGGCGGAACGCGGCACCATGCGCTTGCCGCATCCCTGATATCCGGCGAAATGCTTGCCTGGCAGAGCCCCTTCGAGCGCTCGGTCGACGCCGTCCTTGAAAGGCGCGGCACGCCTGTCGTCGTGCTCGCCTCCGGCGATCCGTTTCTCTATGGCGTCGGCGCAACCCTCTGCCGCCGTGTCGCGGCCGAAGAGATGCGTGTCATTCCCGCGCCTTCGGCCTTCAGCCTTGCCGCCTCCCGGCTCGGCTGGCCGCAGCAGGACGTGACGACAATCTCGTTGCACGGACGGCCGCTCGACCTGGTCCGACCGCATCTGCACCCCGGGCGGCGCATCATTGCTCTGACCTCTGATGAGAAAGGACCCCGCGAGCTCGCTGCCCTGCTTGTCACCATCGGCTTCGGGCAGTCGAGACTTACCGTGCTCGAAGCCTTGGGCGGTGCGCGGGAACGACAGAGATGCGTCGTGGCGGCGGATTTCGATCTCGCTGACATCGATCCCCTGAACGTCTGCGCGCTCGAGATTGCGGCAGGGGAGCGGGCTCGCATCCTGCCTTTTGCCGCAGGTCTCGAGGATGATCTGTTCGAGCACGACGGCCAGATCACCAAACGGGAGATCCGGGCGATGACGCTTTCGGCGCTTGCGCCACGTCATGGCGAACTGCTCTGGGATGTCGGCGCCGGCTCGGGATCGATCGGCATCGAATGGATGCTGGCCGATCCCAGCCTGAAGACGATCGCCGTCGAGCAATCGCCGGAGCGGGCGGCGCGGATTGCCCGCAACGCATCCGCCTTCGGCGTGCCGCATCTCGCCGTCGTCGAGGGTTCAGCGCCCGATGCGCTGCGAGGCCTGCCAGAACCGGATGCGATCTTCCTCGGCGGCGGCGGCAGCGAAGCCGATGTCATCGACATTGCCGCCGCCGCGCTGAAGCGGGGAGGGCGGCTTGTCGCCAATGCCGTGACGCTTGACATGGAAGCGTTATTGATCTCCCAACATGGCAAACGCGGCGGCTCCCTCACGCGGATCGAAATATCGCGCGCTGCGCCGCTCGGCAGCATGAGCGGCTGGCGGCCGGCGATGCCGGTAACGCAATGGCGCTGGACGAAAGGATAACGGGATGACGGTGCATTTCATTGGCGCGGGGCCGGGCGCTGCGGATCTGATCACGGTGCGTGGCCGCGATCTCATCGCCCGCTGCCCGGTCTGCCTCTATGCCGGCTCCATCGTCTCGCCGGAACTGCTGCAATATTGCCCGCCTGGCGCGCGCATCGTCGATACTGCCCCGATGTCGCTCGATGAGATCGAGGCGGAATATCTCCGTGCCGCTGCCGCCAGCCAGGACGTCGCCCGGCTGCACTCCGGCGACCTCTCCGTCTGGAGTGCCGTGGCCGAGCAGGCGCGCCGGCTGCAGAAGCACGGCATCGCCTATACGATGACCCCCGGCATTCCGGCCTTTGCGGCCGCGGCCGCAGCACTGGGGCGCGAACTAACGATCCCTGGCGTCGCCCAAAGCCTGGTGCTGACCCGCGTTTCCGGTCGCGCTTCACCGATGCCGAACGAAGAGAGGCTCGCAAAATTCGGCGCGACGGGTGCTACGCTGGCGATCCATCTGGCGATCCATGCTCTGAAGCAGGTGGTCGACGAGTTGACGCCACTTTACGGCGCAGACTGCCCGATCGTCATCGTCGTCAAAGCCTCCTGGGCGGACGAGCGCATCCTCTCCGGCACTCTCGCTGATATCGAGGCAAGAGTTGCGGCCGAACCGATCGAACGCACCGCGATCATCTTCGTCGGACCGTCGCTCGCGGCGGAGGATTTTCGCGAGAGCTCGCTCTATGATCCGGCCTATCAGCGCCGGTTCAGGGGGCGGGAATAGTGTCTCACGATCGGCCGCTCGCCGGCGGCCGATCGTGAAGAGAAGCGTGCATCGGGTCTCAGACTCGCGCCGTCAGGTAATCCATGCTGGCGCGCAGCGCAGCGGCCGGATCCTTGACCGCATGAACTTCCGCAGCAAAAGGTTCGAAGGAGAACGGGCCCCTATAGCCCGCCTGCAGCAGCGCCTTGATCTGCCCGGCATTGTCGAGCCGGTCGTCGCCGTCCACGAGCACGCGATGGGAGTCACGCATATCGGCAACGGACACGGAGGGATCGCTCACGCCGGAAATATGCACGAGGCCGGCCCATTCCGGGAAGGTCGCTGCTTCGCCGGCAAGGTGATGGTGGAAGGTGTCGTGAACGAGCTTGAAGGTCGATTGCGCGCCGAGCTCCTTGATCGCCTCGGCCGCCTCGGTCTTCGAACGCAGCGAGCAGATCTCGAAGCCGAGCGGCTCGACGAGGCCGATGATGCCGGCCTTATCGAGCATCGGCTTCAGCGCGGACAGAGCCTCGCGCAGATTGGCCTGGCGTTCGCCGTCGGCGCAGCCGGTGCCGTCATTCTTCGGAACGAGGACAAGCGCCTTGGCGCCCGATGCGCTGGCATAATCGATCAATTCCCTAGCTTCCCGGGCGCGTGCTTCATTCCATTCGTTGAAGCGCTGCAGCGCGTTGATCGAAATGATCGTCAGCCCGTGGCGGGCGGCTGCTTCTCTGATCGCTTCGGGCTTGGTGCCGTCGAGAATGGCATTGCCGGAAAGGTCGTTGCGGATCTCAACGGAATCAATGCCGAGCGACTTTGCCAGCGCGAAGAAATCGTCGACGGCAAGCGATGGCGCGGCCATATGGTTGAGGGCAAAGCGGATCGAAGTCATGACGGTTATATCCTCCTCGTCTCCGCGACATGAGCGGAGCGGTACTCGTGAATGGGCGAGCGAATCTCTATCCGAATTTACGGGGCAATCCATCCGTCATTGCCGGCGCCAGCCTTCATTGCTGAAAGAATTTCAGGCGCGATGATAGAACTCCATCATTGCTCAGATATTCTCGGAAATATAGATATCGAAAGGCAGGAAGGATTGGCCGGGAACGGTGGCCTCACCGTGCTCTATCGCGCCGAGCATCAGCGATAAAAGCTCCTTGCAGAGAGCGGGCAGGGGAGTGGCGACCACCATGGTGACGATATCGTCGGCGAGACCCGCCTTGCTCTCTGGCGTCAACTCGTTGACGACAAGCACGATCCGGCCGCCGACATCCTCTTCACGGAACGCCGAAATCGCCCCCTCCATGCCGCCGCCGCAGACATAAAGCCCAACGAGGTCGGGATGTTTCTGCAGCAGCGTCAGCGTTGCCTCATGGGTGATTTCGGCGGTCTCCAGGTTGATCAATGTTTCGACGACATCGAATTCAGGCGCATTCTCGCGAAAATAGGAGCGGAAACCGATCTCCCGCAGTTCATGGCCGTGGAAGCGGTGGCTGCCGACGAAACAGGCGACCTTGCCGGCCCTGTGCGCCGTACGCGCAATCATCCACGCGGCAGTGCGTCCCACCTTGCGGTTGTTGACGCCGACATAGGCGTCACGCACGCCGGTGGCGAGGTCCGAGAGCAGCGAGAAGACGGGGATGCCGCGCTCCTTCAATTCCTCGACCGCCGTTGTAACCGCGGGGTAGTCGGGGCCGACAACGGCAACGGCCTGGTTGCGGGCGCCGAGCGACTTGATCTTCTCATTGATGGCGGCAGGAGTCGTCGCAGACGGGTATTCGATCTGGATCTGGAGACGGGCGGTGGTGACGGCGCGTGCCGCTGCTTCGATTTCCCGGGCGAAGCTCTGATAGAAGGCCTGCGTCGGCTTCTGCAGCAGGAAGGCGAGCTTGTATTGCGGCAAATCTTCGAAGACGCGCTGCCGGATGAGGCCGACGGCATGATAGCCGATCTCCTGCGCTGCATCATAGACCCGCCGCGCCGTTTCCTCCCGCACACGATGACGAGCGTTGAGAACGCGGTCGACGGTGGCGACACTGACGCCGGAGGCGCGGGCGAGATCGGAAATGGTGGGGCGGCGCATGGTGATGTATTCGCTCATGGATGCGAGCCATTCATGATGGCTTTTGATAGATTACATCAAGCCTGCATTGAGCGTCGCCCAAAGTCAACCTATTCTTCCGACAACGGCATAGGGAGGCGGATAATGGCGACCCAGACAAAGAAACGTGACTACGACCTGCTCGGGGAAAGCGGCCGCATCGCGGTGGAGACGGGACTGGCGGCTGCCGAATGGTATCACACCGAGATTTCGCGCAAGGAGATGAAGGCGCTGATGCAGCGCTCCGATGCGCCAGCGATCCGTGACACGGTCATCTGGCTCGGCAGCATGATGGTCTTTGCCGGTCTCGGCATCTATTTCTGGGGCTCCTGGATCGCGCTACCCTTCTTTCTCGCCTATGGCGTGCTCTACGGCTCGGCCTCCGACAGCCGCTGGCACGAATGCGGCCATGGCACCGCCTTCAAGACGCGCTGGATGAACGATGTCGTCTACCAGATCGCCTGCTTCATGATCATGCGCAATCCGGTCACCTGGCGCTGGAGCCATACGCGCCACCACACCGATACGGTCATCGTCGGCCGCGATCCGGAGATCGCCGTCATGCGGCCGCCGGACCTCTTCCGGCTGGTCCTCAATTTCTTCGGCATCCTCGACGTCTGGCATGCCGTCGTCGACATGCTGCGCAACGCCTTCGGCGTCATCAGCGCGACGGAAAAAACCTTTATTCCGGAGATGGAGCAGCCGAAGGCGATCCGCTTCGCCCGTATCTGGCTGGCGATCTATCTCGCGACAATCGCCGTCGCGGTCGCCACCGGCTCGATCCTGCCGCTGATGCTGATCGGCCTGCCTCGCCTCTACGGCGCCTGGCACCACGTGCTGACGGGGCTTTTGCAACATGGCGGCCTTGCCGATAACGTCATCGATCATCGGCTGAACAGCCGTACGGTCTATATGAACCCGATCAGCCGTTTCATTTATTGGAACATGAATTACCACGTCGAACATCACATGTTCCCGATGGTGCCCTATCACGCGCTGCCCCGGCTGCACGCAATGATCAAGCATGATCTGCCGGCACCGAACCCGTCGATCTGGTCGGGCTACCGCGAGATGATCCCGGCTTTCCTGCGCCAGCTGCGCAACGAGGATTATTTCCTGAAGCGGGAACTGCCGGACACCGCGCGGCCCTATCGCGAAGAATTCCACAAAGAACTCGCCCCGGCGGCGCAATAATCACAATCGAGGGAGGTTAGAGATGAGCGGAAACTGGATCGAAGTCTGCGGCAAGGACGAGATCGATGAAGAGGATGTCATCCGCTTCGATCATGGCGGGCGCACCTTCGCGGTCTACCGCAGTCCCGACGACGAATTCTTCGCCACCGACGGGCTCTGCACGCATGAACAGATCCATCTCGCCGACGGGCTTGTCATGGATGAAATCATCGAATGCCCGAAACATAACGGCCGCTTCAACTACAAGACAGGCGAAGCCAAGGGTGCGCCGGTCTGCGTCAATCTCAAGACCTATCCGGTCAAGGTCGAAGGCGGCTCCGTCTTCATCTCGGTCTGACGGAGGTCGATGTGGCACATTTCGTTATTCTCGGTGCGGGCGAATGTGGTGCCCGCGCCGCTTTCGCTCTGCGGGAAAAAGGTTTTGCCGGCGAGATAACGCTTGTCGGCGCCGAACCCCTTCACCCTTATGAACGGCCGCCGCTTTCCAAGGCTGCCTCCGCCGATGCCGGCGATCCGAAATTCATCGCCGCTGCGGAAAAATACGCCGAAAGCGACATCCGGCTGCTGACCGGTCTTGAAGCCAGGGATTTCGATCCTGCCTCGCGGAGGGTCATGCTTTCGGATGGCACCGCGCTTTCCTACGACAAGCTTCTGCTGGCGACGGGCGCGGCCGCGCGATCATTCCCCGGCGCTCCGGAAGGCAATCCGCATATCCGTTCGCTTCGGACCCATCACGATGCGGCCGCTCTGCGCAAGGCGATGAAGCCGGGACGCCATATCGCCATTATCGGCGGCGGCTTCATCGGGCTGGAACTTGCCGCGACGGCGCGCCTGCTTGGCGCCGACGTCACCGTTATCGAGGGGCTGGAGCGGGTGCTGAAACGCGGCGTGCCGGAGGAGATCGCCCATCTGCTCACCGAACGCCACCGCGCCGAAGGTGTCGATATCCGCTGCGGCGTCTCGATCGAGACATTGACCGAGGAAGGCGGGAAGGCCGTGATCAAACTGTCGACGGGCGAGATGGTAGAGGCCGACCTCGCCCTCGTCGGCATCGGCGCGCGGCCGAATGTCGACATCGCCGAAAGGGCGGGGCTTACAATCGAAAACGGTATTGCCGTCGACACCTATCTCCGGACCTCGGCGCCGGATGTCTTTGCCGCCGGCGACTGCTGCTCCTTTCCGCTGCCGATCTACGGCGGCCGGCGTATCAGGCTCGAATCCTGGCGCAATGCCCAGGAGCAGGGCACATTGGCCGCAGCCAACATGCTCGGCCGAGACCAAGCCATCTCATCCGTGCCGTGGTTCTGGTCGGATCAATACGACCTGACGCTGCAGATATCAGGCCTCGCCGAAGGGGCGATCCTGCATATGCGCCGCGACCTCGGTCCGGGCGCCTTCATTCTCTTCCACCTCGACGCCGATGGCCGGTTGATCGCCGCAAGCGGCATCGGACCGGGCAACGCCGTGGCGCGCGACATCAGGCTTGCTGAAATGTTGATCGCGGCTGGCGCCCATCCAGACCCTGCGGCGCTGACATCAAGCAACGTCAAGCTGAAATCCCTTCTGGCCGCTTGAGCCTCCCGATATTTTCAAAGGAATTGACGATGAAAAAACATAAGCGTGCAACCGTTGCCGATCTGCTTGCAGAAAAGGGCAAGCGTCAGTTGACCATGCTGCGCGTCACCTCGCTCGAGGAGGCCGAAGCCGCCGAAAAGGCCGGGATTGACATCGTCTCAGTGCCGCCATCGCTGCTCGGACCGGTTTTCCGCGAGATCGCCCCCACGCCCTTTGCCATTCCGGGTCTCGAATATGGCGACCATGTCTCGGCGGAAGATTATCTGCGGGCCGCGTTCGCGGCGCTAAAGGCCGGCGGCGATGCGATCTATTGTGCCGCGAGCCTGCAGACGATCCGGCGCCTGCGCGACGAGGGCATCCCGGTCTGCGGCCATCTCGGGCTGATCCCCTCGAAAGCCACCTGGACCGGAGGCTTCCGCGCCGTCGGCAAGACGGCGGCGAGCGCGGCCGATATCTGGCGGCAGACTAAGGCGCTGGAAGAGGCCGGCGCCTTTGCCGCCGAAATCGAAGTCGTGCCGGGGGATGTCGCCGCCGCCATCAGCAGCAACACCTCAATGCTGATGATCTCGATGGGGGCAGGCAGCGGCTGCGACGCCCAATATCTCTTCGCCGACGACGTGCTCGGCGCCAATCGAGACCATTATCCGCGCCATGCCAAGGTCTACCGCAATTTCGCCGCCGAACATGACCGGCTGCAGCGCGAACGCATCGCCGCCTTCACCGAATTCGCCGAGGACGTCAGGACCGGCGCCTATCCGGAAAAGCGTCATTGCGTCGGTATCGACGACGCCGAACTGAAGATTTTCCTCGACCGGCTGACTAACGAGACGGGCAAGCGCTGACGCGTGCCCGGGGACTTCCCTTCTCCCAGCGGGAAAGGGGGAAAGTTCCATTGGCTTCCGCCGCCGCCTGTGGCAGGAATGATCCGCTCGATTCATTCGGAACGGAGTATTCGGCCCCCTGTGACGATCGGCTTTGCGCATGCGGAACTGATTGCGGTGCTCGTCGCGGTGACGGGGGACGAGCCGCGCGTCATGACCATCCGCTCCGGCAGCGCGCTGCCGTCGGGACCGTTCGAAATGGGCCATCGAACCCTGCAATCGGGCCTGCGCGAATGGGTGCAGGAGCAGACCGAGCACCCGGTCGGTTATCTCGAACAGCTCTATACCTTCGCCGACCGAGACCGGAACAACGAGATTCTTGGCGGGCGGACGATCTCGATCAGCTATCTCGGCCTCGTCCACGAGCAGGCGGGCGCCGGTCGGCCGGGATGGCACGGCTGGTACGACTATTTTCCCTGGGAAGACCACCGGCAGGGCCGGCCGGCCGTGCTGGACGAGATCGTCGCGCGGCTCAGACGCTGGGCGGATGCCGATCCGGCCCGGCGGCACCATCGCCACCGCCGCGCCGACTTCACCTTCGGCCTCGACGGCGGCGGCTGGAATGAGGATCTCGCCCTGCAACGCTATGAACTGCTTTATGAAGCCGGCCTCGTGGCCGAAGCCGGATGCCGGGTGGAGGCCAATCTCGGCCGGGCGATGTTTGCCGATCACCGCCGCATTCTGGCGACCGGGATTGCCCGGCTGCGCGCCAAAATCAAATACCGCCCCGTCGTCTTCGAACTGATGCCGGAGAGTTTTACGCTTCTGCGGCTGCAGCGCACGATCGAGGCCCTGGCGGGGCTGACACTGCACAAACAGAATTTCCGCCGCCTCATCGAACAGCAGGACCTGGTTGAGGAGACCGGCGGAACGGAAAGCGAAACCGGCGGCCGGCCGGCCAAGCTCTTCCGCTTCCGCCATACAGTGCTCGAAGAACGGGCGCTTGCAGGAACGAAATTACCGCTCTCCCGCAATTGACATATGCTCACAGCGAGAATATGTCTTTGCCTATGATATGCTCAAGTAGAGCATAATTAGGAGCCGGCCATGAACCACCCAGTTTCCGCATCCTCGCTCTATAACCGCGTCAGCCGCGTCATTCCCAAAGCCGAATGGATGTCGTTCGAGGATGACGTCAACGCCATTCTCGAGCTCAAGCGCCGCCGCAACGCCGTCATTCTCGCCCACAATTATCAGACGCCTGAGATTTTTCACGGCGTGGCCGATATTGTCGGCGACAGCCTGGCGCTCGCCCGCAAGGCGGTTGAGGTCGATGCCGATGTCATCGTGCTGGCCGGCGTGCATTTCATGGCCGAGACTGCCAAGCTTCTCAATCCCGAAAAAACCGTGCTGATCCCCGATCTCGGCGCCGGCTGCTCGCTGGCGGAATCGATCACGCCGGAGGATATTGCGCTGCTGCGCCAGGCCCATCCCGGCGTCCCCGTCATCACCTATGTCAATACCTCGGCCGCGGTGAAGGCCGCCTCCGACATCTGCTGCACCTCGGGCAACGCCAAACAGGTGGTGGAGTCGCTCGGCGTGCCGAAGGTGCTGATGATCCCCGATGAATATCTCGCCCGCAACGTCGCCCGCGAGACCGATGTCGAGATCATCGCCTGGCATGGGCATTGCGAAGTGCATGAACTGTTCACCGCTGACGATGTCCGCCAGCTGCGTGAAAACCATCCCGGCGTGACGGTGCTTGCCCATCCGGAATGCCCGCCCGACGTGGTGGCGGAGGCCGATTTTGCCGGCTCCACCGCTGTCATGTCCGATTATGTCGGCAGGCAGAAGCCGGCACGGGTGGCGCTGCTCACCGAGTGCTCGATGAGCGACAATGTCGCCGTCCACCACCCTGACGTCGAATTCATCCGCCCCTGCAATCTGTGCCCGCATATGAAGCGGATCACGCTCGCCAATATCCGCGCCGCACTCGAGGAAAACCGCCACGAGGTGACGGTCGATCCGGCAATCGCTGTGGCCGCGCGCCGCGCCGTCGAGAGGATGCTTTCGATATGACCGAGATCCTTGAGCAGTTGACTGGCCGCACCGTCATCGTCGGCAGCGGCCTTGCCGGGCTGATGACGGCGCTGACGCTGGCGCCGGAACCTTCGGTCATCGTCACCCGCGCCGGCCTCGGCGCCGAGACTTCCAGCGCGTGGGCGCAGGGTGGCATTGCCGCCAGTATCGGCGCCGACGACAGCGCCGCACTGCATCTTGCCGATACGCTTGCCGCCGGCGACGGGCTCTGCGACCGAAGGGTCGCCGCCGGCATCATTGCGGAGGCGCCGGCGGCCATTGCAGCACTGGAACAAGCCGGGGTCCGCTTCGACCGCAATGACTCCGGGGAACTCTCGCTCGGATTGGAGGCTGCCCATAGCCGCCGCCGCATCGTCCATGCCGAAGGCGACGGCTCAGGTGCGGCGATCATCGCAGCGCTGGTGCGGGCCGTGGCGCGGACGCCGGCCATCACCGTGCTCGAAGGCCTCGAGGCGCGACGGATTTTGATGGACGGCGAGCGCGTCGCCGGGCTGCTCTGCGCGACCGCAAGCGGCGCGGCCGCCGTCCTTTCGACGACAAGGCTGGTGCTCGCCACCGGCGGGATCGGCGGACTTTATGATGCGACGACCAATCCGATGGGCAATTTTGGTCAGGGGATTGCGCTCGCGGCAAGGGCGGGTGCCGAGCTTGCCGATATGGAATTCGTGCAGTTTCATCCGACGGCGCTCGATTCACGCCGCAGGCCCCTGGCGCTTGTCAGCGAGGCGGTGCGCGGCGAGGGGGCCTTGCTTGTCAACGAACGCGGCGAACGGTTCATGGCCGGCATAGCGGGCGCCGAACTTGCGCCGCGCGACGTGGTGGCGCGCGCCATCAGTGCCGAGATCGCCCGCGGCGGCCGCGTCTTCCTCGATGCTCGCAAGGCGCTCGGCAGTCGCTTTGCCGCGCGCTTCCCCGTCATCGCTGCCCTTGGCGGCGAGGCCGGCATCGATCCGGCCAAAGACCTCGTCCCGGTGCGTCCGGCCGTGCACTACCAAATGGGTGGCGTCGCGACGGATGCGAATGGCCGCAGCTCGGTCGCCGGCCTCTGGGTCGCCGGCGAGGCCGCCTCGACCGGTCTGCACGGCGCGAACCGGCTTGCCAGCAATTCGCTGCTCGAGGCGGCTGTCATGGGCATGCGGGCGGCGCGCGACATATCGGCCATGCCGGCGGGCGGCGCCGGTGCCATCTTCGCAGAACAGCTTCCGGAGCCGGCCGACGCATCCTCCATCCGCACGATCGTCTCGCGCCATCTCGGCGTGCTGCGCAATGCGGATGCCCTCCAAGGCGCAATCGCCGCATTGCTGCCACTTGCCGAGGGCGACGGCCCCGGCTCCGATCCGGCCATTGTTGCATTGCTGATCGCCGTCTTTGCCAGCCTACGGGTGGAATCGCGCGGCGCCCACGCCCGCACCGATTTTCCCCTGCAGCTCGCCGATGCGCAACGCCGCCGGATGCGCCTTTCCCAAGCGCTGGAGATTGCCCGCGCCACACCACCCTATTCGCTGGCCAGGAGCGCCTGACATGAGCCTCGTTCCGCTTCCGCGTCTGATTATCGAACCCTTGGTGCGGGCAGCCCTGCTCGAAGATCTCGGCCTTGCCGGCGACATCACCTCGGCGTCGGTCATTCCCTCAGATCACCGCTCCACGGTGGTGATGGCCGCTCGCCAACCGGGCGTGATCGCCGGCCTCGATGCGGCCGACCTCGCTTTCACGCTCGTCGATCCTCAGATCGTCATGCGCCGCCATCTCAACGACGGTGATGCAGTCAAATCAGGTGACGTCATCGCCACGATCGAAGGCCCGTCGCGCGGGCTCTTGACCGGTGAGCGCACCGCGCTGAATTTCCTCGGCCATCTCTCGGGCGTCGCCACCGTCACGGCCGGGATTGCCGCAGCCATCAGCGGCACCAAGGCCTCGGTCGCCTGCACGCGCAAGACGACGCCCGGGCTGCGGGCTCTGGAGAAATATGCAGTGCGGGCCGGCGGCGGCATGAACCACCGTTTCGCGCTTTATGACGCAGTGCTGATCAAGGACAACCACGTGGCCATATCAGGCGGTGTTGCCCAGGCGATCCGCCGGGCGCGGGCCGGCGTCGGTCATCTGGTCAAGATCGAGGTCGAAGTGGACAGGCTCGATCAGTTGCAGGAAGCGATGGCCGTCGGTGTCGATGCCGTTCTGCTCGACAATATGACGCCGGACCAGCTGCGCGAGGCCGTCGCAATCGTTGCCGGGCGGGCAATCACCGAGGCATCCGGCCGGGTGACGCCGGCAACGGCCGCCGCAATCGCCGCTTCCGGCGTCGACCTTATTTCGGTCGGTTGGCTAACGCACAGCGCACCAGTGCTGGATATCGGCCTCGATTTCGTCGAGGCCGCCGGCGCGACGCAAACCAGCACCAAATAGATCGCGCAGATGCTGTGATCGATCAGGCTCGCTTGCTGTTGGTTGCGGCTGTAGTGGCCGCAGCGGCTGGAATAATCGATCCAAATCACGTCGGGGGCAAAGTGTTGGCAAGCATTTCCGGCCGCTCATGTGAGAAAATGCAAATATTCGGTGTAAAAACTTCTTTTTGCGCTATGCGCGGGCTTATTATCGCTCTAACATGTTCCTGAGTGGCCGGCGCGCATGCGCGTCTGGTCTTCAGGGGTGAGAAGCGGGATGCAACGGACATCCGGACAGATGTCGACGAACAGGCTCTGCCTGCTCGGAAGACCGCGATTGCTGGCAGCGGGGAGGGAACTCCCCTTGCCGGAGAAGTCTTATTTTCTCTTCGCCATGCTCGCCGCCGAAGCCAATCTCGAACTCGACCGCGAAACCGTCAGGCGGCAGCTCTGGCAATCGGAAGCCCCGGAAAAACGCGCGGGCAGTCTGCGCCAGCTGCTGGCGCGTATCGAGCAAAGCATTCCCGCCGACCTGCCGCCGCTGCTGAAAGCGACCCGAACCCATATCGGCCTTGCCGACGGCTGGGAAGTCGACGTCCATATAATGAAACAGAAAGGGCCCATCGCAGCCGAAGACGGCGACATTCTGAACGGCGAATTGCTTGAAGGCGCCAAGTCGCCGACGCAGGGCGCCGAAGACTGGCTGACATACGAGCGCCAGCGCGTCGACGAATTGCGCGCCGCCCATCTGACGCGGCTGGTGGAAACCGCTGACGACAGATCGGATGATGAGCAGGTGGCCTTTGCCCGTCGCCTGCTGGAGCTCGATCCCGCCAGCGAGACGGCCTATCGCGCCCTGATGCGCACTTATGTCAGGATGAACGATCCGGCCGCGGCCCGCCAATCCTATCTGAAGTGCAAGAGCCAGCTGAAGGACGAATTCGACACCGAGCCGGAGGAAAGCACCACCGCGCTCGCCCGCGAACTCGGCCTGATCCCGGCAGCTCAACCCGCGGCGGCCGAACGTCCGTCGGCAGCGCCCGGCGGCTTCGCCGATCTGCTCGGCCAGCCGCGGATCATCATCCTGCCGCCGGAAAGCATTTTCACCGATCCGCTGATGGAGCGCGTCGGCAGGGCCCTTCTTGAAGATGTCACCATCGGCCTCAGCCAGCAGCGCGGCTTCAAGGTGATCGCAGCCCATACGAGCCTTGAAATCCTCAGCCGTTCGGTCGATCCGGCTCGCGCTGTGCCACGTGCGCTCGACCTCAGCTTCGACTATGCGGTCTACGTCACCATCCAGGGCCGCGACGAGGATGTCTATGCGACCTGCCGTCTGACGCGGACGGCGACCTCAGAGGTGATCTGGGCTCTGGAACTGCCGCTGGTCATGCAGAAGATCAGTGAATCCTTCGCGCATCTGACACGGCGCATCGTCTCCTCGCTCGCCGACACCGTCGAACGCTGCGAGCTGGCGATGCCGATCGGCGAGGCGCCGCCATCGGCTTACCGTCTTTATCTCGAAGGCAAGCGCCTGATCGCCCAGACAGACCTGCAGCATCTGCGCCAGGCGCGCAAGTGGTTCAGATCCTCGCTCAATCGCTACGAGAATTTCTCGGCCGCCCATGCCGGCGTGTCGCGCGCGCTCGGCATGGAATGGCTGATCCGGGGCATGCAGGACACCGAACTGCTCGACGAGGCGAATGGCGCCGCCCGACTGGCGCAGCAATCCGACCCGAACAGCGGCCGGGCCTACCGCGAACTCGGTTTCGTGGCGCTGTATCGCCGCCGTTTCGACGAAAGCCTGGACTATTTCCAGCAGGCTCAGGATCTCAATCCCAACGACGCCGACATCCTTGCCGATTATGCCGACGCGCTCTGCCACTACGGCGACTTTGACAAGGCGCTGGATCTGAACAACGCGGCTTTCAAGCTCAATCCGCTGCCGCCGGACTATTACTACTGGAATCGTGGCGGCATCCACTTCGATCGCGGCGAATATAACCAGGCGATCGAGGCGCTTGAGCCGGTGCAGTCGAAACAGGCGACCGCGCGACTGCTGGCGGCTGCCCATGCCATGGCGGGCGATATGAAAAAAGCCGGCAAATACGCCAACGTCGTTCTGGAAAATTTCCCGGATTTCCGCAGCGAGGACATCCGCCATTTCGTTCCCGACCGCGATCCCCGCTACACGGAAACGCTGATTCATGGCCTCCAACTGGCCGGACTTCCCTGATTGCATGGCCTTTTAACGAAGCCTGTAACGGTTAAATGACGCAGACAGTGTTCCTCTGCAATGGTTAACGGCAGCCGGCTGCCTATCCCATTGGAGATGGACAATGAAAACCACTGTTGAAACCCATGCAGCAATGCCCTCTCAGCCGCGCTTCTCGGCCGCAGCCAAGGCTGCGATGAAGCAGGACGAACTCAACGTCACGGCAAATGCTCTCGAAAACCTGACCCATGCGCTGAAGTTCCGCTAAGAGCGAGATCGGTATGTCCGCCTTCGCCGATCTTGAAATGCTAGCCGATGATCTCAAGCGATCATCGGCCGGCGTCAGCGACTATCACGACCGTGCAGTCACGCCGGCACAGACACTTGCAGCCATCAGGCCGCATCTGCGCGAATTCGGTATTACGCGCGTCGGTCTGCTGACCGCTCTCGACGTGCTGAACATCCCCGTCGCCTTCGCAACGAGGCCGAACAGCCACACGCTTTCGGTCTTCCAGGGCAAAGGCATCGATAATGATGCCGCCATGGCCTCGGCCGCCATGGAGGCGATCGAGACGCGGATCGCGGAAAATGCGCCTGCCGACCTGACGCAGGCGACGGTGGAGAGCATGCGGGCGGAACGCGCCGCCATGATCGATCTCGATAATGTCGCACGCTGTGCGCCCGATGAAATCGGCGGCGACCCCATCCCATGGTGCTCCGGCCTCGACATTCTGTCCGGCAGCAGCGTCTTCGTCCCCTGGTGGCTTGTCGGCCTCGACCATCGCGGCGAGCGGCCGCCGGGCTTCGAGCAGTCGAGCGATGGGCTTGCCTCCGGCAATACGCCGGCCGAAGCCGTCCTGCACGGACTTTGCGAGCTGGTGGAGCGTGATGCCTGGGCTTTGACCCAGTTGAAATCGCCGCAGCGCCTCAAGGAGAGCCGCATCGACCCCGCCTCCTTCGGCGATGCGGTCATCGACGTCATGACCGACCGGATCACGCGCGCTGGCATGCGGCTGCTGCTGCTCGACATGACCACGGATATCGGCGTTCCGGCTTTTCTGGCCGTCATCATGCCGGGCAATCTTTCCGACCGCGTCGACGCGCGCTGGTCGCATGTCTGCGGCGGCTGCGGCTGCCATCCCGATCCTGTGCGCGCCGCGCTGCGCGCCATTACCGAAGCGGCCCAGAGCCGGCTGACCGCGATCGCCGGCAGCCGCGACGATTTCTCGCCGCGCATCTATCAGCGGCTCGATCGGAGTGCGGCGATGCAGCAGCTGGTCGAACTCTGCGAGAGCGACGGCCGGATGCGCGCCTTCCAGAGCCGCCATCGCCGTGCCGCGACGATCCAGAAGACCATCCGCCACATAGCCGACCGGCTGGTGGCGAGCGGGATCGAGCAGA
This sequence comes from Rhizobium sp. NLR16a, assembly GCF_017948245.1. NCBI lineage: Bacteria > Pseudomonadati > Pseudomonadota > Alphaproteobacteria > Hyphomicrobiales > Rhizobiaceae > Rhizobium > Rhizobium sp. NLR16a. The sequence goes on along the minus strand of NZ_CP072867.1, from coordinate 19,210 downwards.
TCGTCGCCGTGCCCTTTGCCCATCCGGCTTTGCCGGTCTCGGTCGTCAGGGTGATCGTGCCGGGCCTGGAGGTCGATATATCAGGACAGTACGTCCAACTCGGCCTGCGCGCCGTCAACACCATGAGAGGAGCGCAGTCATGAAGGTTCTGTTCGTCGGTCCGAGCCTTGGTGGCGGCCTTGCCGCAGCGAGAAACATGTCTCCCTGCATCGATTTCCGCCCGCCCGCCGCCCGCGGCGACATCCTGAAGGCGGTGGAGGATGGCGCCACCGCGATCGGCCTCGTCGACGGCTATTTCGGCGATCTGCCTTCGGTCTGGCACAAGGAAATTCTCTACGCGCTCGAACGTGATGTCGCCGTAGCCGGCGGCGCCAGCATGGGCGCGTTGCGGGCCGCGGAATGCGCACCGTTCGGCATGGTCGGCCTCGGCTCGATCTTCGAGGATTACGAGTCCGGGCGGCTGCTCGACGACGAGGCCGTCGCGCTGGTACATGCGCCGCAGGCGCTTGGCTGGCTGCCGCTTTCCGTACCCTGGGTCGATTTCGAGCCGACGATCGATGCGCTTTATGCCTGCGGCGAGATTTCGACGGCTGAGCGCAAGAAACTGCTGCTCTCCGGCCGCTTCCTGCATTTCTCCGAACGCACCTATGCGCACGTGCTCGACGAGTGCCATTTCCGCAAGCCGCGCCGCGACCACCTCCTCGCCGCTCTGCGCAAGAACCGCGTCGAACGCAAACGCGACGACGCGCGGCTGGTGCTGGAGTGGCTGCACCGCGACGAATTCGCCCCCGTCAACCGTGACTGGCGCTTTGCCGCAACCTCGCATTGGGAGCTTTTGCACGCCGAAGTCACACGCAATGTGACTCCTGTAACGCTAGAATAACGGTCTCGGCGAAATGATGCAGTGGTGATGGAATCTGAGGCTTCACGGCCAAAGGGGCGGGAACAATGTTTGAACAACATAATGAAGGTACAGGCAGTGAATACGCAAGGATCTTCCGGCTGCTGTCGGCAGCCAAGGAGGAGGCTGAAAAGCTTCAGCTGCGTAATCTGATGCACCTGACGAACATGGCACTGCTGCAGGTCGTAATCGATTGGGACGGCATAGATCCGGACAGGGAGCTTGACGTCAACCTCGAGAAACTGCTCGGCAGCAAGGCCAAGATCGCAATGAAGGACGCTAGCGAGAATCTGATCCTGATCGATCGCCATTGACCTTCATGCCGCCGTTAGGATCGCGTGAAGGAGATCCGGCTATTCGGCCGCTTCACCGTCGGCCTGTTCGGTGTGGGCGATTGCCTGAACAAGCTTCAGGATCTTCTTGCGAAGCGCTTCGTTTTTGATCGAGAAGAACGCCGCGTTCAAAAGGACACCCTCGCGCGAAATAACGAATTCCTCGCTGGGAGCGGGGTTGTCGTTAGCCGTTTCAGGGGTCGACAGGTCGTCGAAGAACGTCCTGACGTCGACATTCAGCGCACCGGCGATTTCTACCAGCATGCTGGCGGAAACGCGGTTGGAGCCTTTTTCGTATTTCTGGATCTGCTGAAACGTTACGCCAACACGGTCGCCCAATTCCGTCTGCGAAACTTTGCGCAGCAGACGCTGTATGCGGATCGTCTTTCCGACATGAACATCCACTGCGTGCGGTTCTTCTTTCATTTTGTTTTCCCTCCTGAGGACACGGACATGAGGTTATTCGCCATATCCGTGTCTGACAACTTGTACCTGAGACACACAAAGCTAGCAATTGTTTGGCTGTAAGTCGTCCCAAACCGAAACATTGCATCGCTTCATATTAGCAGCAGCAAAAAACATGCCAAAGTAGCACTTTTGGGGGGTACATCATCCGATTTCAGGGTGTCGAGCATGGTGGTTTGCTGCGGCCCTTCCAGCCAAAGGATCGGGACGGCCTAAACAAAATGTTACAATGACCAGAGGCGCTGGGCATTGTCGAAGAGCAGCTTGGAGCGTTCCGCTTCGCTGCTGCTGGCGAGCACCGCATGCGTGGCGGCAACCCAGGTGGAAAGGCCGCCGCCGAGCGTGCAGACCGGCCAGTCGCTGCCCCACACGACACGATCCCAGCCGAATTTTGCGATCACATGTTCGATATAGGGCGTCAGCGTCTGGGCTGTCCATGTCTGCGCATCCGCATAAGCGACGACGCCTGATATCTTGCAGATCACGTTCGGCCGGCGGGCGATCTCCGATATCCCGGCTTTCCATGGCTCGAAAGCATTGGAGCGGATATCCGGCACGCCGCAATGATCGAGGATGAACTGCACGTCGGGCGCGAGATCGATGAGAGCGGTGACGTGACCGGCCTGATGCGGCAGTGTGCAGAGGTCGAAGGTCAGGCCGCTGCCACCGATGCGCCGGATGTTGTCTCGAAACAGGACACTTTCCGAGACGGTGTCGGGGACGACATGCAGCACGCGGCGGAAGCCTTTGACGAAGGGATCGGCCTTCTGCCGCTCGAGATAGGCGGCAAAGCCTTCCTCCTCGGGACGGCAGGAGACAATCGCCCCAGCAATCAGGTTGCCTTGCCTTTTGGCGAGAGAGGCAATGTGGTCGGTCTCGGCCTGCATGACGGCCGGATCGACATCGACCTCCATATGCAGCGCCGTCGTAATGCCGCAGCGCCGCGCCTCGGCCGCATAGGTCTCATAGAGAAAGTCATGATCGAGAGCCGGCACGCCGGAGAGCCAGGGATAGGGAAGCGCCGACCGGTCGATAATGTGCAGGTGCGTGTCGATGAGCACGTTTTCCTCCTCCAGAACTGGCTTTGCCGCACCCTATTTCTCGTGAATGGATTATTCAAATAGAAATTCCCGAGATCCTCCCACCTTTTCAGCCGGAATTGAAGACATCCGCCCCGGCCAGCAGCGAAAGCTGAGTGGCGGTCTTCTGCACCAGCGTGATCGTCTGGGTGATGTCGGGGGCGGACGGCGCGTTGACAAGGGCGATGAAGGGGCAGGTCAGGGCGGCGATGCAACGCCGATCCGGCCCGAGAACGGGCGCCGACAGATTATAGACGCCCGATGTCTGGGCGCTTGCCATCATCTCGTAGCCGCGCTCGCGGATCTGGTCGAGACGATCGTAGAATTCGGCACCGAGGTCGATCTCGGCGCGGTTGCGCGCATGTTCCGATATCATCATCTCCCGCTCCTCGTCGCTGCGGAAGGCGAGCAGCACATGCCCCGAGCCGGTGTCGAACAGGCTGATATGGGCGCCGATGCGGATCGAGAAGCCCCAATAGTCCGGTGCTTCCTGCTGGGCGATGACAACCGCGGCGCCACGATCGAACACGGCGAGATGATTGGCCTGGCGGGTGCGCTGGGCAAGGTCGCGCATCAGCGGCGTGGCATAGGAGGCAAGCCGGCGCACAGGCGCATGCAATTGCGCAAGGCCGAAGAGCTTCAGCGTCAGCGAATAGCGATCGCCATCCAGCCGGGTGACGTAACCGCGACGCACCAGCCGGTCGAGCATGCGATAGAATTCGTTGGGGCTGCGGTCGAGCCGCTTGGCGATCTCCGCCTGGGTCAGGCCGCTGTCGACGCCGGCGAGCAGCTCCAGGATATCGAGACCCTTGTCGAGGGCAGGAGCGCGGTAGCGGTCTGACTCGTCGGTCTCCATTCTTTCCTCCTGTGAATATTATTCTGCATATACGCAGAACCAAGGCCGGAAAAGGAAAACTTCACGCTTGACCCTTGGCCCATCGTCTGTTTGTCTATAAACAGACAAATCATAACTGAAGACAACCGATCAGCGGAAACGACGAGAGGCGAGGCTTCATGCCCACCCTAGGCCGGCCGAAACGCGTAAAGAGAGAAAGTGGCAGGCCTTGACGGACGAGCTATTCCATCACCGCTCGGCCTTCGGCAAGATAACCGCATGCATCGTCTCATGTAGACAATCCAGAAGAGGCCCGTGACATGACAAACAGACTTTCCGGCAAGACCGTTCTCATCACCGCGGCCGGCCAGGGCATTGGCCGGGCGACGGCGGCAGCCTTTGCCGCGGCCGGCGCCAAGGTCCATGCAACCGACATTAATACCGATGCGCTGGCGACCGTTGCCGCGGAAACCGGCGTCTTCACGCATAAGCTCAACGTGCTCGATGGGAATGCGGTCGCGGCGCTCGTCGCCGAAATCGGCACTGTGGACGTTCTGTTCAACTGCGCCGGCTTCGTCCATGCCGGCTCGATCCTGGAAATGCCGGATTCCGATCTCGAATTCGCTTTCGATCTAAACGTCAAGGCGATGATCCGCACCATCCGGGCGGTGCTGCCCGGCATGCTCGAACGCAAGGACGGGTCGATCATCAACATGGCCTCCGTCGCCTCCAGCATCAAGGGCGTGCCGAATCGCTTCGCCTATGGTGTCACCAAGGCGGCGGTCATCGGCCTTACCAAATCGGTCGCCGCCGACTATGTTGCTCAAGGCATTCGCTGCAATGCCATCTGCCCCGGCACGGTGGAAAGTCCATCCTTGCAGGACCGCATGCGAGCCCAGGGCGATTACGATGCGGCGCGCGCCGCCTTTATCGCCCGCCAGCCCATGGGCCGGCTCGGCTCGCCGGAAGAGATCGCCGATCTCGCCGTCTATCTCGCCGGCGCCACCTACACATCCGGTCAGGCGATCGCCATCGACGGCGGCTGGACGATCTGACGTCAGCCGGTCGATCGGCAGATAACCGGCCGATCCGGCTATCGCAAGTGGCCCCATAAATCGGGAGGAACAACAATGACCCGCATCACCGACCTTCGCGTCTTCGATCTCCGCTTTCCCACCTCGCAAAGCCTGGATGGATCCGATGCGATGAATCCCGATCCCGACTATTCGGCCGCCTATGTCATCCTCGACACGGATGTCCCAGGCCTTGCCGGCCATGGCTTGACCTTCACCATCGGCCGCGGCAACGACATTTGCTGCATGGCGATCGAAGCGATGCGCCACCTCGTCGTCGGCGCCGACCTCGGCGAGGTGCTTGCCCATCCCGGCAAATTCTGGCGGCATCTGACCAGCGACAGCCAGTTGCGCTGGATCGGCCCGGAAAAGGGCGCCATTCACCTTGCAACCGGCGCGATCGTCAACGCCGTCTGGGATCTGCTCGCCAAACAGGCCGGCAAGCCGGTCTGGCGGCTGGTCGCCGAGATGTCGCCGGAAGAGATCGCCGATATCGTCGACTACCGCTACCTCACCGACGTGCTGACGCGTGACGAAGCGGTCGCTATCCTCAAGAAGGCGGAAGCCGGCAAGGCGGAACGGGTCGCCACCCTCGAAAAGGAGGGCTACGCCTGCTACACGACCTCGGCCGGCTGGCTGGGTTACGAGGACGAGAAATTACGCCGGCTCTGCCAGGAAGCGATCGATGCCGGCTTCAACCATATCAAGATGAAGGTCGGCCGCGATCTCGAAGACGATATCCGCCGTCTGAGGATAGCCCGCGAAGTGATCGGTCCCGATCGTTACCTGATGATCGACGCCAACCAAGTCTGGGATGTCGATCAGGCGATCGACTGGGTCAAGGCGCTTGCTTTCGCCAAGCCCTTCTTCATTGAGGAACCCACAAGCCCCGACGATGTCGCCGGCCACCGCAAGATCCGCCAGGCAATCAGCCCGGTGAAGGTCGCGACCGGCGAGATGTGCCAGAACCGCATCATGTTCAAGCAGTTCATTGCCGAGGGCGCGATCGACATCGTCCAGATCGATTCCTGCCGTATGGGAGGGCTGAACGAGGTCCTATCCGTCCTGCTGATCGCCGCCAAGTTCGGCCTGCCGGTCTGGCCGCATGCCGGCGGCGTCGGCCTCTGCGAATATGTGCAGCATCTGTCGATGATCGATTACATCGCGGTATCCGGCACCAAGGATGGCCGCGTGATCGAATATGTCGATCATCTCCATGAACACTTCCTCGACCCCTGCCGGATCGACAACGCCGCCTATATGCCGCCCACCCTGCCGGGCTTCTCCATCGAGATGAAACCGGCCTCGATCAGCGGCTACACATTTCGAGGCTGAGGAACCAGCGCCGGTGGCGCGCTCGTCCCGCCAGAACCCGGAGAAGGAATTCGCGGCTCTCAAACCAGCATCGACTGCTGGGCGAAGATACCCGCCATCGCGCCTTGCCATGATGCCGTGGTGACCGAGGGCATTCCGGGATTGGCGAGGTCGCCGGCGGCGTAGATGCCAGGCATGCTGGTCTCGCGGCGCTCATCGACCTTGAGGGCGATGCCGCTGGGCGTATCGACTGTGGCGAGGCCCAGTGATTCATGCAGACTGGCGGACGGTTTGTTGCGCGGATGGGCGAACAGGATGTCGACCGCGACATCGGGGCCGGTATCGAGTTTGACGGCGGCGCTGTGGCCCCCGTGATGGACGATCCCGGTGATCCGGCCCTCGACGACAGGTATGTTGCGAGGTGCGAGATCGGCCCGGATATCGGGCGGAATGTCATGACCATCGGCGAACAGCGTCAACCTGTCGGTCCAATCGTGGAAAAGCCTGGCCTGATTGTGCGACTGCCGGCCGGACCAGACGAGGCCCCAATGCTGGCCGGCGACTTCAAAGCCGTCGCAATAGGGGCAGGGCACGATGGAGGTGCCCCAGCTTTCGGCAAAGCCCGGAACATCAGGCATCTGGTCCACGATGCCATAGCTCAGGATCACGCGGCGCGCCGTGAGGCTTTCGCCATCGCCAGTGAGGACGGAGAAGTTGTCGATGCCGCCGGAGACACTTTCGGCCGGGCACTGACGAGCTTGATCGTGGGATAACGCGCCAGCTGCCGCCGCGCCTCGGCCAGGATGTCCAGCGGCGGCTTTTAGATTCAGGTTAGAAAAGCCTCCCATCATTTCTCGCCCCTCGACATATCCGTAAATTCAACCTGCCCGCGAGCACCGAACGCCACTGAGAGAGCAAGGGGGGCCGCCGAAAGCGGTTTCTTAACCTCGCACCCAATAAAGAAGCTCACATCTGGAAGCTGATCGGTTTCTGATTTTTCGATTCTGAAGCAATTCGCAAACTGTAGTCGATCAACCTCCCCAAATTCGGCAAGGTATTTCTTTAATATATCTATTGTCTGTCCTTTCGGGCTCTTATGTGACTGGAGAGATCCGCCGTATATATAAATAACCACAATACAAAATACGAAGGATACTACTATCCTGCGATATAGAGTCTTACCAGACTGAAGGTTCATACTGTGCCTGTAGATGCGACTGATTTACGATGGCCCTACCTTCCCTAGCTCCGGTGTAAACCTCAAGTCAACTTGCTTAGATCTGCAAAGTAACACACGAGCTCGTTGGCTAGCGGCTATGTTCACACATCTAACATCTTCCGCCCCGAACGGACCTTTACCGAAACAGCAGATTTTTTGCCGGCGACCCCGTGAACTCGATCTCCACGGCCTAACAATTTCGCCGCCATCCTCTCCACTGTAGCGAATTCTCGTGTGGGCTCGATGGTCAACGGCTGCGTGCCATCGCACCGAAAAGTTGAACCTTCCAGCTAATTTGGGTTAATAATCGATCTTTGTGCCGGTACGGCCCTATGCGCCACCGTCCTTTTCAGCGCTCGCCGCCATATGATTAAGCTCGTCCCAGAGGCTTTCGGCGAAGCTGCGCAGAACGGTGAGTTCGAAGCTGTCATCGCCGGTGCGGGCGATCTGTACGGAGATGTGACCCATCATGGTCATCGCCGAACTGCCTTCCGCAAAGACGGCGGGATCGAGATCGACTGCGGTGCCCTTTGAAAGAAGCACGCGCGAAGACCCTCCGGAAATGCCGATGCGGACGCGACCGTGGCTCTGGTCCATGACGAAGGCCTTTCCAGCAAGGGCCGCCGCAAGCGCGTCCAGACCGGCAGGCGAGAGCGGCTCGTCGCCGGCGACGAACCATTGGCGGAAGCCGGCCTTGCGGATCGAACTTTTCGCAAGGCCTATCTTCGCCAGTTCGGCGGCAAGTGCGGTCGGCTCGATTGCGCCGAGCACGTGCAGGAGATGGCCCTCCGGCAAAGCTTCCAGCCGGAGGCCGGGTCCTGCCATGCCGCTATATCTGGCTCCTGCGAGAACCGGTCTGTGCTGGGGAAGTTCAGGCATGGAGCTTCTCGTTTTCGGGATCGATGAAGACGGGATGGCAGAGCACCGCATCGGTGATTTCGTTGCGCAGGCCGTTCCAGACCGTCACCTTTTCGCCGATGCGCTCCGGCCCGCGCCGGACGAGCGCCAGGCCGATCGTATGGCCGAGGCTCGGCGAGAAGGCGCTCGAGGTGACATAACCCTGGTCGTTTTCGAGCGTCGCCGCTGCGCCCTCGGCAAGGATATGCGAGCCGGTGCGAAAGCCGCTTGCCGGATTGAGCGGCTTGACACCGACGAGGCGCGGGCGCTCGGGATCCTGCAGGCCTTCGCGGGCGAGCATCGCCTTGCCGATGAAATCCGGCTTGGTCGATGAAACCATGCGGCCGAAGCCGAGATCGCCTGGGGTGACCGTGCCGTTGATCTCGGCATGGGTGACGTGGCCCTTTTCGATGCGCATGACACCGAGCGCTTCCGCGCCATAGGCTGAGATGCCGTGCTTCTCGCCTGACGCCATGATGGCATCGGCAACGCTTTCGCCGTAGCCGGCCGGCACCGCCAGCTCGTAAGCCAGTTCGCCCGAGAAGGAGATCCGGAAGAGCCGGCCTTCGAGGCGGCCTGCAAATAGCGACACCTTGCGGGCGCTCATGAAGGGGAAGGCCGCATCGGAAAGATCCTCGTCGACGATTTCCGAGAGGATCGCGCGCGACTTCGGCCCGGCGACGGCCATCTGCGCCCATTGATCGGTCGAGGAGGCGAAGTAGACGTCGAGTTCCGGCCACAGCGTCTGGGCGCAGAATTCGAGATGGGTCAGCACGCCGGCGGCCAGCGCCGTCGTCGTCGTCATGAAGAAGTGGTCGTCGCTGAAGCGGCTGGTGGTGCCGTCGTCATAGATGAAGCCGTCCTCGCGCAGCATGATGCCGTAGCGCGCCTTGCCGACCGCCAGCTTGGCAAAACCGTTGCAATAGACGCGATCGAGGAAGGTCGCTGCATCCTTGCCGAAGATTTCGATCTTGCCGAGAGTCGAGACGTCGCAGAGGCCGGCATTTTTGCGGATGTTCAGCACCTCGCGGTCGACGCTTTGACGCCAGGTCGTTTCGCCGGCGCGCGGGAACCAGGAGGAGCGGTACCAGAGGCCGGTTTCGACGAAGACCGCGCCGTTCTTTTTCGCCCAGCCATGCAACGGCGATTTGCGCGCCGGCTGGAAATCCTTGCCGCGCGATGCCCCCGTCAAAGCGCCGAAGGAGACAGGTGTGTAGAAGGGACGGAAGGTCGTCGTGCCCACCTCGGCAGGCGAGACGCCGCGCGCCTCGGCAAGAATGCCGATGGCGTTGATGTTGGAAAGCTTGCCCTGATCGGTCGCCATGCCTGATGTGGTGTAACGCTTGGCAAGTTCGACATGGCCGTAACCTTCGCGGACGGCGAGGCCGAGATCTTTGAGATGCACGTCGTTTTGGTAATCGACGAAAGCCTTGCCCTTCGAACCTTTGACGGACCAGAGCGACTTCGTGCGCTGAGCCGTGTCGGTGGCTGAGGCAAAGGCCGGTTCAGCTGCGAAACCGATCGCGTTCAGGGCAGCGGCCGCCTTTGCCGCTCCATCACCGAGGCAGGCTGCAGTCTGCGCAAGGCCGGCAGCCGCGCCGGCAACGGCAAGACCATCCTGCGCAGCCGGCGCCAGAAACGCCGCAATCTCGTTCGACCATTGCGGTTTGCCGCCGCGATGGCAGGCAAGATGGATGACAGGGCTCCAGCCCCCCGACATGGCAAGTGCATCGGCTTCAATCCGGCGAATGCCGTCTTCGGCTTTAACGCTGACGCCGCGCAGACGCCGGCCGCCATGGGCATCGATAATCCGCGCGCCCCTCAGCACCTCGGCGCGGCCCGGCCAGTTCTTGCCGCCGTCGGGGCGGCTGTCGGCGATCGCCGCAACTCGAAGGCCGGCGGATTCGAGGTCAGCGGCGGTGTCATATCCGCTATCGTTGGTGGTGAAGATCACCGTGCCTCGGCCCGGCGCGACCGCCTGCCGGTTGAGATAGCTACGCATGGCGCCTGACATCATCACGCCGGGAATATCGTTGCCGCCGAAGACCAGCGGCCGCTCCTCGGCCCCTGTCGCCAGGATCGCCTGGCGGGCGACGATGCGCCACAATCGTTCGACGGGGCCCTCGGGATCGGGCAGCGCCACATGCTTCTGCACACGTTCGACGGCGCCGAAGACATTGTCGTCGTACCAGCCGAACACGGTCATGCGCGGCAGGCGGCGCACATTCGAAAGCCCTTCGAGTTCGGCCAGCAACTCGCCGAGAAGGGCGTCCGCCGGCTTGCCATCGACGGCGCCATTGTCCGAGAGCAGGCTGCCGCCGAGTTCGGGTCCTTCGTCGGCGAGGATGACGCGCGCGCCGGCGCGCCCGGCCGTCAGCGCCGCGGCGAGGCCGGCAGGGCCGGCGCCGATCACCAGCAGGTCGCAATGCGCCCAGCATTTCTCATAGGCATCGGGATCGGCTTCGTAGGAGGCGCGGCCGAGGCCCGCCGCCTTGCGGATCACCGGCTCGTAGAGCTTTTCCCAGAGGGCTGCCGGCCACATGAAGGTCTTGTAGTAGAAACCGGCGCTGAGGAAAGGCGAGAGCAGGCCGTTGACCGCACCGACATCGAAACCGAGCGAGGGCCAGCGGTTCTGGCTCTTGGCCGTCAGCCCCTCATAAAGCTCGATCATCGTCGCGCGTGTGTTCGGTTCGGTGCGCCCGCCGCTGCCTGTCGTCACCAGCGCGTTCGGTTCGGCGGCCCCCGCCGTCAGAATGCCGCGCGGGCGGTGATATTTGAAGCTGCGGCCGACGAGCTGGATACCGTTGGCCAGCAGCGCCGAGGCGAGCGTATCGCCCGAATGGCCTTGCAGCGCCTTGCCGTCGAAGGTGAAGCCGATTGTCCTGGCCCGGTCGATGCGGCCGCCGGAGGAAAGACGAAAGCTCGTCATGCCGGTTCTCCGCCGAGCTTGGCAAGGGCGGCATCCCTGACGCCGTGGACCTTATGGGTGACGGTATCGCGCTCGACGATCAGCCAGCGGCGGCATCCGGAGGAATGGTGCCAATATTCGCTATGCCGGCCCTTCGGATTGTCACGCAGATAGACATAGTCGTACCAGACATCTGCGCCGGCATCCGGCGCCGGCCGGACAAGGTTCGCATCGCCGCGGATCGAGAATTCCTCCTTGGGCCGGACGCCGCAATGAGGACATGAAATCAGGCTTGCCATCGTCTAAATGTCCTCAATGCAGGTTGGGCTGGGCGCCGACGCCCTTTTCGTCGATAGGGTAGCCGCGCGCGAAGCGGTCGAGCCGGAAGGCGCGCGCCGTCTGGTGCGGCGTGTTGCGGGCAATCAGATGGGCGTAACAGAAGCCGGAGGCGGGCGTGGCCTTGAAGCCGCCGTAACACCAGCCGGCGTTGAGATAGAGATTGTCGATATGGGTACGGTCGATGATCGGCGAGCCGTCCATGCTCATGTCCATCACCCCGCCCCAGGAGCGCAGGTAGCGCAGGCGCGACAGCGACGGGATCATCGCGATCCCGGCTTCGGCCACATGCTCGACGGTCGCGAGATTGCCGCGCTGCGCATAGGAATTGTAGCCGTCGATATCGCCGCCGAAGACCAACCCGCCCTTGTCGGACTGGGACACATAGAAATGCCCGGCCCCGAAGGTGACGACATGGTCGATGAAAGGTTTCAGCCCTTCGGAGACGAAGGCCTGCAGCACATGGCTTTCGATCGGCAGGCGAAAGCCGGCCATATCGGCGACGACGGTGGAATTGCCGGCCGCCGCCAGCGCCAGCTTGCCGCAGCCGATGAAGCCCCTGCTGGTCTCGACACCGGTCACCTTCCCGTTTTCGGTGCGGATGCCGGTGACTTCGCATTGGGTGATGATGTCGACGCCGCGGTTGTCTGCGCCGCGGGCATAACCCCAGGCGACCGCGTCGTGGCGCACCGTGCCGCCGCGCGGCTGGTATAGACCACCCATGACGGGGAAACGGGCATTGTCGAAATCGAGGAACGGAAGCTTCTTGCGCACCGCCTGCCGGTCGAGCAGCTCGGCATCGACGCCGTGCAGCCGCATGGCGTTGCCGCGGCGCGTATAGGCGTCGCGCTGCGCGTCGGAATGGAAGAGGTTCAGTACGCCGCGCTGCGAGACCATGGCGTTGAAGTTGAAGTCTTGCTCCAGTCCTTCCCAGAGCTTCATCGACAGTTCGTAGAAGGGATTGTTGCCCGGCAACAGGTAGTTCGACCGGATGATCGTGGTGTTCCTGCCGATATTGCCGGAGCCGAGATAGCCCTTTTCGAGCACGGCGACATTGGTGATGCCGAACTCCTTGGCGAGATAATAGGCGGTGGCAAGGCCGTGACCGCCGCCGCCGACGATGACGACGTCGTAATGCGGCTTCGGCGCCGGATCGCGCCAGGCGGGCGCCCAGCCTTTGTTGCCGCGAAGGCCGTTCAAAAAAATCGAAAGAGCGGAATAGCGCATGGGTCACCCGGAAAGAACGGAAGCATGATGCCAGAAAGAAGCGGGCAGACTTGCACAATAGGGACATGAATCGCTAAGAAATGGACATGTCCTCACTTGATAGCAGAAATGTTCAGACGATCGGCTTCATCCTGGTTCCTGGATTTGCGCTGATGTCCTATGCCTCGGCAACGGAGCCGTTGCGGGCGGCAAATTTGCTGGCGGGCCGCGAGATCTATCGGCTACAGATCTTCTCGCCGGATGGCGCATCGGCACTCTCTTCCTCCGGCATCAGCGTACCCGCCGAACCTCTGCCCGTCAGAGGCTCGGGGCTCGGAACGGCCTTCGTCTGCGCCGGCGGTTCGCCGCGCGACTGGCGATATCCCGGCGTGCTTGCCTGTTTGCGGCAGCTGTCGCGCGAAGGTGTGAGGATCGGCGGCATCTCGGGCGGTCCCTATCTAATGGCCGCCGCCGGACTGCTCGGCGGCCGCGACTTCACCATCCATTGGGAGCATGCGGCAGCCCTTCTCGAAGCCTTTCCGGATCTCACGCCGCGCCAGGCACGCTTCGTGATCGACGGCAACAGGATTACCTGCGGCGGCGGCATCGCTCCACTTGACATGATGCATGTGCTGATCGCCGAGCGCATGGGCCCGGATTTCGCCCGTCGCGTCAGCGACTGGTATCTTCACACGGAGGTCAACGAGCCGGCAGCACCACAGCGTGCGTCGCTTGCCGAGCGCTACGGTGTCCACCACCCCGGCTTGCTCAGCGTTCTCGAACGAATGGAGGAGACGATCGAGATGCCGCTCGAGCGTGCCGCCATGGCGCGGATCGCCGGCGTCACCACCCGCCATCTCGACCGGCTGTTTGCGGCCCACCTCGGCACCAGCTTCCTCGATCAATACCACAGGATCAGGCTGCAGCATGCCCATCGCCTGCTGAAGCAGAGCCCGCTTTCCGTCTCGGAGATCGCGGTTGCCACCGGCTTTTCCAGCCTCAGCCATTTTTCCCGGATGTTCCGTAGCGCCTACGGCGTCACTCCGCGTGAGGCGCGGCGGGAATAGTTTTCTTCACGGTTGAGGAAATTTCACTATGACGATAGGATTGCATCCGAACAAAAGCGCAGGCGGCAGGGGAAAATCCATGAAATCCAAGCGAGAAGCGGCGGAGCAGCCGGAACAGCCGCATGGCGGCCGTGCTGCCTTTTCCCAGGACCCGCACGCCGTTCGGGAACCGAAGGAAAACAACCTCGAAATGGCAATCGGCCATGAGGTGCGCGCCTACCGCAAGAAACTCGGCATCACCGTCACCGATCTCGCGGCCGCGACCGGCATTTCGCTCGGCATGCTGTCGAAGATCGAGAACGGCAATATCTCGCCGTCGCTGACGACGCTGCAATCGTTGTCGCGGGCGCTCGGCGTGCCGCTGACCGCCTTTTTCCGCCGCTTCGAGGAGCCGCGCAATGCCGTCTTCGTCAAGGCGGGGCAGGGCGTCGAACTCGAACGGCGCGGCACCCGCGCCGGCCACCAATATAATCTGCTCGGCCATATCGACAACAATACCAGCGGGGTCATCGTCGAGCCCTATCTGATCACGCTGACGGCCGATTCCGACATCTTCCCGACCTTCCAGCACGAGGGCATGGAGTTTCTCTATATGCTCGAAGGCGAGGTGGTCTACCGCCACGGCGACCAGCTTTTCCAGATGCAGCCGGGCGACAGCCTGTTCTTCGACGCCGATGCGCCGCATGGGCCGGAACAGTTGGTGAAACTGCCGAGCAAATACCTGTCGATCATCAGTTATCCCCAGCAGAGCTCGCGGAGCTGAATTGCCTTAGAGGAAAACTTTATTCTTCCCAGTTGATGTCCCGATAGAGACCTGCTACTCCTTTCTCAACATGAACGGAGGCACGCGCCATGTGCGGCATTGTAGGACTGTTCCTCAAGGACAAGAGCCTTGAACCCCAGCTCGGGAATCTGCTCTCGGATATGCTGATCACCATGACCGATCGCGGCCCGGACTCGGCCGGAATCGCGATCTATGGCGGCTCCGCAGCGGGCAAGGCAAAGATCACCGTCCAGTCCAGCAATCCAGGGGCGGACTTCGAAGGCCTCGCCGGCGACCTGGAGAAAGCCGGCATCAAGGCCCATGTGTGGATCAAAAGCACGCATGCGGTCATCGAGCTCGATGCTTCCAAGCTTGCAGAGGTGCGCGAGGCGCTCGAACGGATCCGCCCGGCAGTCCGCCTCATGGGCTCGGGCGAAAGCGTCGAGATCTATAAGGAAATCGGCCTTCCCAAGGACGTCGTGGCGCGCTTCGGCGTCCGCGCGATGAGCGGAACCCACGGCATCGGCCATACCCGCATGGCGACCGAATCCGCCGTCACCACGCTCGGCGCCCACCCGTTCTCGACCGGCGCCGACCAGTGCCTGGTGCACAACGGTTCGCTGTCCAACCACAACAATCTGCGCCGCGAACTGGTGCGCGAAGGCATGACCTTCGAGACGCAGAACGATTCCGAAGTCGCCGCCGCCTATCTGACGGCCGAAATGGCCAAGGGCAAGGATCTCGGCCAGGCGCTGACCGGCGCGCTTGACGATCTCGATGGCTTCTTCACCTTCGTCGTCGGCACCAAGTCCGGCTTCGGCGTGGTGCGCGACCCCATCGCCTGCAAGCCCGCCGTCATGGCCGAGACCGACCAGTACGTCGCCTTCGGTTCGGAATACCGCGCGCTGGTCAATCTTCCCGGCATCGAGAATGCCCGTGTCTGGGAGCCGGAGCCGGCAACTGTCTACTTCTGGGATCACGACAAGGCCGCCTGAGGGGCGCCTGAAAGCCAAGAGGCGGCGCAGACCGCCTCCCGGACAAACGAGGCTTCCAACGAGGAATCAATGCCCACATTCGATCTTTCCAGCACCCCTCTTCGCGAACTGAACAGCGCGCTGCACGCTCTTTCCAAAGGCGCCAACGACACTGAGTTCGAGGTCATCAACCCGCGCGGCAGCCATGCCGTCGCCGTCGGCATCGACAGCCCAGTGACGGTCGCTGTCAGGGGATCGGTCGGCTATTACTGCGCCGGCATGAATGACGGCGGCAAGGTGACGGTTCATGGCTCGGCCGGTCCGGGTGTTGCCGAAAACATGATGTCCGGCACCGTCGTCATCGAGGGCGACGCCAGCCAATATGCTGGCGCGACCGGCCGGGGTGGCCTGCTGGTCATCAAGGGCAATGCCGCGTCGCGCTGTGGCATTTCGATGAAGGGCATCGACATCGTCGTTCATGGCAGCATCGGCCACATGTCGGCCTTCATGGGCCAGTCCGGCCATCTCGTCGTGCTAGGCGACGCCGGCGATGCGCTCGGTGATTCGCTCTACGAAGCCAAGCTGTTCGTCCGCGGCGAGGTCAAGAGCCTCGGCTCCGACTGTATCGAGAAAGAGATGCGGCCGGAGCATCTGGAGAAGCTTGCCGAACTCCTCGACAAGGCGGGGGTGACGGACGTCAGACCCGAAGAGTTCAAGCGCTACGGATCGGCCCGCAAGCTCTACAATTTCAACATCGACAACGCCGACGCATACTGAGGCGAGGGACACTCATGAGCTATCACAACCCCTATACCCCGCCACGCAAGTCCGCGACTTTCGACGACTACACACTTGCCGAAATCCGCCGCGCGGCGGCGACCGGCATCTATGACATCCGCGGCGCCGGCACCAAGCGCAAGGTTCCGCATTTCGACGACCTGCTGTTTCTCGGCGCCTCAATCTCGCGCTACCCGCTCGAGGGTTACCGCGAGAAGTGCGACACGACTGTGGTGCTCGGCTCGCGTTTCGCCAAGAACCCGATCACGCTGAAGACGCCGATCACCATCGCCGGCATGAGCTTCGGTGCGCTGTCCGGCAACGCCAAGGAGGCGCTCGGTCGGGGTGCGACGATCGCGGGCACGTCGACCACGACGGGCGACGGCGGCATGACCGATGAAGAGCGCGGCCATTCGCAGACGCTGGTCTACCAATATCTGCCCTCGCGCTACGGTATGAACCCGAAGGACCTGCGCCGTGCCGACGCGATCGAAGTCGTGGTCGGCCAGGGCGCCAAACCCGGCGGCGGCGGCATGCTCCTCGGCCAGAAGATCTCCGACCGCGTCGCCAATATGCGCAACCTGCCGAAGGGCATCGATCAGCGCTCGGCCTGCCGCCATCCGGACTGGACCGGCCCCGATGATCTGGAAATCAAGATCATGGAGCTGCGTGAGATCACCGATTGGGAAAAGCCGATCTACGTCAAGGTCGGCGGCGCGCGTCCCTATTACGACACCGCTCTTGCCGTGAAGGCCGGCGCCGATGTCGTCGTGCTCGACGGCATGCAGGGCGGCACGGCGGCGACGCAGGACGTCTTCATCGAGAATGTCGGCATGCCGACGCTCGCCTGCATTCGCCCGGCCGTGCAGGCGCTGCAGGATCTCGGCATGCACCGAAAGGTGCAGCTCATCATATCAGGCGGCATCCGCTCGGGCGCCGACGTGGCGAAGGCGCTGGCGCTCGGCGCCGATGCGGTCGCGATCGGCACGGCGGCGCTCGTCGCCATCGGCGACAATGATCCGCGCTGGGAAGAGGAATATCAGAAGCTCGGCACCACGGCCGGAGCCTATGACGATTGGCACGAAGGCAAGGATCCGGCCGGCATCACCACCCAGGACCCGGAGCTCGCAAAACGCCTGGACCCGGTTGCGGCCGGCCGCCGTCTCGCCAACTACCTCAAGGTCATGACGCTCGAGGCCCAGACGATCGCGCGCGCCTGCGGCAAGAACCACCTGCACAATCTCGAGCCGGAAGACCTCGTCGCGCTGACGATCGAGGCATCGGCCATGGCGCAGGTGCCGCTCGCCGGCACCAACTGGATTCCCGGCAAGGGAGGCTTCTGATTTCTACCGGCCGGGCCAAAGTCCCGGCCGTCTCATCTCCATAACCAAAGTGTCTCGAAGAAATCCAAAGGGGAACGAGAATGACACTGGACCTTGCTGCTTTTGCGAGAGACAAAGGCATCAAATATTTCATGATCAGCTACACCGACCTGTTCGGCGGCCAACGCGCCAAGCTGGTCCCGGCGGAAGCCATTGCTGACATGCAGAAGGATGGCGCCGGTTTCGCGGGCTTTGCGACCTGGCTCGATCTGACGCCGGCCCATCCGGACCTGTTTGCGGTTCCCGATGCCTCCTCCGTCATCCAATTGCCCTGGAAGAGAGACGTCGCATGGCTCGCCGCCGACTGCGTCATGGACGATCAGCCTGTCGAACAGGCGCCGCGTGTCGTGCTGAAAAGACTGGTGGCTGAAGCTGCGAAGGAGGGGCTCCGGGTAAAGACCGGCGTGGAGCCCGAATTCTTTCTCATCTCTGCTGATGGTTCGGTGATTTCAGACGAGTTCGATACCGCCGAGAAGCCTTGCTACGACCAGCAGGCCGTGATGCGTCGGTACGATGTCATCGCCGAGATCTGCGACTATATGCTGGAACTCGGCTGGAAGCCCTATCAGAACGACCACGAGGATGCGAACGGCCAGTTCGAGATGAACTGGGAATATGACGATGTCCTGAAGACGGCGGACAAGCACTCCTTCTTCAAGTTCATGGTCAAGTCGGTCGCCGAAAAACACGGTCTTCGCGCCACCTTCATGCCGAAGCCCTTCAAGGGCCTGACCGGAAACGGCTGCCATGCCCACATCTCGGTCTGGGACATCGACGGCAGGGTCAACGCCTTCGCCGACAAGGAAATGGCCTTCGGCCTCTCCGCGCAGGGGAAAACCTTCCTCGGCGGCATCATGAAGCACGCTTCGGCGCTTGCTGCCATCACCAATCCGACGGTCAATTCCTACAAGCGCATCAATGCGCCGCGCACGACCTCAGGCGCGACATGGTCGCCGAACACCGTGACGTGGACGGGCAACAACCGCACTCACATGGTGCGCGTGCCGGGGCCCGGGCGCTTCGAGCTGCGCCTGCCGGACGGTGCGGTCAATCCATATCTCTTACAGGCGATCATCATCGCGGCCGGCCTCGACGGCATCCGCAGCCAGGCAGACCCCGGCCAGCACTATGATATCGATATGTATGCCGAGGGACACCTGGTGAAGGACGCGCCGCGCCTGCCGCTCAACCTGCTCGATGCGCTGCGCGCCTTTGATGCCGACGAAGGCCTGAAGGCGGCAATCGGGGCTGAGTTTTCCTCCGCCTATCTCAAGCTCAAGCACCGGGAATGGAATGCCTACTGCTCGCATTTCACCCAGTGGGAACGCGACAGCACGCTCGATATCTGAGCAGCCGGACCGACGTCTTCGCCATGCCGGGTTGGACAGCTCGGCATGACCGGACTCTCTATACCTGAAAGGGTGAAGGAAGAGACAGCATGAAGAGCTTCGTACTCACCGTATCCTGCAAATCGACGCGCGGCATCGTTGCGGCGATTTCGAGCTATCTGGCCGACAAAGGCTGCAACATCATCGACTCCAGCCAGTTCGACGATCTCGATACCGGCAGGTTCTTCATGCGCGTCAGCTTCATTTCGGAAGAGGGACTGTCGGGCTCCGCCATCAGCGCCGATTTTGCCGCCGTCGCCGCGCCCTTCGAGATGGATTACGACTTCCACGACA